>CAZHPN010000179.1:0-7320 GCA_964534375.1 uncultured bacterium | reverse complement strand
TTCCCCAGCCGCTCAACCTCCCCATTCCCCAGCCTCTCAACCTCCCCATTCCCCAGCCGCTCAACCTCCCCATTCCCCAGCCTCTCAACCTCCCCATTCCCCAACCTCTCCGCCTCCCAGCCTTCGAGCCGCAGTCCCTCCGCACACGTGTCGCACGGCTCGATCGCGGCGCGCTGGCGCCGGCGGCACGTCTCCGGATCGCTGGTGTCGCAGCGCAGCCGGTGGCAGCGATATCGCTGCGGTTCCGTGCCCGCCGCGTTTACCCGTCGCAATTTCCGCCGCCGCCGCCGCCGGCGCGGCTCGAGCGGCAGCGACGCGTCGTCCCGCAGCCCCGCGCCCCACGCCGGCAGCAAAATCGCATACAACGAATAGCCGCGTTCCTCGCCGTACTCCCGGGCATCGAACGCGGAGAACAGGCCGGTCTCGGTCAACATCTCTTCCCGGTTCATGCCGTTGCCCCCCTTTCGCTTTCGTCCTTCCCGTCAGTGACGTTTTTGCCGTGCAGGTTCACGATCGCTTGCCGGTGTTGCGGCAACCCCATGCGGGCGGCCCCGCAGCTCTTCCACGGGCGAAGCCAAATCGCTGCGGCGATTTTCTTGTTCTTGTTCTTGCTCTTGCTCCTGCTCTTGATTCGCCGAAGGTTTTGAAAACCTTCCCCGAAGGTTTCGAAAACCTTCCTCGAAGGTTCTGAAATCCTTCCCCGAAGGTTTTGAAAACCTTCCCCGAAGGTTTCGAAAACCTTCCCCGAAGGTTCTGAAAACCTTCCCCGAAGCTTTCGAGAACCTTCGCCGAAGGTCGGCGCCAGGCCTTCGCCAAAGGCTCGTCGATCGTGCCTTGCTCCCGCTTCATCCCAGCTCATTTCGCGCCCCCCGGGGCCGATTCCGTCATCGCGTTCGCAATGTCGCGCTGATAAATCCGTTCGAGCGCGTCCGTCGACATCTCCCGCCAGCGGCTCAGCGCGCCCGCGCGGGCCAGGCGCACGACCACGGGCGCCGCCTCGTCGCCGACGAGATGGACGAGTTCCTCGGTGATCTGGGTTATCCCAGTTCTGGCGAGCACGTAGATTTTCTGCCGCTGGAGCCAGATCGTTTCGGCGATGGCATGGCTCTTGCTCGGCCGCGCGGTCGGGTTCTTGTTCGGGCGCGCGTCGGCCGCCGCGGCGGCCGGTTCCGGATCCGCGCTCTTGGTCAACGGCGCCGCCAGACCCCGGCGAAACGCGTCCGCATACGCCTCCCCGACGCTCTGCAGAAACGCCGCCGCCGCGTTCAAGGCCTCGGTCACGAGCTGGCATTCCGGAATTTCGTGGGTCGACCGCGCCCAGGCCAGGGCGACGTTGGGGCTCTCCGGCTGGTTGTAGCGCATCGCCGCCGGCAGAAACATGACGCGCGCCTCCTTGTCGCGCTGCAGCATCGGCAGGCCCGTCTTCTTGGCCGTTTCGAGTTTCGCCAGCGTCGCCTCGGCCGACTCGACCGAACAGCCGATCTTCTCGGCGACGACGGCGCTGCTCAGTTCGAAGAGCCCCGGAAAAACGCCATAATGCGGGCCTGTCAACAGGAACAACCACAGCAGTTTCTCGTCCGGGCTCAGATTGCGAAAAACCGCGTCGCCCCAGACCTTCGGATCGATTTTGCGATGTCGCGCCATGTTTCCCCCACTTCCTTTTGCGCCCTGCGGGAGCGCCGGCGTCATGGCCGGCGCGGCGAAACGCCGGCGCTCCCCGGGCTGATTCGGCAGGCCGCGCCCGGCCCCGCTAACGTCCCCTTTCCCCGGCGGTCACTGCGCCAGCATCGCGCCGATCTCGCCGAGGAACGCGCCGCCGGCGCCGATCAGGCCGGCCCACGGCGAATTCGCCGCCTGCAGCCCCACCGCCTCGCTTTCGAGGTCGGCCGCGATGTCGCCCAGGAGCTGGCCGAAGGCCTGCTTGTCGAACGTCTTCTCTTTCACGCTGTCTTTGATGGCGAGGTAAAAGTCCCAAGCGGTTTTGAGATATTCCATCGGAGCCTCCTGTGATGCGCCTCGCGGCGCGGGTTAACGATTGAACGGGAACCGCGAATGATTCGGGCAATGGAACCGCGAATGATTTCGGCAATGGAACCGCGAATGATTCGGGCAATGGAACCGCAAATGATTTCGGCAATGGAACCGCGAAGGCACGCGAATGCACGCGAATCCGGCATGATTCGTCAATGAAATGTCCTGCACTCTGGTCGCGTGGTTCCCATCGCTCGGCTTCGCGGTGGCCGGTTTGCCGGATCCGTTCCGATTCGCGTGCATTCGCGTGCATTCGCGGTTCAAAATCATTCCTTCCGGCGTGCATTCGCGGTTAAACCCCTTTTCCCCAAATCCCCTTCGCGGTTGGCAATCCGTTTCGCGGCGTCGTCAGTTGCGCCCACAGCGCCGCGACCTGTTGCGGCGGGACGAACAACACGCTGCGATCGCAGGGGCCCGCGACGCCCGGGCAGGCGTGCGGTTCCGGCCCGACCTCGCCGCCCCAGTACTGCCAGGCGACGACGCCGCCGGGCCAGGCGCCGAGCAGGCCCGCCAATTCGCGGTCGGCGTCGAGCGTGGTCACCGCGACGGCCGTCTCGGGGTACCGCGCCACCCACAGCGGACACGGCCGCAGGGGCGACGGCGGACGTGCGGCGGCCAGCGTCGCGGCGGTCGCCTCGTTCAGGTAGAGCGCCGGGTAAAAGCCGTGCCGGGCGTAAAAGATCGCCGCGAATTCCGCCGCCATCGCCGCGGTCATCGTCGTGCCGTCCGGATTCGTCTCGAAATCCAAGATCGGAACCAGGCTGCCGTCGCCGCCGCGCAAGCCGTCGAGGTTGGCGACCTGGTCCGCCACCGGCCGGAAGCCCGTGCCGAAGAGGTAAACGCCCACCTGCAGGCCGGCCGCCTTCGCCGCCGCGACCCGCGCCGCGAAGTGCGGCTCGGGCGGCCCGGCGCCGTTCGCCCCCTTGATCGCCACCGCCGCAATCCCGCCGCGTTTCATCGCCGCAAAATCGACGACTGCCTGATTGCGGGAAATGTCCGCGAAAATGGGATAAAGAATTCGCATCGGGCGCCTCCGTTGCCTGGTGTGGCGCAGCCGCCCGCGGCTGTGCCGGATCGCGCCGCGACCGGCGCCTCCGTTGTTTGTGTGGCGCAGCCGCCCGCGGCTGTGCCGGATCGCGCCTAGAAAGGCGCTCTTACAGCCGCCGGGGCGCTTGCCGCGCCGAAGGAACGAGGCATCATCCGCGCCCGCCATGTTGGCGGCGATTATCACAGCCGCCGCGAGGGCGGCGAACAGCAACCAGAGTGTCCCGTGGCCCGTGGTCGGTGGCCAGTGTTCGTTCTGCATCAGTCGACCCCCTCGTCGCGGGCTCGGCGCGCCGCCGGCGCGTCGCGCCGCTCGCGGTGGCGTTCCTCCGCGCGCCGGGCCGCGTTGTCCGGATGCTCGGGAATCTCCAGCAAACCCGCGCGGGCCAGCGCCTCGATGTCGGCGTCGTTCGCGCGGTCGTTGAACAGGTCGGTGAAGAGGTCCTCGTGCAGCACGGCCAGCAGCAAGGCCCGCAGGGGCCGGTCGACGATGTCGCGCCGCACCGCCCATTTCGCCGCGCCGCACAGCGCCCGCGCGAGTTCCTGCTGCAAGTCTGCGGGCAGCGCCGCGAATTGTGACATTTCTTTCATGGCGTCACCTTGTCCATTGTTGATGATCGATCCGGCCGGTAAGAGCACCCCCCGCCTTCGCGGGGGCAGGCTCTTCCGGGTGCGATATCTTCGATCGCGCCTGGAAAGGCGCTCTTACAGAAAAAAGAAATCGCGCCTGGAAAGGCGCTCTTACAGATGATTCGGATCGCGCCTGGAAAGGCGCTCTTACAGATGATTCGGATCGCGCCTGGAAAGGCGCTCTTACAGAAGAAAGAGATCGCGCCGGGAAAGGCGCTCTTGCAAAAAAAAGCGGAAACCGCTTGACGCCGCAAAAAATGCGTGTACTATTGTTCACGGTCGTTGGTTCTTTTCCGGAATGAACTTCAGTTCGAGCGGTTGCCGTCATCGCTTTGGCCTTGTGCAATTGGCGAACTGTTGAAGCAAGTATTGAACAGGCGTCCACGAATGTCAAGCTTTTTATGGACCCATGTTCATTTTTTTGTAAGGTGTTGAAATGACACGTGTTCTTGACGAGTTGCAGAAGATTATCGACCGCGATTACCGCGGAAAGATCGCGCCGTTCGCCCGCGCGGTGAACATTAACTACTTTACCGTGAACAAATGGTTCAAGCGCGGCAGCGACGTGCCGACCGGTTCCATCATGCAGATTTGCGCTGCACTGCACATTCCCATCGAGTCCATTCTAGGCGAAGCCGCCCCCCGCAGGGAAAAACCTGTTTTCGACGGGTCCAACTTACACGAACGGGGGGAAAGCGATATGGCGTTTGTCTTCAGGATCGAACCACGCGCATTCGAATGCGACGCAACCATCCCGATAAGAGACGACGACTTAGTTTTGTGCGCCAGCAAGGATTCCGTCATTGTCGGATATATCCGCTTGAAAACAAAGCCGAGAAAAATACGGCCTCTGGACGGCGGCCCGTTGCAGGACGTCCCGAGCGAGGCATATCTGATACCGATTACCGGATGGTGGACGCAAGCGAGATATTAGAGAGCGAAGCGCTGCGGGGGGCGGCTTGTTCTCAGACCGAGGACTCGGGGAGTGGCGAGTTGGGAGTTGCGAGTTGCGAGTTGCGAGTTACGAGTTACGAGTTACGAGTTACGAGTTGCGAGCGCTGATTTGACATCGAAAAGGGCCAACCGCCCGCGCGCTTGCCGACGAGGGCAAGCGCCTAGGCCCGGCGAAATCATCCACGCCATCATCGCCATTTCATCGGGCTGACGGCCCGCGCGATTGCAACCTGGGGCAACCCCCTAGGCCCGGCGCAATCATCCACGCCATCCGCATGCCGCAGGGCCGCCCGCCCCCGTCGCGCATTCTTACGCCTTGACATCAACAAATCGACAAGGGCCGTCCGCCCGCCCCGCGCGACTGCGCACTTGACATCGACCGACTGCGAACTTGACATCAACCGACTGCGAACTTGACATCAACAACTCGAAAAGGCGCGGTTTCCCGCGCCCCGAAATGACGACATTGCGTTCGTGCCGCATTCTTTTTATCAGGAAAGGCCGCACGACGCGCGGCCGCGGGCCGCCCCGCGAGCGGCAACTCGTTGCAACTCGTCACTCGTCACTCGTCACTCGTAACTCCTCACTCGCTCCCCGTCGCGGGACACGCCGCGACGCAGCTATTGTAATCGCGGTCGCAGCGCGTGGCGCGCGCCGCCGTGCACGTAGTGAGCGGCGCCAGGCAGTTTTCCGCCGCCTGCGCGCAGGTGTGCACGCACTGGGCGCGGGCGAGCCCGGTGTCGCAATTGAATTGCTTGCCGCACGCCACGAATTGGGTCAGCGCCTGCTCGCCGCACGTCCACGCGCAATCCGCGACTTGACATTCGCGGCCGGTGCAGTTCGCCCGGCAGGCCGTTTCGTCCGACGTGACCTTCCCCGTGCACTGCGTATATCCGGCCGTCTCGCAGCCGGCCGCATCGTCGTCGTCGTCAGCCGGCGTCGAGTCGTCGTCGTCATCGTCGTCCGCGGGCGACGTGTCGTCGTTGTCATCGTCGTCCGGCGCCGCGTCGTCGTCCGTGGGCGAGGCGTCGTCGTCGACGAGGTAGTAGTTGTTGGTCGTGCCCTTGCTGCCGCAGGCGGCCGCCACGGCGAGACCCGCGCACAGCGCCGCCGTCAGCGCCAGGAAATAATATTTTCTCATGTCCTTTTCCCTCCGCATCGTAAAGATCGTTGGTGTTTGTGCTCTTTTCGGCCCGGTGAACAAGCCGTCGAACGCGCGAATTAAATATGACGACCGCCGCGCCGTCAATCGCCGCCAGGGATTTTTGCCGGAGGCTCGGTCGGCGGCGGGCCGCGGCCGGTGGGCGCCGGCCGCTGACCGCCGACCGCTTACCGCTCTCTCTTGACGCCGCCGAACCGTTGGCGTAGGGGTGAAAGGGCATGAGCATATTAAATGCCGCGCGACCCTTCGGGCCGCAACCAACGGTCTTTTCGCCGCAGATGAACGCAGATGGCCGCCGCTGCGGCACGGGCCATGACGGGTTGCGCCCCGTCGAACGCCATTCGCGGCCCGGGCGTCGGCGCAAATCTGCTCAATCTGCGGCTGTCCGGAAAATCTTTATCGTCTCTCTGCTATTCTCTTTCGCCGCCCTCGCCTGCGGCGCCGGCGGCGCCGGCAGCGTCGGCCGCGCCGACGACGATTTTTCGCCGGCCGGCGATGACGACGACAACGACAACGACGATAGTTCGCCGGCCTGGACGTTGCTGACCAGCAACACCAAGACCGATTTCTACGGCGTCTGGGGCAGCTCCGCCGCCGACGTGTTCGCCGTCGGATATCACCAGCCGAGCGCCGGGGTGATCGTGCACTACGACGGCGCCGCGTGGGCGTCGATGCCCGCCCCGCCGACGACCGTGTTGTTCGCCGTCTGGGGCCGCTCCGGCGCCGACGTCTTCGCCGTCGGCTTCGCCGCCCCCGACGCCGGCGCGATCCTGCACTACGACGGCGCCGCCTGGACGGCGATGCCCAGCGGCTCGCCGGCGGAATTGGCCGGCGTCTGGGGAACCGGCGCCGCCGACGCGTTCGCCGTCGGCGATGCCGGCGCGATTTTGCGATATGACGGCGCCGCCTGGTCGCCCATGACCGCCAACTCGACCGCCGACCTGTCCGCCATTTGGGGAACCGGCGCCGCGGACGTCTTCGCCGTCGGCAGTTCCGGCGCGATTCTGCACTACGACGGCGCCGCGTGGTCGGCGCTGAGCGGCGCCACGGACGCCGCTTTGTACGGCGTGTGGGGCAGCTCCGCCGCCGACGTGTTCGCCGTGGGGTGGGACAGCGGCGCCAACGCCGACGGCATCGAACGCTACGCCGGCGGGTCGTGGTCCGTCATGAGCGGCGCGCCGGCGAAGTTGAATCTGAACGGCGTCTGGGGCGCTTCCGCGTCGTCCGTTTTCGCCGTCGGCGCCGGCGGCGCCATCGTGCATTACGCCGGCGCGGCGTGGTCGCCGATGAGCAGCGGCACGAACGCGGAACTCTACGGCGTCTGGGGCGTTTCCGCGACGGACGTCTTCGCGGTCGGCCGGAACGGAACGGTTCTGCATTATGCGGAATGATATTTCAATCCTAAGCAAGGCGTTCCGAAACTAGGCGCCAGCCACTTCGGAGATGCCGGGAGCGCCGACGCCCCCGTCGGCGACGGAACTTGCCGGGAGCGCCGACGC
>CAZHPN010000178.1:0-12177 GCA_964534375.1 uncultured bacterium | reverse complement strand
GTGGTGCGGCGCAGCGTTTCGCAGGCGGTGTGATGGCCGCGGCGGCACAGCAGGCAGGTGTTGCACGGCACGTGATGGCTGACGACGATGCGGTCGCCGACGGCAAACCGCGTCACGCCGGCGCCGACCTCGGCCACCTCGCCGGCGACCTCGTGCCCGAGCACGAGCGGCACCTTGTCGCGCCGGTACCATTCCATCACGTCCGAGCCGCAGATGCCGCTCGCGTGAATTTTCATCAACAGTTCGCCGGGCCCGATGGTCGGCGTCGGCCGTTCGGTCAGCCGGACGTCCCGGTTGCTGAAGTACATTGCAACGCGCATCGTTCACCCGCGGGATTCGGGATTCGGGATTCGGGAGTCGGGATTCGGGACTCGGGATGCGAGAGCCCGTGTCTACGTTCTCGAACTCAGAGAACCCGATCCTCCTGATCCGGTTGATCCCCCGCCTTCGCGGGGGCAGGCTCTGTTGGTCCTGTCAAAAAAAACGGATCACTACTTCGCGCGGGCGAATTCCCGCGCTTTTTGGTCTTCGTAGATCCCGAGCGCCTCGTCCGGCCGCGCGCCTTTGTGCACCACGGCGCGGACGGCCTTGATCATGCCCACCGGCGAATCGCTCTGGAAAATGTTCCGGCCCATGTCGACGCCGACCGCGCCGCCGGCGATGGCGTTCGCGGCGAGTTGCAGCGCGTCTTTCGGCTCGAGCTTCTTGCCGCCCGCGATGACGACCGGCACGGGGCAGGTCGTGGTGACTTTTTCGAAGTCGTCGCAGTAATAGGTCTTGACGATGCGCGCGCCGAGTTCGGCGGCGATGCGGCTGGCGAGCGAGAGGTAGCGCACGTCGCGGACCATCTCGCGGCCGACCGCGGTGACGGCCAGCACGGGGATGCCGTACCGTTCGCCGGCGTTGACGGCCTTGGACAACGCCAGCAGCGTGCCGCGCTCGCCGGGGCCGCCGACGTAAACCGACATCGCCAGCGCGGCGACGTTGAGCCGGACGGCGTCCTCGATGTCGACGGTCATGTCTTCGTGCGACAGTTCCGACAAGACGCTCGCGCCGCCGGACGACCGCAGCACGATCGGAATGTCGCGCGCTTGGCCGGCGTCGACGCAATGGCGCAGCAGGCCGCGCGTCAGCATCAACGCGTCGGCGTGCGGGATCAGCCCCTTGAACAGCGGGCGCGGCTGGCCCAGGCCCGTCGTCGGCCCCTGAAAATAGCCGTGGTCGACGGCGAGCATGACGCAACGGTTGTCTTTCGGGTCGATGATCCGCGCCAAGCGGTTTTGCATGCCCCAGTCCATAACTTTCCTCCTCGTGGACGGCGGTCGCGCCGCCGGGAACGGGCGCAACTTAGCACGAGGAAATCGAGCGGGCAAATTGTCGGCAGCGTGTCGGCTGTAGATTGAATCGGCGTGCAATTATCGAATGTCGAGCCGTTCCGGCGAATATTTTTGCAGAGCGAGACGAGCTTTTGGGTTGCGTTTCACAATCAAGTCGTAGAGGTGCGGCCAATATTGCGTGACGTCACGATTGCCCTGCATATTCCCCCTGATAAATCCGGATGTCCGCAGAATACGGTGCGATTGCATGTCCTCCAGGAATACCGGCGATTCTAGCCGGCATACGCAGCGAAGGTCGCCAAAAAACCCGATGCCATGTTTCCAAGTCTGATCGACGTGTTCTCGTGTTAACAGGGACGACAGCACAAACAACTCCCGTATGCATTTCTCCGGAACGCACCGATACATCACCATCAGATCGCCAATATGGGCGCTGCGTCGAGTGAGCCACCGGGTCCGGTCTTCATCGAGCTGGTACTGCTCCGAAGCAACTGCCGGTTGCATCCAAATCTTGAAACCCAGACCATATTCCTTTCGAAGTTCAATAACCCTCAGGCGTTTCGGGCAGTCCGGCCAGTCATGCTCCCAGCACACTATGCAATCGCATCCGCGCGCCGGATGGCGATGCGTTTTGAATGAACTTGACTTGTGTTCGAATTCAATTCGAACCTTTCGCTCGCCAGTGGAGGTTTTCTCGTAGGCGACGCAATCGGGAAGGCCCTGTCTGATTTCCTCCACTCGCATGCGAAATCTCTTCGCGAGATGAGAAAACAAGAACACGACGCCTTGCTCGTTGACAGGCGCGTAGTGCAACGGCGCCCCTTCCAACACATCAGGGCGATGGTCTTTGCGTGCCATGTGAAATCCTCCAAGTCAACAGATTTTTCTCATTTTCGCCGAAGCGATACGTTAACACAGGTGTCCGTGCGCTAGAAACGTAAAGGCAGTTTCTCGGCCGGCGGACGCACCTCGGGCGGCAGCAGTCGCAAAACAAAGTCGAGAATTTTTTCCGCCGCGTGAAACGCCGAGTCGAATTCATCCTTCGTTGGGTCCGGGGAATCACCCGGATAACGGAACGTCGTCGCGTACATATTCAACTGTTCCGCCAACGGTAGAATTTCCTTAATGCCGGTTGCGAACGCGCAGCCACTTCGATCAGCAACCGCAAGTCATGGGTTTTGCCGAACACTTGGTCGTAGAAGACCAGACACGCTTTGACGGCTTTTTCTGCCGCCTGCTGGCAATGAAATACGGCTGTGTCGTAAAGCGGATCGGCGCCCGCGCCAAGGCGTTGCGCGGACTTCAAATCGTGCCGGGCCTTATTTAGCCAGGCTCGAACCAACTCGATCTTGTCGCTCTCCGGCATAAATCACCCGGCCTTCTTCGAGCGCCTGACGCATGAGTGAGGCGCGGACGCGCGCCGTGCGATCAACTTCGGCCCTGGTTTTGACCAGGATGTCGAACGGCATCATCAGGCCTTCCATGCAATGATGGGCGCGCGCCGTTCGTTGCGCCGGGCGTTCTTCGCTGTCGGAGAGAATGACGAGCAAGTCGATGTCGCTGTCTTCGGTCGGGACGCCCCAGGCGTGCGAGCCGAACAGAATAATGCACTCCGGCTGAAACTCGCGGGCCAGGCGGCCGGAGATCTCGGCGAGAAATAAATCGTCAACTTTCTGCGCCATGTTGTTCGACGCCCTCTTTGCCAGAAGCTTACGTCTTCTGCGGCCGCGCTGCAACGTTTGGGACCAATGGGACTCACGGGATTTTCGGCGCCATGCCCGTTCGCCAACCGGGCGCGATAAAACCACGCAGACCCCGCGCCGGTTCATTCCGCAATCCGCAATCCGCAATCCGAAATGGGGCCTTTTTGCGAGGGAAAAAGCTTGCATTCGGAAGGCGGAATGGCCAAAATAGGTTATCTAAACGCGGAGTTGCATTCAACGAGGAGGATCGAATGAACGGGAGAATGCTCGGCGCGGCGACCGCCGCAACGTTGTTAATGGCGCTGTTGGTTATTTTTCTGGCGCCGGGCAATCTGACGGCGGCCCGGCCGGTCTGCAACGCGTCTAACTGCGCAACTGGGTGTTGCACGACCGACGGCGTCTGCGTGACGCCGCCCAACAACGGCGAATGCGGAACCGGCGGAGCGCTGTGCGTCGACTGCTCGACCACCGGCGAAACCTGCAACGGCGCGGCGTGCGTTTGCAACGGCTGCACTGATCCGAACACCGGGGATTGCCATCCCGGGACCGCGAATAACGAGTGCGGACCGGTCGGCGACGCGTGCGTCAGCTGCTCCTTCTTGTACGGCGATCTTTGCTACAACTTCGCCTGCCAACCGTGCAACGCGACGACCTGTCCGGGCGGTTGCTGCAACGCGGACGGCGTCTGCTTGACCGGAACGGACAACGATCGCTGCGGCACGGACGGCGCCGCGTGTCAAAACTGCACGAACAACGGGGATCTCTGCACCAACCAAGCATGCCAGCCGGGAACCCCGCCCTTGTGCGACTCGAGCTCTTGTCCGAACGGCTGCTGCGATTCGCTGGGCATTTGCGTGTCGGGCACGCTGCAACAAACCTGCGGCACGGGCGGCGCCCTGTGCGCGAACTGCGCGGCGACCGATTCGGCGTGCGTGGCCGGCAACTGCGTGGCCTGCAACGCGACGAGTTGTCCGAACGGCTGCTGCACCGTGGACGGCGTTTGCCGTCGGGGCACGCTGAATGCGCTCTGCGGCGGCGGCGGGGCCGAATGCGTCGACTGCACGAACAATGGCCAGATTTGCGTCGGTCATGCGTGCGCCGCTGCGGACGATGACGACGACAACGACGACAACGACAACGACGACAACGACGACGACGACGACGACGACGACAATGACGACAACGACGACAATGACGACAACGACGACAACGACAACGACGACAATGACACCAGCGACGACGACGCGTCGCCCAGCGACGACGACGCTTCGCCGAGCGACGACGACGCCTCGCCGAGCGACGATGACACGACCACCGACGACGACGCGTCGCCCAGCGACGACGATGATGACGCGACGCCCAGCAGGTCGAGTTCGACCGGCAACAGCGGGTGCGGTTGCTGACCATGAAAAACGCCGGCGTCGGATAGCGGATCGGCGCCGACGCCGAGTCGATTTGCAGATTTCAGGTCGCGCCGGGCGTTGTTGAACGAGGCCCGGTCGCGCCGCGGTTGCGCGTCCTGACGGCCTTTCCTATGATCGGGCGAACGCCGAGAAATTCATCTGAATGCGGAAACCGGAGGCTGCGGAGCGCCCAGCGGGCCAATCATGCACTACTATCACCAGTACGGCGATCTGTTGGTCGTCTATCTAAGCAACGTCCGTGACATTCGCGGCGCGATAGCGTTGTTGGCGGTCGTCCCGGCTGTGCTTGGCTTCCTCTGGTCGCGCGTGCCGTCATTGCACGGCCTGACCGCACGACAAAACCGAACCATCGAGCGCTTCGCCGCAGGGGCCGTCGTTTTTCTCGGCTTGTATCTTGCCGTCGCCAACGCCTCGATCGTCGACGATGCCTTTATTTCATTTCGCTATGCGCGGAATCTCGCCGAGGGTCACGGCCTCGTTTTCAACTTCGGCGATCGCGTCGAAGGATACACGAACTTCTTGTGGACGCTGCTCATCGCCATTTTGCTTCGGCTGCAAACTCTGCCGGCGCCCGCCGTGGCGCTGTCGCTGTCGTTGCTGTGTTTCGTCGCCAACCTGCTCGTGGTCGCGGCGTTTTCCGAGGCGTTCGTTCGCCCCGGCGACAGCCGGCTCCGCTTGCCGCTGGCTGTGTTCCTGCTCGCGGTCCAGGAGACATTCTACGAATTCGCCACCTCGGGCATGGAAACGATGGCCGTCAGCCTGCTGGTGAATTTGGGCCTGTATCTTTTGGTCATCCGGCCGACGCCGCGCCGCTTGTTCGGTTCGGGCCTGTGCTTTGTCCTGGCGACGCTGATGCGGCCCGACGCCTTCATTTTCCACGTCGTCGCGGCGTTCACCGCGCTCGCGTCCGGCCGGCTGCCGGGCCTTTTTCGCGTCGAGGCGGAGGAGGTCGCCCAGCCCTACGGGCAGGGCGGGTTGCTCTGCTTCGCCGCGCCGGCCGCGCTTTATCCGCTCTATGCGGTTGGGAAACTCGCGTATTACGGCTCGCTGCTGCCGGCGACTTTTTACGCCAAGTCGGTCGGCGATTTGTACGTTTCGCAGGGGCTGTTTTACGCGGCGTCGTTTTACCTGGGCGCGCATTTCTGGGTGGCCGCCCTGCTGATTCTGACGTGGGTTTTTCGACCCGCCGCCACGCCGCAAGCCGCGCGTTTCCGCGTTTTCGCCGTCGGCGCAATCGCGTGGCATACGTTTTACGTAGTCAGCGTCGGCGGCGATTTCATGTACGGCCGTTTTCTGGTCGTCGTCGCGCCGCTGCTGCTGCTCGCGGCGGAAGAGGCCGTGTATTCGCTGCCGCACCGGCGCACCGGAAAAGGCGTCTGGCGGGCGCCCTGGGCGCGCTATGCCGCGGCCGGGCTGCTGCTGGCGACGGCGCACGGCGCCGCGCCGCTGGCGGCTTGCGAACGCGGGCACGTGGCCGACAATTGCCAAGGGTATCGCATCGGCTTCGATGGTCTGCGTCAACTATTTTTTGCCGACCCGGGCGAACTTTCGATTAACGACGCCCGCAGCCGGGGTCCGGTCTTTCTCCGCCGTCTGTTCGTCAACCGCGGCCTTTCTCCCACGGTCGCCGCCGCCGGGATCGGGCGATTGGGATATTATTCGCACTTGCGCGTCGTCGATATACACGGGTTGACCGATATCGCCATCAGCCGGCGCGCCTTGGCTGCGCGCAGCGGATTCGTCGGCCACGAGAAAACAGCGCTGTTGGCGGATCTGATCGCGCGGCGCACGCATTTTGTTTACAACGTTCCGTATCAGCCGCGAGAGCGCGAATCGCTGACGCGCCTGCAAATTCCCGGCTACAACAGCAACACGTGGGAAATCGTGATCTACGAGCGGAACCTGATGCGAGCGATTCGCCGGATATCGCCGGAAGTGGAATTCGTCGATTTCGAGGCTTATCTCGATCGCTATCTCACGCTGTTGCCCGGCACGAACCGAGACGAAGCCGCGCGGGATTATGCGTGGTTCCGCAGTTTCTATTTCGACCACAATGCGGACGCGGAGCGGCAGGCGGCGTTCGAGAAGTATTTTCAGAAAACGTCGATTTAGAACAGATCCAAAACCTCGGCCGCGTCGGCGAAGGCGAGCGCGCCGGCGCGCAGCGTCCAGGTTTCGACGTGGTGCAGCGCCTCGCCGGGTTTGACCGTCGCGGCCGGACCCATGGTTTCCATCTCGACCATGAAATTGTCGGGGCCGATGTAATACGCCTGATTCGTCCCAAGCGGATACGCGCCGCGCGGCTCGTAGGCGACGCGCTTGGCGAAGGTCACGCCGCGCGCCGGGTCGCTCATCGCCATCGCGCCGAAGGGCGCGAGCAGCATGCGTTTGTTGACGCGGCCGCGCGGCTCGATCAGCAGCAGATCTTCCGTCAGCCGGAACTGCGGATCGTCAACCAGCGCTTCGGTTCCGGCCCAGCGCTTGAAATACACCATGTGGAAATTGTCCCACCGCGAGCCGTCGCCGAGCGGCGCGGCGTAACGCGTGCCGGCGCGCGGCGCGGTGCAGGTCAGCGCCCAGAGGCCGCCACTGTAGAGCATGTCGCCTTCGTTGATCAGGAAGTTATCGACTTCGACCGTGCGTTCGCCGAGGACGCGCACGCGAAACCCGCGCCGCGTCACGTTGAGCGGGTCGAGCGCGCCGGTCAGCGTGAAACCGTCGCCCGCGGTTTCGACCGCGGCCGGCCCGTTGTCGGGACGATACGACTCTTCGCTCTCGTCGGCGCCGGGCCGCGTGATCCAGACGCGATGGCCGCCCATCAAATCCCAGTCTTTGCGCCCACGTTGGTGCGGTTCCCAATGCAGCAGGTTCTCGCCCTCGCGCGCGCCGAAAAACGCAATTCGCGGCCCGTGCTCGTACACCGCAGCCAGCCGCAGCGCCGGCGTGGTCAATTCGACTGCTTTGTGGCCGAGGAAATCGATGCTCTTGTGCGCCATGATGTTTACCCGCGTTGAATAAGCCGCCTCGTTGTTGCGGCATCTTTGTTGTTTCACGGGCGCCGGTCAAGTGTGGCGCGCGACGGCAAGCCGTGATAAAGTCGCGCGGTCAAGGTTTCTTTCTCGCTTCACAGTCGGAGGCGGACTCATGAAGTTCGGTCGCGTTTTCTCGCTAGGTGCATGCGTTCTGGCAGCCGTGTGGCTGGCGCCGCAAGCCGCGCAGGCGTTTTCGGTCGTATCGATGGAGCCGAATTACAATCGCTTCGTCGTCCAGGACAATGAGCCGCTCGTTCTGGTGTTCGACCAGTCGCTCAACCCGAGCACCGTCGGCGCCAACCCGGTGACCGTGACCAACCTGCGCACTTCCGTCGCGGTCCCGGGCACGTCGACCCTGGGCCAAACGAACGTCGCCAACGACACGTTGACCTTCACGCCGACCGGCGGGAATTTCGTCTTCGGCCGCCGCTTGCAGGTCGCGCTGTCCGCCGCGTTGCGCGACGTCGACGGCGGGGCCTTCACCGGCGCCTTGCCGTCGCTCGGCGTATTCGTCGTCAACATTCCCAACAACCTCAGCATTCTGGCGCCGGGCGACATCACTCTGAGCGGGGCCGCCTGCCTCTACGGCTTCAATCCGGAAAACCCCGAGCAGACGGATCCCACCAAAATTAATTACATTCCCGGCATGTCGGTGACCGAGGCCTGGAAAATCACGACCGGCGATCCGAGCACGCTGATCGTCGTGCTCGATGACGGCTTTGCCAACTTCACCGACACGAGTTTGCTGAACAACATCTACTTAAACAAAGGCGAGTTGCCGCAACCCGAGGACGCCAACGGCACGCCGTGCCCGAACTGGGATTGCAACGGCGACGGCAAGTTCAGCGTCGAGGATTACGCCAACGATCCGCGCGTGGGGCGCGTCGACGGCCAAACCTACGTCGATTTGGCGGACGTTTTCGCCGCCTTCTCCGATGGCGTCGACCACGACCACAACGGCTTCGTCAACGACATCAGCGGTTGGGACATGTTCCGCAACGTCAACACGCCGTTGGGCGTCGACAGCTTTCCCGAGGGCGATCACGGCGGCGGCATCGCCCGCGATGCCGTCCAGATCGCCGACAACGGCCAGGGCAGCCGGCCCGGAACCTGCCCCGATTGCTCCGTGTTGATGGTGCGGGTCGGCGACGCGGTCGTCGACGAGTTCAACACGATGGCCGCGGGGGTCGACTACGCCCGGATGATCGGCGCGGACATCATCGTCATCGCCGCCGGCGCCTACAATTTCAGCGAGGAAGCGCAACAGGCCTTCATCGACGCGTACAACGCCGGCATTTTCATCGTCGTGGCGTCCGGCGACGAACTGGGAATGCAGCACATTTACCCCGGCGCCGGCGAGGACGTTTACAGTCTGAAGGCCATTTTCCCGATTCCGCCGGTCGAACTGTTCGGGCCGGTCAATCTGTCGATGCTGGCCTTTGTCGAAAGCTATTGCACCAACTACGGCGCCAGCATTCAGGCCAGTTTCAGCTCCGACCAGTGCACCTCGACCGCGACGGGCAACGCCGCCGGCATGGCCGGCCTGCTCATTTCGTACGCCAAGCAACTGGGCTTGAAGCTGACGCCCGGCGAAGTCCGCGAATTGTTGAACATGACCGCCGACAACATCGCCAGCAACTGCTTCGCCTTCAACCTGGGCGGCTGCCAGGTCGGCTGGGGCCAGAACTTCGGCTATGGCCGCGCCAACGCGAAATCGGCGCTCCAGGCCCTCGGCGACCCGTTGTTCGGCACGCCGCAACATATTCCGCCCGACGTGCGGATCACCGAGCCGCTGTGGTGGCAGACCATCGACCCGTCGCAGACGCCGACCTTCGACGTCGTCGGCCAGGTCAATGCGCGCGGCCGGGCGTATCAATACGCCGTCCAGATCGGGCTGGGCGTCGAGCCGCTCGACGCGGAGTTCGTCACGGTGACGACCGGCTCGGGCACGGCGCAGACGAACGGCACGTTGGCGACGGTCCAGCCGTTGAAATACGTCAATGACGCCTGGTTGCGCCGCATACCCGCCAAGATCAACGATTTCACGGTCACCGTGCGCGTTCAGGCGTGGTATCAGGCGGACGGTCAGAAAGTGCTCGGCGAGGCGCGCAAGGCGATCGGCTGGCACATCGACGACAGCCCGACCACCGGCCTGTTGCCCGGCTTCCCGATCGAGATCGGCGCCTCGGGCGAGTCGAGCCCCTTGCTGTATGACCTCGACGGCGACAACAACGGCGGCTTGGAAATCATTTTCGCCACCGCGCATTCGACGGTCGAGGTTTACAAACGCAACCCCACGACCGGCGAATTCGCCCCGGCGCCGGGTTTTCCGGTGCTGCTGCCTGAGGAAGGGCGGTGGCCGGACACGGTGATCGCCTCCGTCGCGGTCGGCCAGTTGTTCGGCGACGGCGTGCCGTACATCGTTGTCGCCACCTGGTACGGCAAGGTGTACGTAGTGCATCCGGACGGCAACAACCACGCCGGCGGGCCGTTCCTGCAAGGCTTCCCGGTGTCGGCGGACGCGCCGGACAACAGCACGGCGCTCAGTTACGGCCACGGCAACGGATTCCTCGCCAGCCCCGTGCTAGCCGATCTGGACCTCGACGGCGTGCTCGAGATCATCGCCGCCTCCAACGATCAGAAGATCTACGCGTGGAAACCGGTTCCCGAGGGCTCGAAAGCCCTGGTCGCGCTCGAGCCCGGCTGGCCCGTGAAGCTCGATTCGTCGCAGGCCGCCGGCCTGGTCACGCCCGACAAGTATTGTGAAAGCAACGGCCCGGCGGAAGTGCTCGGCACGCCGGCCGTGGGCATTCTCGCCCCGAGCAATTACCAAAATCCCGACATTTCGGGCCACCCGGCGGTGATCGTCGCCACGACCGAGACTTGCAACGAAGGCCTGCTGCCGACCAGCCGCGTGTACGCCGTTTATTGGAACGGCATGCTCAATTCCAACGGCCCCTTCCTGCCCGGCTGGCCGGCCACGCCGCTCGCCCCGCTCGGCAACTCGCTGCCGATTCCGCCGGTGACGATCGGCTCGACGTCGAGCCCTGCGGCGCTGATGCAAAACGACCAGTTGCTGGTCGGCGTCGGCTCGTTCTTCTGGTTCCCGCAAATGATCTCCTGGGACGGCGGCGCAACCACGGTCACGCAGTTGGGCGCCGGCCTGAACATCGCCTCTACCGGCGGCGGCTCGTTCGCGCGCTTCGACGACTCGGGAATCCCCTGGTACTTCTTCCCAACCGTCGGTTTCCTTCAGGATTCGAAAAAAACGTTTTATCTGGAATCGTTCGACGTCGCCGCCTGGCGGGTCGATACGCCGATCGCCGGCGCGAAGATGGTCCAGCATCTGGAAGACATCAATTTCTTCGTCAATCCGCTCGTCGCCCAGGTCGACGGCTCCGGGCAACCCAGGATGATCGCCGGCAGCGGCGGCTACCTGATCCACGCCGTCGACAGTCAGCAGCAGGAGGCGGCGGGCTGGCCCAAATACAACCAAGGTTGGACGACCGGCACCCCCGTGGTCGGCGACATTGACGGCGACGGCTTCGTCGAAGTTGTGACGCTCACCCACGAAGGCCGGCTGTACGCGTGGCGGACGCAAGGGCCGGAGTGCAACGGCATTGAACCAAACGGCGACTGGATGCGCTTCCACCACGACGCCTACAACAGCGGCTTCTACGGCGCCCACGCGACGCCGCCGGTGATGACGACCGATCTGCAGGCGTTCACGACCGGCGACGCGACTTCGTTCGACCTGCGTTTCACCGCGCCCGGCGACGAAGGCCGCTGCGGCGTGCCCGCTTCCTATGACATTCGTTATGCGACGGATGCGAGCGCCAATCTGCGCGACCCGAACGTCTGGCAGACGGCCGCCGTCGCCGCCGACGCGCCGAAGCCGCAGCCGGGCGGCACCGCGGCCGCCGCCGTCGTCACGGCCGCCGGCGCGAAAGTCTTCGCCCTGCGCACGATCGACACCGCCAATCTGTTGTCGCCGATTTCCAACCTGGCGTATCCGACCAGCCCGACAGATGACGATGACGACGACGACACCGCCGACGACGACAACGCGGACGACGACACGACGCCGCACCCCGGACACGCCGCGGCGAACAATAAGAGCGGGTGCGGATGCTGAGGAAGTAGGGAAGGAAGAAGGAAAAAAAAGGAAAAAGGAAAAAACGAGGCCAAGCGCAATAGGAGAAGCTCGGCAAGACGGGCGCGCCACTGGAATTATGGGAATTCTGGGAGTGATGGGAATTACGAGACAGTCGTTGGCGTCGGGCCTGGGTTTTTCATGATTCACAGATTTCCCAGGCTTCCCAGGCTTCCCAGAATTCCCATGATTCTAAATACGTGATTGAAAACTGAGCGATATTCCTTAATCTGAACGCGTTGCCCGGAAGGCGAGTGATCGCTTGCCGCTCTTAGTGCGCCACTCGCCCGATAACGAGTCCGATGTGACCGTTCCGGTGAATTCGGCCACGACTTTTCCGTCGATTTTTTCCGCCAGCGTGAATCGGCCGTCGGTTTCGTAGGCGCCGGATACGGGCAGGGGCCGGCCTTTGCCTTCGTACCGAAAACTGCCGGCAAGCGTGCGATCGGCGTCGCTGGCCGTGAGCGTCATGGTGATGTCGCGTTTGCCGATGACGCCCTCGAATTGCCCGCCCGTGAAGGAAACCGG
>CAZHPN010000177.1:0-12186 GCA_964534375.1 uncultured bacterium | reverse complement strand
TCTGCGCCCGCCGAGAAAGGATTAGGCAAATCCGCTTTTCCAAGCGTCGCCGCTCCTTATCCTAAAGCCTATGCCCTGCGTCGGGGAGGGGCGCGGCCACGCGGAGCGTGGCCGGGGGAGAGGTCCACGCGAAATGCCGATTATCGAACTGCCATTCTTGCAAGAGGCTCATAGGACACATGGGACCTATTCGACTCACGCGCACAAACGCGGCCGAGATCGCGCGCTGATGGAGCGCCCGCGCCAACCCCTCAAACAACTTCGGCGACGGCGATGCGCGATCGCTCCGAACCTTTGGCGACGGCCGGCCCGAGATAACGCACGTTGAGGTCGCCGAGCGCGACATCCTCGCCCACGGCCAACCCGCGCTCGCCCAGGTACGCCGGCAGTTGGTCGCGGGCGAGGCCGAATTGGAAGTTCTCGCCGATCCGGCTCAGGGTCGCCAGCAAACGCCGCGCCTGCAGCGCCTCCTGCGCCGTGAAGGTCGCCCCGATGTCGGTGTAGGTGAAGACGATCTTGCTGCCGGCCGGGGCGGCGCGGCCGACCCAGCGGAGCAGGGCGTCGGCCGCCTCCGGCGTAAGGTAACTGAGTACGCCTTCGCACAGGAAAAAGGTCTTGACCGCGGGCGCGTAGCCGGCGGCGGCCATGGCGGCGGCGAGGCCGTCACGGGTGAAATCGGCGGGCACGAAGCAGACGTGCGGGGGCAGGGCGCCCAGGGCCGGCTTCAGCCGCGCGATCTTGGCGATTTGCGTATCGGGGTGGTCGACCTCGTAGACCCGCAGGCGCTCGAGGCCGCGGAAGCGATAAGCCCGCGCGTCGAAGCCCGCGCCGAGGATGACGACCTGTTGCGCCCCGTCGTGGATTGCGGCGAGCAGGGCGTCGTCGATGTAGCGCGTGCGGGCGACCGCGGAGGCCAGCGCGGCCGGCCACCGGCGATCGATGAACCGGAAAATGATCGGCCCGAGGACGGGCGCCTGCGCCAGGAGCACGACCAGCCGCAAATGCCAACCAAGAAAAGCCCGGGCGAGCGGGTCGCAAAACAGCCGCCGCTCCGGCGGCCGGCGCACGGTCTCCAGGGCGCGGAACAGCGCAATGAATTCGGCGGTGAGGCTGGCTTTGCCTTCGCGCATCAGTTCAACGACTTCGCGATGCGGAAGCCGACGCTGGCGTTGTCTTCGCCGGCGGTCCAGTTGAAACGGAACGCCGACCGGCAGTACTCCGCCGGGTTGTTGAAGCTGCCGCCGCGGCCGGTCCAACGCGGCAACGGGTTGCTCGCCGGGCCTTCCGGATTCGTGACCGGGCCGGTGGGGTAGGAGCCGTATTCGTCCCAGGTCCACTGCCAGACGTCGCTGCTCATGTCGTAGATCCCGAGGGCGTTCGGTACTTTCATGCCGACTGCCGCGGGCATGACATCGTCGTTGCCGCAATACCAGCCGATCAGATTGAGGTTGGGATCGACCGGCGAGCACCCGGTCGGATAGGTAATGGGCCCGGAGTAAAACGCCGTCGTCGTGCCGGATCGCTCGGCGAATTCGGCCTCCGCCTCGGTCGGCAGGCGGAAGCCGGCGCAATCGTAAACCGAGGAGACCCCGCTCAAGGAAACCTCGGCCAGGGCGATGCCGCGCTGCGCGGCGTTCATGCAGCCGAGATAATTGGCGCCGGCGATCGTGCCGTCGGCGCATTGCACGTCGGCGAAGACGAAGCACGGCGTCAGGCCGGCGGCGGCGGACCGTTGGTCGGCGTACGCGAGGGCGTCGAACCAACTGACGCTTTCCACGGGGCATTGCCCGCCGCAACTTTGAAAGTAGCTCGGGTTGTAGCCCATCAGGTCGATGAAGTCGTTTTGCTGGATCGGCAGGGCGAGCATCTCAAAGTCGTGCGTGAGCGTGACCGGGTGCTGCACTTCGTCATAGTTCCGGCCGGGTTCATCGACCGGGCTGCCCATGGTGAACGTGCCGTGATCGACCCGGACAAAACCGGGATCGAGGACGGTGTCGTCATCCGTCGGCGACGCGTCGTCGTCGGCCGGCGAAGCATCGTCGTCGGCGGGGGAGGCGTCGTCGTCGGCAGGCGAAACGTCGTCGTCGTCGGGCGAAACGTCGTCGTCCGCGGGGGAGATATCGTCGTCGGCCGGCGAAAGATCGTCGTCGTCGGGCGACGAGTCGTCATCGCTCGGCGACACATCGTCGTCGTCGCCGGGGGACGCGTCGTCATCGCCCGTCGCCGGTGGCGCGTGGCTGCTGTTCGCGCTGTTCGCGCAACCGAAAACCGCCGCGAGTAAGACCAGCGCCGCAACCACCGACGTCAGCGATGGAGAAACGCTCGATTTCAACGAGATTCCCTTCTTCTGATTTCTGACTTCTGACTCCTCGCTCACCCTCGGTAATGGAGGATGACTCCAGAGTCGCCGACGGCGAAAACGTCCGTGGCGGAGCTGCCCCAAACGCCGGACAAATTCGTCGAAATTCCGCTCGTCATGGCCGTCCAGCCGGCGCCATTGAAGTAGAGGATCGTGCCGTCGTCGCCGACGGTCCACGCGCTCGCGGCGGAGAAACCCCAGACGCCGACCAATTGGCCGGCCGTCGCGATCGATGTCGCCGACCACGAGGCGCCGTTGTATTGCACGGTCACGCCGGCGCCCGCGCTGGCATCGAAGCCGACGGCGATCGCGCCCGCGGGGCCGTCGCCCCACACGCCCCACAGGGTCGCCGTCGTCCCGCTCGCCATCGTCGACCACGCGGATCCGTCATAGTGCAAGATCGTGCCGGTTTCGCCCACCGCGAACACGTCCGTGGCCGAGTTCCCGCCGACGCCGTACAACTCCACCGTCGTGACGGTGTCCGTCATCGCCGACCACGAGGCGCCGTTGTAGCGGAAGATGACGCCGGCCGTGCCGACGGCGAAGACGTCCGAGGGCGCGCTGCCCCAAACGGCGTACAATTCTTCCGTCGTGCCGCTGGACATCGCCGACCACGCCGAGCCGCCGTAGTGGAGAATCGTCCCAAGTTCGCCGACCGCGAACACGTCCGCGGCGGAGCTTCCCCAAACGCCGTACAACTCATTTTGCGTGCCGCTCGTCATCGGCGACCACGCGCCGCCGTCGTAGTGCACAATCACGCACGTACCCGAGGAATCGTAGCCCACCGCGAACACGTCGTCGGCGGAACTGCCCCAAATGCTCAGCAACGCGGCCATCGTTGGGTTGGTCATCGGCGTCCACGACGGGCCGCTGTCGTCGTCGGCCGGTTGGCTGCCGGAACTGCTGTGGTGGGCGGAGCCGCAGGCGAGGAGGAGAAGCGGCAAGCAGACAGAAGTCAGAAGACAGAAGACAAAATACCGGCCGCAAACGCGGGGCCGGGTTCCGGCGTCATCCTTCTCGCTTCTGACTTTTCCTTCGTCCATTCCGGATTCTGACTTCTGTCTTCTGTCTTCTGACGTCTCGCTTCCCGCTACTGCCCGCTCACTTGCACAAGCGCTCCCGCCGTGCCCGTGGCGAAGACGTTCGTGCCGGCGGCGGCCCAGACGCCAAACAGATCCTGGATCGTGCCCGTCGTCACCGGCGACCACGACGACCCGTTGTAGTGCAACAGGAGGCCCGCGTTGCCCACCGCGTACGCGTCCGTGCCGGAGACTTCCCAAATGCCGTTGAGTTGCTCGGTCGCGGCGTGCGACATCGGCGACCAAGTCGAACCGTTGTAATGCAGAATCACGCTCTCATCGTTCGCGTCGCAGCAGCCCACGGCGAACACGTCCGTGGCGGAAATGCCAGAAATGTTGGCCAGATACGCCGTCGTGCCGCTGGTCATTGGCGTCCAGGTGGAGCCGTCGTAGTGCACAATCACGCCGGAGCGCGCCTGGTCGATGGCGCCCACGCCGCCGACGGCGAAAACGTCCGACGTCGTGCTGCCCCAGACGCCGAACAAACTTGCGGTCACGCTGTTGGGCATCGCCGACCACGAGGCCCCGTCGTAATGCAGAATCGCCGCGGCGTCGGTATCCGTCTCGTAGCCCACCGCGAACACGTCCGCCGGCGAACTGCCCCAAACGCCGTACAAGTCGGGCGACACCCCGGTCGTCATCGGCGCCCAGACCGAGCCGTCGTACTGCAACACGAGACCCGATCCGCCGACGGCGAAAACGTCGGAGACGGAACTGCCCCAAACGCTATGCAGCCACACCGGCGTGTTGCTCGCCATCAACCGCCACTCGTTGCCGGTGAAATGCACAATCGCCGCGGCGCCCGCGATCGGATCGTACCCCACGGCAAAGACGTCCGACTGCGAGTCGCCCCAGGCGGCGGAGAAGTTCACGGTCGAGTAGGTGCGGACGCTGATCGTGTTCGACCCGCCGCAAGCAACAGCGGTCGCAACGCACGCGATCGTCAGGAAAAACAAGAGCAACGGCTCGCGGCATTTCACCGGGGCACCTCGTTCCGCGTTCGGCATGCCAAATTCTGCATTCGCCGTCAGCCGCCGTAATTCAAGACGGTGGCCGAACCGACCGCAAACACGTTGGTCGCGGCGCTTCCCCAAACGGCGTTCAATTCGACGCCCGTGCCGCTGGTCATCCGCGACCACGCCGTGCCGTCGTATTGCAGGATAACGCCCGGACTGCCCACGGCGAACACATTCGCCGCGCCGCTTCCCCAGACGCCGTACAATTCGATGGTGATTCCGCTGGGCATGGGCGACCACGCCGAACCGTCGTAATGCAAAACCAGGCCCAGGACGGCCTTCCAGTCGCGGCCGACGGCGAAAACATCTGTGGGAGAATTTCCCCAGACCGCGTAGAACGAGGCCGACGTCGTCCCCGTAGCCATCGCCGACCATGCGGCGCCGTTGTACTGCAAGATCGTGTCGCCGGGGCCCACGGCGAATACGTTCGATGAAGATGTCCCCCAGACGCCGTTTAGCGGCTCGATCGCGCCGCTGGCCATCGCCGACCACGTGGCGCCGTCGTAGTGGAGAACGACGCCCGGCGTATCTTCGTCGCCGCCCACGACAAACACGTCCGAGGACGAACTGCCCCAAACGGCGTACAACGCCACGGTGTCGGGGCCGGTCGTCATCGCCGACCACGACGCCCCGGCGTAGTGCAAAACCGCGCCGTTGCCGTCGGAGTTGTAGCCCACGGCGAATACGTCGGTCGGGGAAGTGCCCCAGACGCCGTACAAATTCGCCGTCGACCCGCTGGTCATCGGCGACCACGCGGAACCGTCGTAGTGCAGGATCACGCCCGGCGTCGACACGCCGCCGCCCACGGCGAACACGTCGGCGGCGGAGCTTCCCCAAACGGCGTTCAAAAACGCCGTCGTCCCGATCGTCATTGGGTTCCACGGGGAAGCCGGACTGCTCGTGGCGTTTTTCCTCGGGCCGCAGGCGGTCGCGCAGACGAGCAACGCCAGCGCCAAGAAAAACCATAAACACCAACTGCCGCGTTTCATCGTGATAACTCCGAGCGTGAGCCTGTCCCGAACTCAGCCGAAAATTCCGGAGAGGCGGTTGTTCGCTTCATGGTTACACGGCGAGCGTCTTGCCGTCAAGTTTGCCGTCGCGAAAAACCACGACAGATCCGCAAAACGGCCGGGCACGCGGCCGGCGCCGCGTCCACGGCCGTTCGTGCGGCGGAAGCCCGCCGGCTACCAGGTCATCGTCAGCGACGCGTCGTCGAGGTAGACGTAAGCCGCGGTAAGAATCGGATGATTCCCCGTGTAATCGAACCGCAGCATCACGCTCTTGCCGGCGATCGTGGAGATTTCGGCTTTGGTGAGTTTATACGTAACCTCTTGGTACTTCGGGATGGCTTGCGCGTCGGCCTGCGTCCACTCGCCGAGGTCGGCGTACACCGTCGTCGGCTTTTCCGGATCGACCAGTTTCGCGGTGAAGGTCATCGTCGCGCCGCCGAACTTGTACAGGTCGATCCAGAAATCGACGGTCGCCGCGGACAAAGTGTCCGGCGCGGCCACGGTCTGCCCGAGCCACGCCGTGTCGGAGCCGATTTCCACCTGGCCGAACCAAGCCGCGTAATCGCCGGAGTGGGTGGGAATGCCCTTCACGCCCTTATCAACGGACGTGTCGTCGTCGGCGGTGTCGTCGTCGGCGGTGTCGTCATCCCCCTGACTGGACCCGATGATGTCGGCGTACGGCCATTGGCCGGTCCACGGCGCCGGCTTGCCGGTCTCGAAACCGCCGTTCACGATCATGTTCTTCGTGCCGTGCGACGGCGTCGAGTCGTCGTTGTCGTCATCGTCGCCCGGCGACGAGTCGTTGTCGTCGTTGTCGTCGTCATCGTCGTCGGGCGACGCGTCGTCGTCCGGCGATGCGTCGTCGTCGACCGTGTCGTCGTCGGTCGCGCTGCTGCTGCCGCTGCTTGTCGAACCGCAGGCAACAACGATCAACCCGGCGAGCAAGGCCAGCGCCAGAAGAAACAGGAAACCAAGCCGCCACTCATGACGCCGTTTCATGTCCAACCTCCCCGAGAAAGTGATTGGTTGATGTCGATGTTCTTTTCTTAACAAAAAACAACGGCAGATTCAATGGCCGAGTTTTTCCGGGGCGCAGCCTCTTTACTTTTTTGCGCGTTGACCCTCTTATTAACCGCGAAATTTGGGCGTCGCCAACGACGTCGGGCGAGTTAGTCAGATTTTGCGCAACAACAACGCAGCAGGAGCGCCGGGGCCGGATGGCGAATCCAGGCCGCGGGTTCCGGTTCGCGGAGAAAGGTTCGTCATGACCAAACGCATCGCATACCTCGCGGTTGCCCTCGGCTTCTGCCTCGGCGCCGCGGTTTGGGCCGGGGACAAGCCGCCGCAGACGGAGGGGCCGTTCGGCGACGTATCCGAACAGGCGCCCGACCTGGCGCTGGGGATCGAAAAGGTTTTCGGCTCGTACACCTTCTGGCGGCAGACCGACGCCGGGTTCGAAAGCGGCTTCATCGAGTTCCTGCACGACCTGACTTGGACGATGGCGGCCCAACTCGAGCACGCCGGCGCCCAACCGACGTACACCTTCGAGGTCAAGAAAGGCACGTACGGCCTCGACCGCGCCCCGGACGGCGCGCTCGGCATCTGGATCGAAGGCGCGGACGTGCCGCGCGAGTTCCTGGTCAACCTGACGATGGTCGACGCCAAGGCCAAATCGTTTCAGGTTCTCGGCCGGATGTTCAACCGGCGCGCGGCGGACGGCCCGTACTTCGTCAAACCGAACAACCCGCTGAATCTGGCGAAGTCGCTGGTCGTCGAGACCGTGCCGCCGGGCGCCGCGGTCTACATCAACGGCGAACTGTTCAAGGGCGCGACGCCGCTGACGATCACGAAGCCGATGGCCGGCGCGCCGCTGGCGATCAAGGTCGTCAAAACGGGTTATCTGCCGGCGCAGGAAGTGATCTCGTTGAAGGCGGGCGAGGCGCGCAAGATCACGCTGCCGCTCGCGCAGGGCGAGGGCGCGTTGAAAATCACCTGCCTGCCGCGCTCGAAGATCCGCATCGACGGCCGGCTGTGGGGCTATACGCCGTTGGATCTGGACCAATTGACGTCCGGCAAACATGTCATCGAGGTCGCCAACGAAGCGCTGGGCATTGCGCAAAAAGAAGAGATTTTCCTCGAAAAGGGCAAGCCGCTGACGAAGAATTATTTCTTCGGCGGGCGGTTGGTCATCGACGTGGGGCGGCCGTGCCAAATCCTTCGTTTCGGCAAGAAAGCCGGCGTCACGCCGTTCGACGCCAAGGTGCCGGTCGGCAAGCACGCGCTGACCCTGATCGACGACAAGGGCGCGCGGCGCCAAATCCTGGTGACCGTCGAGCTGGAAAAAACGACGGAATTCAAAAAACCATTTGACTCGTTGCCGTAGGCAATTTATGAACGGGGCCGGCGGGGGCGCGGCGTTCGCGTTCTGAGCCCCGCATTCCGAGAGGAGGCGCCATGCCCGGGAAATTTCGCGACGCGGAGAAGATCTACTTCCCCGAAAGCTGGGGCGGCGGATATTTTTCGATCAACGACAAGGGGCACGTGCAGGTCGACGTCAACGCCGACGGCCATCAAAAAATCGACTTGTACGATTTGGTCGAAGCCGCCAACGCCAAAGGACTGACGCCGCCGTTTCTGTTCCGTTTTCCGCAGATTCTCGAGCACCGTATTGCGATGCTGCACGAGTCGTTCCGCAACGCGATCGCCGAATTCAAATACCGCGGCCGTTATCAGGGCGTGTTCCCGATGAAGGTCAATCACCGCAAAGAGGTGATGGAAGCGATTCTCAAGGCCGGGCGGCGTTTCGACTACGGCATCGAGGTCGGCTCCAAGCCCGAGATTTTCGTGGCGATGGCGCTGCCGCTGAGCGAGAACGCTTTGATGATCTGCAACGGCTTCAAGGACGACGACTACCTGACGATGGCGATGAACGCCGAGCGCTTCGGCCGCAACGTGCTGGTCGTGCTCGAGTCCGTCGAGGAAACGCGGCGCGTGCTGGAAGTGGCGCAGCGCGAGGGCGTGCGCATTTCGCTGGGCATGCGGGTGCGGCTCGACGCGCGCGGCAGCGGCCGCTGGCAGGAATCGGGCGGCGCGTACAGCAAATTCGGCCTCTCGACGGGCGAACTGCTCGAAGTCGTGCGCATTCTCGACGAGGCCGACAAGGCGCACTGGTTGGAAATGCTGCATTTCCACTCGGGCAGCCAGGTCACGGAAATCAAGCGCATCAAGAACGTCATCAAAGAAGCGGCGCGCGTCTACGCCAAGTTGAAAAAGCAGGTCAATTCGCTGCGCTATCTCAATGTCGGCGGCGGCCTGGGCGTCGATTACGACGGCTCGAAGACCAGCAGCGACGCTTCGATCAACTACACGATCCAGGAATACGCGAACGACGTCGTGTACACGGTGCTGGACGTCTGCGACAACGAGAACATCGAGCACCCGGTGCTGGTGTCGGAGTCGGGCCGCGCCGTGACGGCGCATCACGCGGTGAACGTCGTCAACGTTCACCGGGCGCCGGAAACGGTGCGCGATCCGGAGAAAATCCGCATCACGGACGACGACCCGCAGGTCGTCGCGGAATTGCACGACATCTGGCGGAACCTCTCGCTGAAAAACTACCGCGAGTACTATCACGACGCGCTCGAGCATCGCGACGAATTGGCCTCGCTGTTCAACCTCGGCTACATCGAATTGGAAGATCGGGCGCGCGGCGAGGCGCTGTTTTATGATATCTGCCACGTGGCGGTGCGGTTCTCGAAGCGCGACCGCGGGCCGTCGCGCGAGGAGTTCGACGACCTGCAGCGCGACTTGGCCTACCGCTACATCTGCAATTTTTCGGTGTTTCAGTCGGCGCCCGACGCGTGGGCGATCGAGCAACTGTTCCCGATCATGCCGATCCATCGCCTGAACGAGCGGCCCGACACGGGCGCGATTCTTTGCGACATCACCTGCGATTCGGACGGCGTCATCGACAATTTCATCGATATTCACGACGAGAAACGCTTCCTCGATTTGCACAAGACCGGCAAGGGCCTGTACTGGATCGGCGTGTTCATGGTTGGCGCCTACCAAGACATCATCGGCGACTTCCACAACCTGTTCGGCAAGGTCAACGAGGTGCTGGTGATGGTCGGCGACGACGGCCGCGCGCATGTGCAAAAGACCGTCCGCGGCGACACCATCCGCGAGTCGATCACCTTCGTGCGCTATGAGCCGGAAGAACTCGAACAGAGCTATTTCACCGAACTCGACAAGCGGGTGAAGGGCGGCCAGCTCACCGCCGCCGACGCCAAACGCATGAAGGCCGCGTTCAGCAAGGGCCTCCAGGGAACCACGTATTTGATTCCCAACGAAAATGGGAAGAAGGCTCGGAAAAAGTAGGCGTGCGCTCGCAGATTCGGCGATCGTTGCGCGGCCGCGATCGTGGGGTCTGAAAGATTCTTTTGGCGCCGGGCGTGCAAATGTTGGCAATACGATAGGACTTTTGGGACCTATAGGACGTATAGGTCAAATTCTTTCGATTCCCGCGGCAAGATTTCGGTTGACCGCCCGATTTTGTCCACACTCTGACGGACGACGTCGAGCCATTGAGCCCACGTCGGCCGCGGCTGGCCACCAACCAAGTCTTTTGCAGAAATGGCGGTTCGATAATCGGCATTTGGCGTGGACCTCTCCCCCGGCCACGTACAGCGTGGCCGCGCCCCTCCCCGCCACAGGGAGGGGCGAACGGACGCCCTTGTGGACCCGGGATTCGAAGAGGCGCGAAGCGGCCCGCGACTTCGCCTTCGCCTTCTGAGCTTCGCGCAAGAATCGCGTCTCGCATCTGCGAAAGGGATTTCGAGGGTTATGCGAGATTATTTGCTCACCCGACACCGACTACGGATCCTCCCCTTGGCCCCTCTCCGCGTCGGGGAGGGGCGGAAAATTTCGGGAACCGAAATTTTCGGGGAGGGGTCGGCGCGACAAGTCGCGCATTGAGCCCGTATTCATGCACGAGGCTCAACCACTGACCACCGGCCGCTGGCCACTGACCGCTAATTGGGGCTGCTGTCGTCGTCCAGGTCGCACGGACCGCCGTTGCAATACTGCACGATTTGACTATTCAGCAACAACTCGGAGGTCTGCGCCAGCGCGTTGGGCGTTTGCGGCATATTGAAATGCGCGCCGTTGTCTTCCGCCGGCGGCACGTTCGACTGCGGCGGCATATACTGCCCAGTGTCCGCCAGGAGATTGTATTGCGTCAGCGCCGAGATGGTCGACGGCGAGTTCACGGTGTAGAGCCCGTATACGTCGGTGATGGAGGGAACCATCGCCAACAAACCAACCTGGCGCGCCAGCATTTCGGTTGACAGGTTCGGCACCTGGCAATCGCCGTACGCCTCTTGAATGACGACCAGCCGCTCGGCGGGCGCGTCGGGCAGGGGCTCTTTGAACAACAGGCGCGAGAGGTTGATCGGGTCCGAGAGGTCGAAGCGCGTCTGCACGATGGCGATGAGCATTTGCTGCAGCAACGGATCGGGATAAATAAGATCCGCCGCGGCTTTGATCACGATCCAGTTCGTCGAGCGCGGGATCATATTCATCCAGACGGAGCCGGCGTCGGCCATCACGCCGCGGGTAATGCGGTTCGACAGACTGACGAACGAGGTGCCCTGAATGCCGCCGAGGCTCACGCCGTAGTACCAGACCTGGGTGGGGTCGATCAGTTGCTGATTGCCGATCTGCACTTGCGGGTCGTGCGACAGATTGCCGATGCTCAGTTCGGTCAAGGTGATGTTGTTGATCAGCGATTGCTGCAGGCGATCGGTGACCAGGGAAATGTTGTTGAAGTCGGGCAGCACGTCGTCGAGGATCAACTGCAAATCGCCGGCCGACAGGCCGATCCAATCGGTGGCGACCATCACGACGCCGTCCTGTTCGACCATCGGCTGGATAACGCTCGCCAGCCCGCCCGTCAAATAGTCGCGGCCGGTGCCGAACAAGCCGTGCCCGAAGATCACCAGCGGCAGCGGGTTCTCGGCCGTTTCCGCCATTTTCGGGATCAGCATCGTATACGGGAACGACTGGGGCGCCTGGGGGATCGGATGGTGCTGGCCGTCGTAAACGAACATGTTGCTGGCCGTCAGGTAGTTCGGCACGACGAACGTGCCCTCGACAATGCGGGCGATGTTTTCGTTCGGGTCTTGCTGCACCGAATCGATCGTGTAGGCGAGGCCCGTGCCCAGCACCTGCTGCAGCGTCGTCGTGCGCATGGACAAAATCGAACCCAGCAGAAAGTCTTCGCTCGCCACCATGAAATCCCACGCCAGCAGCAGGTTGTCGCGCGCCAGGCCTTGATCGGCGAGGAACGTGAACATTTCTTCGTAGTGCGGCCGAACGGCCTCGATTTCCGCGTTGTCGGTGATGACGCCGTCGCGCAATGCGGCAAACGCCGGCGGCGACGTGAGCGGGTTGCCGTTCGAGTCGCGCAGGGCCGTCGTCAGCGCCACAATGTGCCGGTGCGCCGGAACCATCGCGTCGAGCGGCCGAATGATCAGCGCATACCGGTTCGGGTAGGCGGCTTTGAGATTTTCATCCATCTCCGACATGAAGATGACTTGCGCGCCGGCGTCCCAATCGAACAAGGCGATCGGGTTGCTCGGATCGAGCGAGAACGGAATGTCGTCTTGCCCGGTCAACTGGTCCGGCAGGATATCCACGCCGAAGTGCTCGATGATCGGGCC
>CAZHPN010000176.1:0-12315 GCA_964534375.1 uncultured bacterium | reverse complement strand
CGTCGGCCCCGACCGACTCGCCGTCACCGGGAAAATCGACAGTCTCTATAGGTCCCAGTCTCCCGGAGCGTGGTTGACGAATGGCGTTTTGTTCACGTATATCTGACCCGCCGTCAGCCAAGAAGGAAGACGACCGATGACCCGCACGTCACGCACGAAAGCCGATCCGCTAGAGCGCGATATCGAGATGGCGCTATGCCCCGGCGCCTTTATCGGCTACGGCGAGTATGAGTGGTTCATGAGCGGCTTGGAGGCCGTTGCGGCCAAAATCGCCGGGCTTGCCGACCCCGAGCCGAGCCGCGCTGTCGCGTTGTATGAGACGTTTTTCGCCGGCTGCTACGAGAAGATCGACGAACTCGGCGAATCGAGCGACCTTTTCACGGAATTCATGAGCGACCTGTATGACGGCTGGATCACGGCCCGCCAGGCAGCCGGCGCTGACCCGGACGAAACCGCATCGGCCTTGCTCCGTTGGTTGGAGCATAACCCATTCGGATTCTGCTACGATCTCGAAAGGCACGCCGCCAAAGTCCTCGGCAAAGCCGGCTACGCCGCATTGGTGAGACAGGTTCGCGCGCGATTCGATGACGCGGCGAACGCGCCAACCGAGGCGGAGGGCGGGCTCAAACACCGTCCGGAGCACATGCGCCGCGCCTGGGGCGAACGCCTGCGCGCGCTCTATGTCGCGCACAGAAAACTCGGCGCCTTGGTGTCCCTCGCCGAGGAAATCGGGATCACCGCCCGCGATTGCCACGACATTGCCAAGCTGCTCGTCGCGCGACGCAAACTGCCAGAGGCTTTGGGCTGGGCGGAACGTGGGATCGACCTCGACAAGGAATCGCTGGTTCGTTACGACCTGGTCAATCTCAGGCGCGAGTTGCTGACCAAACTCGGACGCCGCGACGAGGCGCTCGCCGATGTGTGGGCCGGTTATTGCAAGGATCCGAGCAAGTACGCGTACGACGACCTCATGCGGTACGTGCCCAAAGGCGAGCGGGCCAAGTGGCACGAACGAGCCATCGAGGCGGCCATGGGCGCCGATCTCCACTCGCTCCTGGATCTGCTGCGGGAGACCAACGAACTGGCGCGACTCGCCGATGTCGTGCGTCAGGCGGAAGATCGGGCGCTGGTGCGCTTGAGCCATTCGGTGACGGAGCCTGTCGCCAGGAAGCTCGAGAAAGACCACCCCGATCTCGCCGCCCGACTGTGGCGGGCGCAGGGGCTGCGGATCGTCAACGCCGGCAAGAGCAAATACTACAATGCCGCGCTGGCGAATTTCGAGAGCGCCAAGCGCTGCTATGAGCGCGCCGGGCTCGGCGCCGAATGGGAGACGACCGTGAACCAGGTGCGCGCCGACCACGGTCGCAAGAGTGGGTTCATGCCGGGCTTCGAACGCCTGGCGGCCGGCGTCGGCCCGAGCGATGAGCCGTCGTTCCTCGAACGCGCCAAGGCGCGCTGGGGCGATCGCCAACGGCAAGAGTGACAGCGATGGCGAAGCCGGTGAAGAAGCCGAATCCGAAGATGCAACAAAAAAAGGAAGCCCGCCGGGCGGCGAAGGCGCACCGGGCCGCGGAGACAATATGACGCGATACTATGACGGCGAGCCGATCCCCACGCTCGAATTTGCGCTCAACGAATACATGACCAACGACCATCTCAAGAGGCTGGGCGCACTGACCAACGAGCGGCTGCCGACGCGAAAGGCCGAGCTCGTCGCCCTGATCCTGCGGCAAATGGACGGGGAAAATCTGCGCGCCGCCTGGGACAGTCTCGACGATCTGCAACGGGCCGCGGTGGCCGAGGTCGTGCATGCGGACTCGACGCAGTTCTACGCCGAGCGGTTTCGGGCCAAATATGGGGAAAATCCGGAGTGGGGCGTCATCGACCCGTACGATAGACATGCGGTCCCGTCGCCGCTGCGCTTTTTTTTCTATGGCGCCAGCGTAATGCCCGACGATCTCAAGGCGCGGCTCAAAGCGTTCGTGCCGCCGCCGATCGCGACGAAAATCGAAACCGTCGCCGAACTCCCGGCAGGCTACGAGGTCGCGTATTCCGAGTGGAATGCTCGGACGAATAAGCAGGAGGAAGGCGTCGAAACGACGCCGTTCGCGGTCCACGAGACCGAGCGGACCGCCCAGCGCGAACTGTTCTCGGTGCTGCGGTTGGTCGACGCCGGCAAGATCGCCGTCGGCGACAAGACGCAGCGCCCGTCGTCCGCAGCGATCAACGCCATTACGGATATCCTCGAAGGCGGCGACTTTTACCCCCGGCTGCCGGTCCGGAACAAGTGGGAAGACGAGAACGCGGGACCGATTCGCGCCTTCGCCTGGCCCATGCTCATCCAGGGCGGCGGGCTGGCCCAGCGCGCGGGCGCAAAACTGCAGCTTACCAAAGCGGGCCGACAGGCGTTGGCCGAACCGGCCGCCGAGACGATTCGGACCCTCTGGGCGAAGTGGATGAACACCGGCGTCATCGACGAGCTTTCGCGCATCGACTGCGTCAAAGGGCAAACCGGCAAAGGCAAGCGCGGGCTCACGGATCCGCGGTGGCGAAGGGACGCCATCGCCGCCGGCCTCGGCGAATGTCCAGCCGGCGTCTGGATCCTGACCGACGAGTTTGTCCGATTTTTGCGCGCGTCGGGCGACGACCTCCTGGTCACGCGCGACTCCTGGGCGCTCTATGTCGCCGACTCGCAGTACGGCGCGCTTGGCTACGAAGGCGGCGAGAATATCATAGAGGAGCGCTATCTTTTTTGCTTCCTGCTGGAGTACGCGGCCACCCTCGGCCTGATCGATGTCGCCCTCATTCCGCCGGCCGGCGCCCGCGGCGATTACTACGATTTGTGGGGCGCCGACGGCATGGCGTACTTCAGCCGCTACGACGGACTGATGTACTTCCGCGTCACGCCCTTGGGGGCGTATTGCCTGGGGGCCGCGGCGGCCTACCAGCCCGCGCCCCTCGAGGCGAAGCCCGTGCTGCGCGTGCTGCCCAATCTGGAAATCGCAGCCATCGGCGCCGCGTTCGAGCAGGCCGATCGACTGGCGTTGGACGCCTACGCCGTCAAGGTCTCCGACCTGGTCTGGCGCCTCGACGCCGGCAAGCTCCTCACCGCGTTCGAAGCAGGCCGGACCGCCGCCGAGATTGGCGAGTTTCTGACAGCGCGCAGCGGCGGCGCGATTCCCGATACGGTTGCCCGCTTGCTGGCGGATATTTCCGCGCGCAGCGCGCAGGTGCTCGACCGCGGCGCCGCCCGACTCATCGAATGCGCCGAGCCGGCGCTCGCCGCGCTCATCGCCAACGACTCGCGCACGCGCAAGCACTGTCTGCGCGCCGGGGAACGCTGCCTGGTCGTGCCGGAGTCGTCGGTGGCGGCGTTCAAGCGCAATCTGCGCGACGTCGGCTACCTCGTGGCGATGGGCGAGGCGCGCCCGGCGAAGAAGACGGGCGCGACGCCGCCGAGCGATCCGGCCGCGCCGAGCGATCCGACCCCGCCGGCGGCCGAGGTCTGATCGCGTGACGCTTTCGCCGGACAACGCGCTGATCGTGCAGGGCGACGCCAGCGTCCTGTTGGAGGTCCACGCGCCGCGGGCCGAAGAGGCGCGGGCGGCGCTCGCGCCGTTCGCCGAACTCGTGAAGAGCCCGGAGCACGTTCACACCTACCGCCTCACGCCGCTGTCGATCTGGAACGCCCGCGCCGCGGGCCTGCCGGCCGCAGCGATGGTGGCCGCCCTGCGCGAGCACGCCCGGTACGCGGTGCCGCCGAGCGTCGAGCAGGAGATCGTCGATCTCGCGTCGCGCTACGGCCGCGTGATCATCACCCGCGACGGCCCGTGGCTGCGTTGCGCCTGTCTCGACGAGGCGACCGCCGAACGGTTGTCGCGCGACCGCGAGGCCGGCCCCTATCTCGCCGACCGCATCGACGGCACGGATTTCCGCGTCGACCCCGGCCAACGAGGCGTGCTCAAGCAGGCGCTGGTGACCGCCGGGTTCCCGGCCGACGACCGCGCCGGCTACGCGGCCGGCGAGGCGCTGGCGATCGCGCTGCGCGAGCGCGCCGCGTCCGGCGCGGCGTTCACGGTGCGCGAATATCAGCGGCTGGCGGCGGAGTCGTTCTACCTGGCCGGGTCGGAGCGCGGCGGCAGCGGGGTGATCGTGCTGCCCTGCGGCGCCGGGAAGACCATCGTCGGGATGGCGGCGATGCAGATGGTCGGGCAAACGGCGCTGGTCCTCACGACGAGCCTGACCTCGGTCAAACAATGGCGGCGCGAACTGCTCGACAAGACGTCCCTGCGGCCGGAGGACATCGCCGAGTACACCGGCGAGCAAAAGCACACCGGGCCGGTGACCTTGACGACTTACCAGATCCTCACGTGGCGGGCGGACCGCGAGAGCGATTTCCCCCACCTCGAGTTGTTCCGCGCCCGCGCCTGGGGGCTTATCATATATGACGAAGTGCACCTGCTGCCGGCGCCCGTTTTTCGCGCGACGGCCGACCTGCAGGCGCGCCGGCGGCTCGGGCTAACCGCGACGCTCGTGCGGGAAGACGGCCGCGAGGGCGACGTGTTCGCGCTGATCGGGCCCAAACGCTTCGACGTGCCGTGGAAGGATCTCGAACGGCAGGCTTGGATCGCCAGCGCCGCGTGCCTCGAGGAACGCGTGCCGATGAGCGCCGCCCGGCGGATGGACTACGCGCTGGCGGACCGGCGGGCGCAGTTCCGCATCGCCGCCGAGAACCCGGCCAAGCTGGTTCGGCTGCGGGAACTGCTTGCGGGTTACGGCGACCGCCGCGTGCTCGTCATCGGCGAATACCTCGCCCAGGTCGAGGCGATCGCGAAGGAGATCGGCGCGCCCCTCGTGACGGGCAAGACGCAGCAGGCCGAACGCGAGCAACTCTACGAGCGATTCCGCCGCAACGAGTTGCGTGCGCTGGTGCTCTCGAAGGTGGGGAATTTCGCCATCGACCTCCCCGACGCCGATGTGCTCATCCAGGTCTCGGGCATGTTCGGCTCGCGCCAGGAGGAGGCGCAGCGGCTGGGCCGCATCCTGCGGCCCAAGGCGGACGGCCGCACGGCGCATTTCGTCACGCTCGTCTCGCGCGACACCCGCGAAGAGGAGTTTGCCCATCACCGCAAACTTTTCCTCACAGAGCAGGGATACTCGTATCAAGTGCTCATCATCGAGGAGCGATAGGGCGTTCGGCGCCGGCTGACCGACATAGCGCCGCGCGGCAGTCGCCGCACGTGGTGTTCGCGGAAACGGTTGCAAGAGTCATGGGAGTTATGGGAATCATGACTCATGGGAATCATACGGCCCATAGGACCTATCGGACCTATAGGGCTTATCGGCCGTATTCCCCCAATTGACGCGTAAACCTCTCGACCGAAACGGCCCGAACGTTCGGCCTCGCGCTCTGGGAGAGAATCTGGCTGACCGGCCCTCTTCCGGCCGGCGCGGCGCGTGCTTGACCGCAACCCGCGGCCGGTATCAAATGCTTCCGACAATCGTCTATTTGAGAACGATGCAAAGCGCGTGATCGCGCCGCGGATCGCAAACACACCCGGGAGGCGACGGTGAGACGGATTTCTGGCCTCGTGTTGTTGGCCTTCTTGGCGACGGCTCTGGCGCTTTTGGTCTCGTGCAGTGCGAGTTCGAGCGGCACGAGCGCCGCCGCCGACGACGATTCAGCAGTCGATGACGACGACGACAACGACGACGCGTCGCCGGTCGACGACGACGTATCGCCCGACGACGACGTATCGCCAACCGACGACGACGCGTCGCCGGTCGACGACGACGCCTCGCCGGCCGACGACGACACGTGGCCCGCGATGAATAGCGGCACGACCGCGACGTTGACGGCGGTCTGGGGCACGGCGCACGACGACGTCTTTGCGGTCGGATACGAGGTCGGCAAAAACGACGTCGTTCTTCACTACGACGGCACGGCGTGGTCGGCGATGGCCACCGGCACGTCGGGTTTCCTCTACGCCGTCTGGGGCGCCGCGCCTAGCGCCGTGTTCGCGGTCGGCTCGGATGCGGAAAACGAAACGGGGGTCATTCTCCAATACGACGGTTCGGCTTGGGCGCCGATGACCGGCAGTTTCACCGGGTTGACTCTCAACGGCGTGTGGGGCACGGCCGCGACCGACGTGTTTGCCGTGGGGTACAACACGGTCGCGCAAACCAGCGCCATTCTGCACTACGACGGTTCGTCCTGGACGCCGGCCCCCAGCAGCGTGAACTGCGCCCTGGCCGCCGTCTGGGGCCTTTCCGACCAGGACGCGTTCGCGGTCGGCACGGGCGCGGAAACGTCGCACGCAGACGACGACACCATGGTCGACTACTACGGCCAGGCCTTCCAATATGAAGGCTCGACCTGGTCGGTGTCGGAAGCCACGTTCGGCGAGATGGGCCCCGTCGGCGTGTGGGGCGCGGCCAGCACGGATGTCTTCGCGATCGGCAACGACCTGAGCGTGGACGCCGGCCAACCGGTCCTCTTCCATTTCGACGGCTCGACGTGGACCGCCGACGATTCCTTCACGCCGTTGTACATGGGCGGCATCTGGGGCGCGGCGCACGACGACGTGTTCGCGGTCGGCGACGACGTTTACCACTTCGACGGCACGGCGTGGTCGGCGATGAAAAGCGGCTCCAACGGCCTCGTCGGCGTGTGGGGCACGGGGCCCGACGATGTGTTCGCCGTCGGCGCCAACGGCGTGATCATTCACTACGCCGGGTCGTGAACGACGGCGACGCCGCCCATTTTCACCGCGTCCGTTCGGGCTGAACCCCCGCTTCGCTAAGAGTTTTTGACATCAAGAATCAGGAATCCCCCGATTCCGGCGGCCCGGCCGACCGCGTATCCTCGCGGTCGTAATCAACGTGCCAGCAGAAAGAACGCGCCATGCAACGCCAAACCGCAAGCGAACCGCAAAAGGAGCAAACGATGTGGCAGCAAGCAAATTCGGCCGTGCGTCATCTACCCGAACGCCCCGCCCGCAACGTCCGAGCGCTGGCCGTGCGCGGCCGCGTGCATCCCATCGTGGATGAGGTAAAACGCTCGATGCCGGAGAGCGCGCAGATCATCGTCGTGGATTTGCCGTCGCACGACAGCCCGGCGCGGATCGGGTTGGCGGTGCTCTTCGATCGCGCCAGCTCGTCCGGCACGTTGGAGAAGCTTGGCTTCCACATCACCGGCCCGCTGGTCGGCGGCAATTTCCTCGGCTGCGCGGTTTTCGACCAAGCGGTTTGACCGCCAAAGCGGGGCGGATGCCCCGGCGCTTGGAGGCGCGGAGGCGGCGCCGGATTCGCCCCGGCGCCGACCGCTGCCGGTTGGTTCGCCTCTCGTCACATCGGTTGGCCGGACAGATATTGATCGTATGCCGACATATCGAAGTCGCCGTGTCCGGAAAGATTGAACAGGATCACGCGCGGTTTGCCCTCTTCGCGCGCCTGAATCGCCTCGACGACGGCGCCGCGAATCGCGTGCGCCGACTCCGGCGCCGGAATGATCCCCTGCGTGCGAGCGAAGAGCAACGCCGCTTCGAACACTTCGGGCTGATCGTACGCTGCGGCTTCGATGAGGCCCTCGTGGAGCAAATGCGCGACCAGGGGCGCCGAACCGTGATAGCGCAGGCCGCCGGCGTGGATCGGCGCGGGGATGAAGTCGCTGCCCAGCGTGTACATTTGCATTAACGGCGTCATGCCGCCGACGTCGCCGAAGTCGTAGCGGAAATCGCCCTTGGTGAGCGAGGGGCACGAAGCGGGCTCGGCGGCCAGCAGGCGCACCGGCCGCCCGGCGAATTTGTCGCGCAGAAACGGAAAGGCGATGCCGCCGAAGTTCGAGCCGCCGCCGTGGCAGGCGATGACGACGTCCGGGTATTCCCCGGCCAGCTTCATTTGTTTTTGCGCTTCGAGGCCGATCACCGTCTGGTGCAGCAGCACGTGGTTGAGCACGGAGCCGAGCGAGTAATTGACGCCGGGGCTGCCCGCGGCCGTCTCGACCGCCTCGGAAATCGCGATGCCCAGGCTGCCGGGCGTTTCCGGTTGCTCGGCGCGGATTTTGCGGCCGATGGCGGTCCGATCGGTCGGGCTGGCGAAGACCTGCGCGCCGTACGCCTGGATCATCGACTTGCGGTACGGCTTCTGCTCGAAGCTGACCCGCACCATGAACACGGTCACCGTGAGGCCGAAAAATGCGCCCGCGAGCGCGAGCGACGAGCCCCACTGGCCGGCGCCGGTTTCGGTGACCAGGCCCTTCACGCCCTCCTGCGCGTTGTAGTAGGCCTGCGCGATGGCGGTGTTCGGCTTGTGGCTGCCCGTCGGGCTGACGCCTTCGTTCTTGAAGTAGATGTGCGCCGGCGTGTGCAGCGCCTCTTCCAGCCGCAGCGCCCGCACCAGCGGCGTCGGCCGATAGAGCGCGTACGCCTGCAAGATCGGGTCGGGGATCGGAATTTCGGCCTGCCGGCTGACCTCCTGTTCGATCAGCGCTTGCGGGAAAATGGCGGCCAGCGCGTCCGGGCCGATGGGCTGGCGCGTTCCCGGATGGAGGGGCGGCGCGGGCGGCGTCGGCAGGTCGGCGGCGATGTTGTAGAAGTAGCGGGGAATGTCCGTATCGCGCAACGGGAACTTGATTTCTTTCATCGCAAGGTCTCCTTCTTGGCGCACTGTTAAACGAAAAAGCCCACCGAAAGCGGTGGGCTGCGAAACGACTGATTCTAGATGCGCTTAGGGCCCACTGCCTCGCCAAATGACGCGACGCCACCAACGACGGGCGACGGGAAGTTTGCCGATGTGGGTCAACTGCTTCATGATCAACCTATAACAGCTTCATGCGGCGATGTAAAGCGAAAAAAAGGAACCGCGAATGAACGAGGGGATTGACGAATGGATGAACGGAATTGACCGCACGAATGCACGCGAATGCACGCGAATAGGGCCGGCGTGATGAATGTTCACGGCATGCGGGGCAAAGGACTTAGATTTCGACCAATTTCGCGTGCATTCGTGTCAAAAAAATCGACTGCATGATCTTGTCTTCGCCGGCCTGCGCGGTCCTCGTCTTCCGCGTGGGGCAACGTCTTTTCCGTCCGTTGCAGCGGCGCGCGCCACGGCGTTCCTTTTTCCGTTCGCGACGTCGGCCTGGCCGTACTGCGGCACGCTATTCAAGGAGCCGACGGCGGCGTTCTTGGCGCTGCCGTCGTTTCTTCGATTGCTGCAGTGCGATCGCTCGCCGGCTATTCCGGGCGCCGCCGACGCCGCTTGGCCGACCGCCCGAACGCCGGGCGACGGCTGTGGTCCCTCCCGGCGCGGCCGCGTCACAGCCCGCAATCGCCCGACATTACCGCGTGCTGTTTTCCGCGCAAAATATCATTTTCGAGGATGCTCATGCCGCGCTTCCAGGCGGCGATTTCGCCGCACAAACCGTCGGCGGCGCCGTCGCCGCAAAGCGTTAGGGCGCCATCGCGGCAGGTCAGCAGATTTTGTCCCTTCAGGAAACGCACGCCGCAGCCGTCAGGAACGCGCGGCCGGAAACAGTTCCAATAGTCGCCGGCGGGCAGGCCGAGCTGCGCCAGCATCAGCGCGGGAACGCGGTAGGTCGGCACATCGCCCCAGGCGACCGGCCCGGCCTCGCCGTCGATGACCGCCAACGGCGTCGCTTGGCGGTTGCGCACGGTCCGCGCGGTTTCCTCGGCGCCGGCCGCGGCGAAGACGCCGGAGCGGATGTACGTGCTGTCGTCCATGTCGAGTTTGGGCCGATGGTCGCCGAAGGCCACGATCAACGCGCGGGGGTCCCGGTTCCGAAGCTGCGCAACAAACGCCATCAATTCGCGCGACGTATAGTAGGCCATGCTGGCGTCTTTCCGCACGATCGCGCTGGCCCCTGCGCCCTCGACGACGGGCGGCCGTTTGGCGGGGTTGAGCGTGTAATCATAGTGACCGCTGCCCGTGAGCACGTAGACGAAGCGCGGCGTCGGGTCGTCCCAATCGATCTTCCGGACGATTTGGCGGTAGTACGATTCGTCGGCCAGGAAATCGCCGTTGAGGTCGTCGGCGACAAAGTCGCTTCGCCAGTACGTCCGGTCCAAGCCGAGCATCTGGAAGACGTGCCGTTTGTTAAAGACGCCGCCCCGCAACGTGTCGAACGCGAAGGTGCGATAGCCCTGCCGCTTCAGGGCGCCGACCAGGGATGGGGCTTGGTTGACGATGCCGTAGCGAAACACATTGCCGTTCAGCAACAAGGGCATGCCGAACAACGCTTCGAACTCCACGTTCGCCGTGCCGCCGCCGAACATGGGCGACAGCGTGTGCGAAGTTCCGCAATCGCGCCAGAGCGTCTGAAATCCTTCGTCAAAGACGTTTCGCTCGAAGTGGGCGCTGGTCAATTCGTTGACATCGGAGAACGATTCCAGAATCAACAAATACACGTTGCGGCGGTCGGCCGGGGCGGCCGCGCCGGCGTCGGCGTCGCGCGCGACGCGCATTTCGGCGAGGACTTTCTTGATCTCTTCGGCCGTCGGAGCGGCCGGCGCGTACGCGCGGCTCATCGCGAGATCGTTGATCAAATATAGAAGCGGGCCGCGTTGGCGGTACGTTCCTTCGGGATGCCCCCAGATGTAGATGTAACGAGCGTTGAGGGCGTTCGCGATCGCCGCAGGAGCCCGGTCGAAGAGCGACACGGCGGCAAACGCTACGGCCGCCGAGAGCAACAGCAAACGAAAACGCCAACGGAAATTGAGCGCGAACGCCAGGAGGCACACGATGATGGGCGCCAGCGCGGCCGCGAGCAACGGCGGGGGGAAGGTCAGGACCAGGGTCGGGAACTCCCGGAGGTCGGGGACGGACACGGGGGTGGCGAGAAACGCGATGGTCAGCGCATTGCCCGCGTAGCATATGCCCAACAACAGTTGTTGCGCGAGGAGGAAGAGCGCGACGCGCCGGGCGCAGAAAAACAGCGCGTAGGAAAGCAGGGCTTCGAGAGCGAGCTCCAGCGCCGGAACGGAGACCAAGAAGGCGCCCGGGGTAAAAAAATGCGCGACGAACGGCGCGGTCAGCGAATGGAACGCGGCGGTCGAGAACAGCGGCAGGAGCAGAAAACGCGGCGACCGGAGGTCCAGCGGGCGGAGCAGCAGCTCACGCCACCACGCGGGGTGCAGCGCCGCATGCACGAGCACGGGCAGCCACGCCGCAATCGGCGAAACCGACAGAAAAATCGGCAGAAAAACGCTGGAGCCTTTCGTCGTTCGCGCCAGATGCGGCACGATGCTGCTTACGCAAATCAGCAGGAAGACGCCATAGGCGAGCGGAATCGCGACCCAGCCGGGCTGGCGCCGCAGCCACTGTGCGGCCGACCCGGCAGCCAGACCGAGGTAAAGGCAGAGCGCTGCGGAGGCGCCCGCGAGGAGGAAAAGCAGCCCGTCGATCGCCTGAAACTGCCAGCGCAGGCCGGTGAGCGCGGAGACGGTCAGGCACCACAAAAGCGGAAGCGCCAAGCCGGCGATCAGCGGCCCCACGATCGGGAGCGGGCGTCTGACGGCATCGGGCGTCGGCCGCTGCATGTTGCCTGCTGCCCTCGCGGTTTCACCAAGTCAATGGGGGTTCAACGAAACGGGGCGAATGACGCGTCCGAGGATATCGTCGGGTCCGAAAGATGTCAAGGTGGAGTTGTCGGCGAAGACGGTTTCGCCGCGGCTTTTCAGCGGCGGCAACCCTGTGGTAATCTAGCGACACAGCAGTTCGAGCGGATTCCTGTATTTACCGGGGTTGCAGGCGAAAGGACGGTTCGATGAGGCCGAGATTCTCGTTCTCGACGGCGATAACTGTCGCCGCACTGGTCTTGCTTCTGGCGGGTTTTGGTTGCGCGAGCAAGCCGGCCAGCCATCACCACCATCGGGCGATCGTCGATGACGACGAATCGCCGGACGACGACTCGTCGCCGGACGACGACGAATCGCCCGACGATGACGAATCGCCGGACGACGATGCGTCGCCGGGCGAATGCGGGCCGCACAACTGCCCGGCGGGATGCTGCTTGCTCGGCCTCTGCGTGGGCGGCGAGGCGAACGTCGCGTGCGGCACGGCCGGCGCGACCTGCGAAGATTGCAAATCGCACGGCGAGACCTGCGAAAACCACCAGTGCGCAGCGCCGGACGACGACGCGTCGCCGAGCGACGACGACAGTTCGCCGACCGTCGACGACGACAACGACGACAACGACGTCTCGCCGACCGACGACGATGACGACAACGACGATAACGACGACGACGACAACGACGACAACGACGACGACAACGACGACGACAACGACGACAACGA
>CAZHPN010000175.1:0-12381 GCA_964534375.1 uncultured bacterium | reverse complement strand
TGGTAGCGCACCTGAATGGGGTTCAGGGGGTCACAGGTTCAAATCCTGCCGCCCCGATCCGAAAAACGGGCCGTTCGACCGCGTGGGCCGGACGGCCCGTTCGTTTTTGCCGCGGTGCTTCACGCGATTCGCGTCGTTCCAAGGCATGGTAGACTGCCGACCGTCGTTCCTGACGATCTTCTAAGGAGACACGCCCATGGCCCGCGTCCTGATTGTCGATGACGAGAAAAACATCCGCGAGGTTCTGGCCGAGCACCTGTTGGCCGACGGGCACGAAGTTCACACGGCCGAAGATGCGCCGGAGGCCTTTCAGGTCCTGGCCGAACGCGAAATCGACATCGTGCTCGCCGACATCGTCATGCCGGAAATCAGTGGTCTGGAGCTGCTGAACACAATCCGCGACGTTGCACCGCGCACGGTGGTGATCATCGTCACGGGGAACCCGAGCGTCGAGACCGCGGCGGAGGCCGTCCGCCTGGGGGCCTTCGACTACCTGATCAAGCCGATCGGCGGCGCCGACGTCCGCAAAGCGGTCGCCGCCGGCGCGCGGATCCTGGCGGCGCAGGACGAGAGCCGGCGGCTGGAAGCGGAAAACGCCAGCTATCGCAAGCGTCTGGAGGAACTGGTCGTCCAACGCACGAACGAACTCCAGACCAACGAAACCCGGCTGCGGCTGATCACCGGCAACATGTCGGACCTCGTGTGCACAACCGATGCGCAGGGCGTCGTCACCTACGTCAGCGAGTCGCATCGCAGCCTGTTGGGATTCGAGCCCGCGAACCTATACGACAATTCCATTTTCCAAATTGTCCATCCCGATGACCGCAACTCCTTTGCAGCGATCGTCAAGGACGGCGGACAGAGCGCGAACCCGGGCAAGGTCGAGTTCCGTTTCCGCTGCGTCGACGGGCGGTCGCTGTGGGTCGAAACGATCGGCAAGGCGCTGCTCGACGAGCACGACCGGCCGGCCGGGATGATTTTCAGCAGCCGCGACATCAGCGAGCGCAAGGCGGCCGAACTCGAGTTGCGGCAGAGTTTCGAGCGCTTGGGCAACACCCTCTGGGGCACGATCGAAGCGATGGCGTCGCTGGTGGAAACGCGCGATCCGTACACGGCCGGCCATCAGCGGCGCGTGGCCGACCTCGCGGTCGCCATCGCGCGGGACATGGGGCACTCGGCCGTGCGGACCGAAGCGATCCGCATGGCGGGCGTCGTCCACGACATCGGCAAGATTGCCCTGCCGTCGGAAATCCTGAACAAGCCCGGCCAACTGACCGACGCGGAATTCGAATTGATCAAAGGCCACCCCAAAATGGGCAGCGACATTCTGAGGAACATCGACTTCAGTCTGCCGGTCGCGGAGATCGTGCTGCAGCACCACGAACGGTTCAACGGCGCGGGCTATCCGAGCGGCCGCAAGGGCGACGACATCATGCCCGAGGCGCGAATTCTCGCGGTCGCCGACGTGGTCGAGGCGATGGCGTCGCACCGGCCGTACCGGCCGAGTCTGGGTATCGACGCCGCGCTGAACGAAATCCGGGATTACGCCGGCGCGCTCTACGACGCCGAGGTCGCGGAACACTGCTTGAGTTTGTTCGGCAGCAAGAAATATCAGCTTCCGCCGCTCCCGGCGGTGCAGCAGGATCGTTTTCATCGCCCGTGAAACGCCGCAAGGGGCGGGTCGTTAGTCGAATTGCGGAATACAGATTGCCGTATGCGGAATGACCGCGCTTTCGCTACTCGCAGAATGCCGAGCCCCGAACCCCGTGAATTCGCCTCAAATCGGTAGGAATACGAACCCTTCGGCAAACACCTTCAGGCAGACGGCCGTCACCGCGGCGTCGTAAATCACGCCGCCATTCTCGGCGATATGCGCCAGCGCGGTTTGGACGCCCAACGCGGCGCGGTAGGGCCGGTGCTGCGACATCGCCTCGACGACATCGGAGACCCCGATGATTCGCGCGCCGAGAAGGATGTTCTCGCCCTTGAGGCCGTCGGGATAGCCCGAGCCGTCCCACCGCTCGTGGTGCTGGACGATGACGTCCGCGACCGGCCACAGGAAATCGATCGTCGCCAGAATTTCGAAGCCGACGCGCGGATGCGTGCGGATCAAAGCGGTTTCCTCGGCGGTCAGCCTCGTCGGCTTCGCGAGGATCTCCGCCGGAATGCTGATCTTGCCCAGGTCGTGCAGCAGCGCGGCGGTGCGCACGCCCGCCAACTCGTCGCCGGGCAGTTTCATCTCGCGGGCGATCGCCACGGCGAGTTGCGCGACGCGCGTCTGGTGGCCCGCCGTGTACGGGTCGCGTTTTTCGATCGTCAGCGACATGGCGCGCGTCGTCTTGTCGAGGCTTTCGCGCAAGCGGCCCAGCGTCGCTTGCAATTCGTCGTTGGTCCGGGCGAGTTCGACGGTGCGTTCGGCGACCGCCAGTTCGAGGTGTTCGCGGTGTCGGGAATTTTCTTCTTCAAGGGCGCGCTTTTCCGTTTGGAGCAGGCGCACTCGGGCGGCATTGGCCACCGTCTGGCGGATCGTCTTGCCGCTGATCGGTTTCGCGAGGTAATCGAACGCGCGCTCGCGCACCGACCGCGAGGCCGTTTCGATCGTTGGTTCGCCCGTCATCATGATGACCTGAATATCATCGTTCGTTTTGTGGATGAATTCAAGGAGTTGCATCCCGGAGAGCCGGGGCATCACAATGTCGCTGACCACCACGTCGATGTCGTTGTCGTGCAACAGCGCCATGGCCGCCGGACCGTCGCCGGCGGTGAGCACCTCATGCCCGTCCATCGCGAGAAATTCGCCGATCGTTTCGCGAATGCTATGTTCGTCGTCCACAACCAGCACCCTCGCCATACGTCTCCCCCTCTTCTGGCGCTTCGATCTAGTGTGCGCTCGGCGCGCCGGTTTTTCCAGCGGGCCGGCCTTTTCGCATTATTCGTTATTTTCCGGCTCGCGGCCGTCCGCCGACGCCGGCGACCAGGCGTCGCCGGCGGGCAGGTCCATGCAGAAGCGGGTGAATTTCATTTCTTCGCTCTCGACCAGGAGTTCCCCGCGGTGTTCGCGGACGATGCCGTGGCTCACGGACAGCCCCAGGCCCGTGCCGATCCCGCGCGGTTTCGTCGTGAAAAACGGGTCGAAGACGCGATTCAGCGTCGCTTCGTTCATGCCCACGCCGTGGTCTTCCACGACGGTGCGGACCCACGACTCGCCGTCCCGCTCGATGCGCATCACCCGCACCGCCATCGTTTTGTCCGCATCGTATCCGGGATATCGTTCGTTCAGCGCATCGCGCGCGTTCGTGATGAGATTGACGATGACCTGTTGAATCTGCTGGCTGCGGCAACGCAGCATGGGCAGGCGGTCGGCGACTTCCACGGTCAGGGCGATTTGGTCTTTGCGCAGGACCGCATCCACCAGTGCGACGGAGTCGGCGACGACCGCACGCATGTCCGTCGGGCTATGGTGTTCTTTCTCCTGGCGGGCAAACGCCAGCAGATTGCGCACGATTGTCGCGACGCGCTTGCTCTCCGCAACGATCTTGCCGGCGTAGTCGTACGTTTTGTCGTCGGCCGGCGAACGCGTCTGGATCAACTCGGCGAAATTCAAAATGCCGGTCAACGGATTGTTGATTTCGTGCGCCACGCCGCTGGCCAGCGTGCCGAGCGATTCCAATTTTTGTTGCTGACGCAGTTGTCCTTCGAGGCGGCGCCGATCCTCTTCCGCCGCCTTGCGGTCGGTGATGTCCGATACGGTCGTCCGGCTCATGATGAACTGGCCGTTGGCGTTTTTGACGGCCGTGGCGTTGATCGTGACCGGCAGCGTGGCGCCGTCGCGGCGGATCATTTCCGTTTCGAAATTGCGCAGCGAACCTTGTTCGCGAAAGTGCGGAAAATTTTCCGCGAATATCGGGCGCTGGGCGGGCGCGAGCAAATCGGCCAACGTCATTTTGCCCACCACCTCGTCGCGCGTGTAGCCGAGCCAACCGAGTTCGGTTTCGTTGATCTGCATGACGACGCCGTTCGCGGCCACCGAATGATAACCGCACGGCGCGTTGTCGTAGAGATCCTGAATCTTCGCCGCCGCATGGCGCAACGCGAGTTCGGACTGTTTGCGTTCGGTAATGTCGCGCGTCACGCCGATAATGCCCGTGGGGCGGCCACGGTCGTCGCGCAGAAACGTCATCTGGTTTTCCGTCCAGATGATCGACCCGTCCTTGCAATACTCCTCCCATTCGACGGTGCGCACGCGGGCGGGATCGGCCTGCGGGTCGTTTTCCGCCGCCATTTCCTCCGCCATGACTTGCAGCGCCGACTCCAGCGAAGACGGCGGCATGATGTCTTCGGGCCGTTGCGCCATCGCCTCGCCGACGGGCAGCCCGCGCACGCGCTCCACCGACGGGCTGATGTAATTGAAACGGAAGGTCAGATCGGTGGTCCAGATAATGTCCGTCACGTTCTCGGCGATCAGGCGATATTTCTCTTCGTTCTTGCGCAGCGCCTCTTCCGCCTCCACCTGCGCCGTCACGTCGTCGAAAATCGCCACCACCTCGCCGGTCGGCAACCGCAGCACGTGGCTTTCCCGCCAACCGGACGCGCGTTCGTCCCGATACAGGGCGCGCGGCAGTTTCTCCGCCGTCCCTGTTCGCCAAACCCGGCGCAGCACCTCCGCCAACCCGAAAGCAACGGCTCCGGGAAAGGCGTCGCGCAGTCGCCGGCCGGCCACGTCCTCGTAGGTCGTCTTTTCCATGCGCTCGGCGCCGTGATTGATGTCGCGAATGACGAAGTCCGCGCCGTCGTCGACCGCTTCGTAGATCACGACGCCGTTCGACATGTTCTCGAACAACTCGCGGAATCGGGCCTCTTTCTCGCGCACCATCTTCTCGGCCTGCGAGCGGTGCAGGGCAATGCCGACGCTCGTGGCGATCCCTTCGAAAAACTCGATCGTCTCGCGCGTCAGCCGACCCTGGCGGCGGTCGTTCAATTGCAGCAGGCCAATGATCTCCTCGCCCGACCGCAAGGGGATCAGCGCGACGGATTCGAAACCCATCGTGGCGCATCGCCCGCGAATCCGCGCCGGCAAAGCGGCGGCGTCGGTCTCGGCCAACAGGGCGCCGATCGAATTCGTCCAGAAACTGCCCTGCGGCGTGAAGAATGGCAGCGCCGGGTCGGCGCGCCCCTGAATCACGGCGCCGCAGAGGCATTCGAGGACGACGCCGCCGGCTTCGTCGCGCACGAACCGCCCGTCCGGCCCGGTCTGGCAAAGGCTCGTTTCGAGGCGGAGAAAATCGTCGAAGAATCCCCGCGTTTCGTAGTACGGAAAATCTTCCCCATTGCGCAGGCGAATGCCGACGGCGTGGAACCCGGTGAATTCCTTGATCATGCGCACCAGTCCGGCGATGGCGTCGCCGGTTCGGGCGCCGACGTTCAACGTCTCCAGCACTTCGACGGCGAGGCGCTGGCGCTCGGCGGCCCGGGTGCGGGCGCGTTCCTCGACGCTCCGTTCGAGGCGGGCCTGCAGGGTCGGCGCAATTTCGGCCGCGATGCTTTCCAGATGGGCGCAATCGTCGGCGCTGTAGCCGCCGCTCTTGTTGCCGACGGCGAACAGCCCGATGACATCGTCCCGGTGGCCGATCGGCGTGACCAGGACGTTGGCCAGAGCGACGTGGCCCGGCGGCATCCGCGGCGGTTCGTTCGAACAGAACGTCTTCTTCTCGGTGAGCGCAATCCGCCACAGCCGGCCCCACGATTCGGACGGAAACGCGATATTCTGGCCGGGAACCAGTTCTTCGGGCCAGGCGTCGCCGACCATCGCGGCGCAAACGAACGCGCCGTCTTCGTTGATGTAGCCGAACATGCCGTTAGGACTCGCGAGGCTTTCCAACACGAGCGCCAGCACGGCCTCGAAGATGTCATCGCCGGCGCAACGGAAAAAGATTTCGTGCAGCTTGTTCCACGACGTCAGTTCGCGTTCGGCTTTTTGCAGCGCGACGGCGGTGCGAACCTGCTCCCGCCGCGCTTCCGCCTGTTGCAGTTCGCGGCGAATCGCCGGACAGAGGCGCTCCAGCCGGCCCTTCATCACGTAGTCGCTGGCGCCGGCGCGCATCATTTCCACGGCCGTTTCTTCGCCGATCGCTCCCGACACGACGATGACGGGCACACCGGGTCTGATTTGGCGGACGAGGGCGAGGGCCGCGGGACCGTTGAATGCAGGCAAGTTATAGTCGCAGAGGACGACGTCCCACTCGCGCTCCGCCAGCGCCTTGCGCAACGCGACCTCGTATTCGACCCGTTCGACGATCGGCTCGAATCCGCCGCGCGACAGCGTGCGGGTCACCAGGAGGGCGTCATTTTCGGAGTCCTCGACCAGCAGCACGCGAACCTGATCGGGCATTCGAACACTCCTTGCGCAACATACTGCGCTTGTTGAAGAATCCGCGGGCGGATACCCAATCTGATGAACGATCTCACATATCGGGTCACGGCGTCAAATTGGCTTGGCGCGCCGCGTCAACCGGCGCGGCGCGCCGCGGCGCGAGGTGTGATATTCCGGCGCGGCCTAGCCTGCTTCCCCAACATCAATAAAAACGGGAAGATCGGCCTTGCCGCGAGAATGCCGAGCGGCGTCGCCCGGAATCGTCATGATCGTCGGTTCCTGGCTAAGGACGGTGCAGTTCCGGCCGTCGAACGCGATGGAGAAAGCGCCGTCCCGCCCCGGTCTCTCGCGAATGCGCGATCCGGTTCCGAATGGACCGTCACATTGCGCGCGATCCGTTCCGCGGGATCCGACAACCCAGGGTAGCTCCCTGTTACTGCCCCTTCATCCCGTCGATCGCCTTGCGGATCTCGTCGACGCTGGCGCCGTCTTCGATCGTCGACAGATCGCCGAGCGTCTTCTCTTCGCACAGCGCGCGCAAGACGCGGCGCATCACCTTGCCCGAACGCGTCTTGGGCAGCGAGGCCACGACGCGCAGGATTTTCGGCGTGGCGATCGCGCCGATGCGGTCGCGAATGAGCTGCACCAATTCCTTGCGAATCGTCGCCTCGGTTTCCTGCACGCCCTGCTTGAGCACGACGAACGCCGCTATCTCCTGGCCCTTCAATTCGTCGGCGATGCCGATGGCCGAGGCTTCGGCGACCTTCGGGTGGTCCGAAAGCACCTCTTCGACTTCGCGCGTGCCCAGGCGGTGGCCGGCGACGTTGATCACCTCGTCGGCGCGGCCGAGCACGAAGTAATAGCCGTCGGCGTCCTTGATGGCGTAGTCGCCGCTGCAATAGAGCATCGGCGCATCCTTGCCAAATTTGGTCCAGTACGTATTGACGTAGGCGTCGTCATCGCCCCAGATCGTCAGCAGCGCGCCCGGCGGCAGCGGCGGCCGGCCGGCGAGGATGCCGCGCGTCGAATCGGGCACGTCGCGGCCGCGGTCGTCGACGACGCACATGTTCCAGCCCATCGCGGGCTTGGTCGGCGAGCCGGGTTTGATCGGCAAGGTCTCGATGCCGGCGTGGTTGGTGAGAATCGCCCAGCCGCTTTCGGTCTGCCAATAATGGTCGATGATCGGTTTGCCCAGCGTCTGCGTGGCCCACTGATAGGTCGGCTCGTCGAGCGGTTCGCCGGCGAGGAAAATATTGCGCAGCGAGCTGATGTCGTGCTTCTGCATCCATTCGGGCGGGAATTTGCGCAGGATGCGCATCGCCGTCGGGGCCGAGAACATGACCGTGACGCCGTATTTGGCGATGACTTCCCACCAGATGCCCGGGTTCGGCGTGTCCGGCGTGCCTTCGAATACCAGCGTCGGGATGCCGGCCAGCAGCGGGCCGTAAATGATGTAGCTGTGGCCGACCACCCAGCCGATGTCCGAGGTCGACCAATACACGTCGCTCGGCCCGCAGCCATAGATCATATGCATCGACGCGTGCAGCGCAGTCATGTAGCCGCCGGTGTCGCGCAGCACGCCCTTCGGCTTGCCCGTGGTGCCCGAGGTGTAAAGGATGTAACTCGGATCGGTCGAGGCCATGTGCTCCGGTTCGACGATCGCCGCGTCGCCCGCTTCGAGCACCTCGGCCCACGTGACATCCCGTCCTTCGACCTTGGTCCACGCGTCGAGGCCGCGATCCAGCACGATCACCTGCGGGACCTTCACCTTCGCCATTTCCAAACCGGCGTCGACGATTTTCTTGAGCGGCACGGCCTTGCCCTTGCGGCGGCCGGCCTCGGCGCAGATCACCAATTTCGGACGGCAGTCGTCGATGCGATTGGCCAGCGACTCGGCCGAGAAGCCCGCGAAAACCACCGAATGGATCGCGCCGATCCGCGCGCAGGCCAGCGTGGCGATCAGCGCCTCGGGGATCATCGGCATATAAATGATGACGCGGTCGCCCTTGGCGATGCCGCGTTTCTTCAACGCGCCGGCGAAGCGGTTCACCAGGCGGTACAATTCGAAGAAGGTGATGACGCGTGACAGGCCCAGTTCCGGGCTTTCCCAGATGATCGCGGCCTTGTTGCGGCCGGCGCCCAACGCGTGACGATCGACGGCGTTGTAGCACAGGTTCGTCTCGCCGCCGACAAACCAGCGGAAAAACGGCGCCTTGCTCGCGTCGAGCACGCGGTCCCATTTCTTGTACCAGTGCAGCTTCTCGGCCTCGGCGGCCCAGAAAATTTCGGGTTGCTCGATCGACAGACGATGCAGGTCTTCGTATTTCTGCGTCATGAAGCCCATCCTTCGGTTGCAAGAGGGAATTCATTACAACGGGGCGCCGCGAAGCGCAAGGCGGGACGTCGGCTGTCTGTTTTGGCGCCGTCGTCGGCGGCGCCAGCGCCGGTTCATTTGGAAAACTGCATTTTGACGGCAAACAAAAGGATGCGCATCTTCGAAACAATTAACTGCCTTTCCGGAATTTCGCGACGAACTTCGGGACAGGCGCCAAACAGAAAACGGAGAACAACAATGCGGACCTTTGCACGTACAGCGCTGGTGTGTTTGTTTCTCTTTGCCTTTATGGTCGCGGCCGTGGCGGTTTTCGCCCAAGAGGCCGGCGAAGGCAACACCATGGAGCATCACCTCGGCTTCTGGGACAAGCTCGCCAGAGAGTTGAACCTCAATCCGAATCAGCAAGGCCTGCTCGACACGGTGAAATCGGCGGTGCGCGCCTATTGGCAGGCGATGGGCAAAGTCCACCGCGAGACCCACCGGCTTTTCAAAGGCGAATGCGCGAAGCCGACCCCGAATTTCGACACGGCCGGCCAGGAGTCCAAAGCGTTGTTCGAGCGTGAGGTCGTGCCGGCCCACAGCGCGCTGACCGACGCGAAAGTCGCCTTCTACAAAAGTCTCACGCCCCAGCAACGGCAGATCGTGGCGGGCGCGGGTCACAAGCCGGCGAAATAGCGAAACTCCGACGCCCGGGCAGCCGTCAGCCGTGGGCGTCGCACGATCATGAAGCGGCGGCTCCTCACCGGGCCGCCGCTGTTTTTCGATCGCCGCGTCTGGTCTTCGGCGCCGCGCGTCTTCGCCGAGCGTTCAACTTGTCAAAATCAGCCGAAGCTGGCAGACTCCCAAAGTGTTGAATTCACCGAGCGACCGGCCGTCGGCATTCGATTTTGGCGGGATTTTTCTCGCCACCGCGGCGATCATCGATCTGGAAATCTGTTTTCTGCGTCTCTTCTCGGTGACGATCTGGCACCATTTCGCGTTCCTCGCGATCTCGCTGGCGATGTTCGGCCTGGCTTGCAGCGGGCTGTACGTCTACTTGTTTCCGCGCCGGTTCACCGACGACCGAACGCGGGCGCAGTTGCCGCGTTTCGGGCTTTCGTTCGCGGCGAGCGTCGTCGCCTCGCTGGCGCTCTACCTGAAACTGTATCCGCACTACCATTTTTCCGCGCAGGGCGGCGATTTGCTCGTGCTGGCGGCGATTGTGATCGTGTTGATTGCGCCGTTTTTTTGCGGCGGACTGGTCCTCGCCGCGATGTTCCGGCGCTGGCCGGCGCAGATCGGCCGACTATACGGTTTTGATCTCGTCGGTTCGGCGTTCGGCTGCCTGGCGGCCTTTGCCTCGCTGTCGCTGCTGAGCGGCCTCGACGCCATTTTGCTCGCGGCTTTGTTCGCGGCAGCGTCGTCGTTCGCCTTCGGCCTGGCGACCGGCGCCGCGCGGCCACGATGGCTCGCCGGCGCGGCGGCGCTTGGCGTGGCGTTGTTGCTGGCGGCCAACGCGCGCTTTGGCTTTCTCGCGGTCACCTTCACCAAGGGGCAAAAAGAACCGCCGAAGTTGTTGGAGCGCTGGAACAGTTTCAGCCGGGTGGCGGTGTTCGATTACAACCAGCCCGAGCCGTGGATGTACGCCAACCTCTCGCGCGTGCACCATCCGAACCCCGGGCAAAAGGTCGTGCAGATCGACGCCTCGGCGTCGAGCGTGATCACGCATTTCGACGGCGACCTGACGAAGGTCGATTTTCTCAAAAGCGACATCACGACGCTGCAGTATTTTCTGCGGCCCACGGGGCGGATGTGCACAATCGGCCTGGGCGGCGGCAAAGACGTGCTGACGGCGCTGCAGTTCGATTATGACGAAATCGTCGGCGTCGAATACAACCCGATCATGATCGAGTTGGTGACGAAGAATTTTCGCGATTTTGCCGGCGATCTGTACCGCCGGCCGCGCGTCAAGATCGTACAGGCCGAAGGCCGCAGCTTCCTGCGCGCGACGCCGCTGCGGTTCGACGCCTTGCAACTGGCGCTGACCGACACGTTCGCGGCCACGGCGGCCGGCGCGTTCGCGCTGTCGGAAAACAATTTGTACACCGTCGAAGCGTTCACCGATTTTCTGCGGACGCTGAAGCCCGACGGCCTGCTCAGTTGCTCGCGCTATCACCTGCGCCAGCCGGTGCAGTCGTTGCGGCTGCTGGTCATCGCGCGCGAGGCCCTGCTGGCCTTGGGCGCGACCGATCCGCTGGCGCATATCGTCGCCATCACCACATCGGACAAAGACGCCGCGGTAGTCAACTTCCTGATCAAGCGCGAACCGTTCACGAACGTCGAACTCGACGCGATCGACGCGGCGGCGTCGCAGCTTCAGGTCGTGATTCTAGCCAGTCCGCGCCGCGCCGCGCCCATCTTCGCCGGCTACTGGCAGGCCGCCGACAAAGGCGCGTTCGTGCGCGACTATCCCTATGACATCAGCGCCTCACGCGACGACCGGCCCTTCTATTTCTACATCACTAAAACGCGCGACCTGTTGCGTGCGGCGCGCACGGCGGGCAACCCGGCGGCGACGATCCTGGTCAGCCTGACGCTTGTCATCTTCGCGCTGACGCTGGCGTTTCTCTTCGGCCCGTTGGCCTGGCGGGCGCGTTATCCGCGCGGCTCGTTGTTGTCGCTGCTCTATTTCGCGGTGATCGGTCTGGGCTTCATGTTCGTCGAGATGCCGTTGCTGCAAAAATACGTGTTGTTTCTCGGGCATCCGATGTACGCGCTGCCGGTGGTGCTCCTCTCGCTGCTGCTGTTCGCGGGCGTCGGCGGCGCGCTCTCGGAAAAACTGTTCGCCCGATATGCGCGCAACGGCCTGACCGCGGCGTTTGTCGGCGTCGCGCTGCTCGTCGGCGCGTTGATCAATGTCCTGCCGTCGCTCTTTCACCATCTTCTGCAATGGGACATTTCGCTGAAGATCGCGGTCACCGTCGCGACGATTGCGCCCCTCGGCCTCGCGATGGGGGCGCCGTTTCCCGGCGGCATTCGCTTCTTGCATGAACGCAAGGGCGAGCTGATCCCCTGGGCGTGGGGCGTCAACGGCGCGGCCAGCGTGTTGGCGGCGGTGACGGCCGTCGCGGCTTCGCTGGCCGGCGGCTTCACCTTGGTCTTGTCGGTCGGCGGGTTGCTCTACCTGCTGGGCGCCGCCCTGTCGCGGGTCGTGGGCGAACGGTAACGGGCGCCGTGGCGAATTACCCCTGCGCCGCCTTTTGCCGCCGCGCCGGCTTCGGAACGCGGATGGCCGCGACCTTGGTTTTCAGTTTCTCGCCGGCCGCCTTGGTCTTTTGCACAAGCGACGGCGGCGGCGCCGCGACTTTCATGACGCCGTTCCCGTTGCCGTAGCCGTTGGCCTTTTGCATTTCTTCCCACAGCGGGTCCATCATCGCGTGGAGCTCGGCCGAATAGCGATCGAGGCCGTCGGCGAGATGGTCGACGGTTTCGAGGCCGCCCGCCTGCGACACGGTCGGGTGGAACGTGTGCACGGCGTCGCGCAGAATCTTCGGGTTGTCGGTCACCGGGCAGGGCGTCAGCGGGTTGTTGACCTCGTAATTGCGCCGGCGAATGAACTGGAAATACTCGCTGTTGAGCGCGTCTTTCAGCGATTTGTCGAGCACGTTGTCGACCGAGAATTGGTGGAACACGCACG
>CAZHPN010000174.1:0-12542 GCA_964534375.1 uncultured bacterium | reverse complement strand
CGACCGGCAGCGTCAGGCGGCCGTCCTGCGGCGCGCGCCGTTCGCTGATGTCCAGACGGCAAAGGATCTTGATGCGATTGACGACTTCGTCGGCGTTCGCCTTGTTGATCGGCGAACGGATGCGTTGCAGCATGCCGTCGATCTTCAGCCGCGTGACCGCCTGGTAGCGAAAGTTTTCGATGTGGATGTCCGTCGCGCCGCGCCGCAAGGCGTCGACGAGCATTTCGTTGACCAGGTGCTTGATCGGCGCGTCGTCGTCGCGATCCAGGCCGGCGGAGTGAATATGCGACTTCGGCGTCGCGCGCTCGACCTGATCGCCTTCGCCCAGGATGGTTTCGCGATCCAGCACCTGCGGCGGATCTTTGCTGTCGAGATTGGGAACCGCCACTTTGTCGAGGCCGTACGCCGCGGCCAGCGCCCGCTGGATCTTGTCGGACGAAACGCGCACCGGCAGCACCCGCCGCCCGCGCAGCACGCGGCTGACCGAATCCAGCGTGTCCATGTCGTTGAGATCGGCGAGCCCGACGACGACGGGCGTCGCTGCGTTCGCGTCGACCTTGCCGAGGATCAGCACATCGTGCGTCAGGCAGAACATCTGCGGCAGCAGGCGCACGCTCTCGGGATCGACTTCATACGGACCGAAATCCAGATCGGGAATCGGCTTGGTCATCCGCCCTCCACGCCGAGCACGGCCCGCGGATTGTCAATCAAGATCCGCTGCAAACCCTCCGCGCCGGCATATTTGCGCAACAGTTGCATCCCTTCGCCGAAAGCCTCGGCCGCCTGCTCCGGCGAATGCGCGTCGGAACCGGCGAAATCCGCCAGGCCGTGTTTGACGATCCACTCCGCTGCCTTGGCCGCGTGCCGGCCGTACAAGCCGGATAGGCTGCAGAGATTGATTTGCAGCCGATAGCCCGCGGCCACGAGCGCCTCCGCCGTCTTCGGATCGCGCCCCAAATCGGCGCACCGCTCGGGGTGCGCGAGGATCGGAGTCAGCCCTTTGATGCGGATGCGAAAGGCGAATTCCTTGGCCTGGGGCGGCAGGCGCAGCAACGGCAGCTCGACCAGCACGTGCTTGCCGGCGGCGAGCGGCGTGATTGTGCCGGCTTCGAGCCGGCCGTAGAAACCCTCTTCGAAATAATATTCCGACCCCGGGTACAACGTAATCTCGGGGAGTTTATCGCGCAGTTCAGCGGCCAGCGCGGCGATTGCCGCGGCGACCATCGCGCGATCGTGCTCGTAAACGCCGGACATCCAGTGCGGCGTCGCCATCACGCCGGCGAACCCGGCCGCCTGCGCCGCCGCGAGGATGGCCAGCGTTTCGTCGGCGCCCTTCGCGCCATCGTCGAAACCCGGCAACAGATGGCTGTGCAAATCGAGATAACCGTCCACGTGACGTCTCCCCCCGATCGTCCAGGCGCGGCATTCTAGCGCCAATCAAATGTCAAGAACAATGACTATTGCAGCCTGCGGTCGATCCAGGAAAAAGACAAGGCGGGACGGCGAAACCTTTTCGGTTCCGCCGCAAGTCGTAGATCATTGTGCGGACAGGGTCACCTAAGATGGAGGATTCCGGAGGACTCTCGATCCGAGCCCTCGCAGGGATTTGCAAACCCTTCTCAGGGCGATGGGTCGTGGGAACTACGGGGGCCTTCGCGACTGCTTCTCAGCAGACGAGCGGTATATGCGAAGGCCCCCGACACGCATATGAAAGAGCGAAGATCCGCGATGAGGACTGCAAGCACGGCGCCAAGCAGCGGAGTTCCACAATGACGCGTACTTGCGACCGTTTGGCAGGCGCCGGAGGGTCCAAATTCGATAATTTTTCGTTGCGTGAACGTGAAAATCTGAAAGAAGGCTGCGTACACCTGTCCCCCTGGGAGAGGTCGCCGAGCGTAGCGAGGCGGGTGAGGGCGATACAAAGGCCCGTACCCCGACCTTTCCCAATGGGAGACGGTGAGGCCAGCCCTGCGCGTGGCGCCGTCGCGCTTTACGCGGCGCGCGGATTCGTGCCATCATGCCCGAAACAACGGCGGACCCGATGCGGATCGCGACGAAATACGTAGTCGTATCGCTGGCCTTTCTTGCCCTCGCGGCCTGCAATCCGACCTACCTGCCGGTCAACCCGGTCGGCATCGCCGGCGTCAACGAATTCGAGGCCGGGGCGTACGCGTCGTTCGGCTACGTCGGCCGCACGGTGCGGCCGCTCGGCTTCCGCGGCGTTGTGGCGAATTTCGGCGTGTACTTTCGCAAGGGCGTCGCGGACGGCGTCGACTGGACCGTCGCCGTCGACAATTGCACGGTCAACACGGCGTTCGGCTTCAAGCAGAAACGCGACGAGTCGGTCGTCGTGCGGCCGCGCGTCGGGTTCGGCTGGACCTCTGGCTTCGCGGGCGTGGATTATTCGTGGCGCCTCAGCCAAGGGAAATGGGCCGACTACGCCGTCGGGGCCACGGCGCTCGCCTGGGTCGGCGACGCTTACTGGACCGACGACCCCGGGCGAACGTGGGGCATGCGTTTCGGCGCGCTCGGCTATGTGGGCGCCGAACCGAAATTCGAATCGACCGTGTCCGGCGGCCTGCGCGCCGATTGGGCGCCGCTGCAATTCGGCGCGAAGGGCGAACGGGAAACATTGATCGATTTGTTCGGCGGCAACCGGAATCCGTACGCCGAACCGACGGACCGCAGCCTGTGGGAAGGCTGGCCGGAAACCACGTTCGCGTTCGAGCCCGCCGCCTTCGTCTTCACCGGCAGTCCGGCGTTGACCTACCACCAGTCCGGCGGCATCTGGACCGCCGGCGGCGAAAACAAGAATCCGCCGTGAGCACGCTCCACCCCGGTTGACCGGCACGGCCCCGGATGACTAGGATGACAGACAAAGAAACCCAAAAGCGTCCGAGGAGGTAGGGAAATGGAACTCGAAGGATTGTTGCCGCGTTCTGCGACCGCGTTGGTCGTCGTCGATATTCAGGAGAAACTGTTTCCGCATGTGCAAGAGCAGGAGGCGATGCTCGCCAAGTGCGTGAAGGTCATCGACTTCTGCAAACGGCTGGAAATCCCGATCCTGGTCACGGAGCAGTACCCGAAGGGGCTGGGCTCGACGGTCCCCAAGATCAAGGAAGCGCTCGGCGACGCCTACCGGCCGATTCCGAAGACGGCGTTTTCGTGCTTCGGCGAACCGGAATTCGTCAACGCGCTGGAAGAACTCGAAGTGGACACCGTGGCGCTGATCGGTATCGAGACGCACGTTTGCGTGCTCCAAACCGCCTTGGTCGGCCTGTCGTCGGATTTCGACATGCTCGTGCTCGCTGACTGCGTGTCGGCGCGCAACAAGTTCGACCACGAGATGAGCTTGCGGCGCCTCGGCGACGAAGGCGCGATCGTCGGCACGGCCGAGATGTTCTTCTACGAAATGCTGGCTGAAGCGAAGACCGACGACCACCAGGCCGTTTTCGATCTGCTGAAGTAACCCGGGCCGTCGCCGTGCGCCATTTCTGCATCGCCTTTGCCATTGGTCTGGTGTGTTTCGCCCTCGCCGACTGCAAGCATCGCGCCGCGGTCACCGCCAGAAAAGTCGAACCGATGAGCCCGACGGCGATTGTGGCTTACGTGCAGCAGCAAATCGCCATGGCGCCGCGCGACGACGCGGGCCGCCCGGCCGAACTCGAAAGAAACAAAAGCGAATATTTCGGCTGCATCGAGAAAAACAAGACCGACGATTGCCGCTTCATGCTGTGCAGCCCATATGCGATCTACGCCGGCGACGAGCATTTCCAATTGGGCCAGTTCGACGACGCGTTTACGTTCTACGCCGGCGCGCATGAGTTGCTGCAAAACGAGATCGCCAACACCACCGAGCGCCGCAACGAACGCGAGGCCGAATTCGACGCCAAGACCAAGGCCGGCAAGGCCGACGAGCAGGACCGCCGGCAATTCCTGTACAGCCGCGCGATCCTCTCGCACAATCTCTACCGCAACTACGCCTCCCTCGCGCGCGTGCTCGAACGCTTCGCGTTGGTCTTCGACAAACAGGGCAAGACCGCGGAAGCCGCCAACGCCCGCACCGTGCGCGACGGCCTCGTGCGCAGTTCCGCCGACGAGTACGCCGAATACTTCAAGAACCGGCAACAGTTGCTGCCCCTGCTCGATCCGAAGGATCCGAAAAAAGGCACAAATTACCTGTCCGTCGTCAACGACATGGACGGGCTCCTGGAAATTCGGCATTTTTGAACTCCCTCGCCCTTTGGGAGAGGGTCGGGGTGAGGGCTTTTTCCCTCACCCGCCTCGCTTCGCTCGGCGACCTCTCCCAATGCGAGAGGTTTGGCAATGCTCATGACCTACGACGAAATCATGAACGAGTTGCGCGCGGCCGGCAGCGACGCGGGCGTGGCGAGCGCGCGGCATTTCGGCGTGAACGACGACACGGTGCTCGGCGTGCGGGCGCCCGTTCTGCACAAGCTGGCCAAACGCATCGGCCGCAACCACGCGATGGCGGGGCGGCTGTGGCGCTCCGGCGTACACGAAGCGCGCTCGCTGGCCGCGTTGATCGCCGATCCGGCGCGGACGACGGCGGCGCAAATGGAGCGCTGGGTCGCCGGCTTCACCTCGTGGGACACCTGCGATTGTTTCTGTTTCTACCTTTTCGACAAAACGTCGCTGGCGTGGGAGAAAGCGCTCGCCTGGAGCGCGCGCGACGAGGAATACGTGAAACGAGCCGGTTTTGCGCTCGTGGCGAGTCTGGCGTGGCACGACAAGACCGCGCCCAATGCCCGCTTCGTGCCGTTCTTCGCCGCGGCCCGGCGCGCCGCCGCCGACAATCGCAACTTCGTGAAAAAGGCCGTGAGTTGGGCGCTGCGCCAGATGGGCAAACGCAACGCCGCCCTGCGCGCCCGCGCCCTGAAAACCGCCGAGCAGATCGCGAAAATCGACGCGCCGAGCGCGCGCTGGATCGCCTCGGATGTACGTCGGGAACTCACCAAGGGCTGACAAAGCGCATTTCGACACTGCTCGTTGTTCACGGCTCACTGTTCACTGTTCACTGTTAACTGTTATAGTTCGCCCCGATGGAAGACGCCGCGCACCAACAAGACGAAAGCCCGCCCGACTCGGCCTCGCGGTTCGACGCCGTGTTCACGGTCTTTGCCGATTTGCGGCGGCGGTTCTTTTTGTGCGCCGTCGCGGTGTTGGTCACGTCCGGGATCGGCATCTATTTCAGCGGCACGCTCATCGAACTGCTCAAGCGGCCTTTCCTGACCGTGATGGGGCCGCACAACAAATTGTATTTCACCTCGCCGACCGAAAGCATCATCTCTTACATGGTCGTCGGGGCCGTCGCCGGGGTGATCGCCGCGGCGCCCTATGTGTTTTTCCACATTTGGTGGGTGGCCGCGCCGGTTTTGTACCGCCGGCAAAAGGTCCGTTTTCTCGCGTTCTCCACGGTCTCCGCGCTGGTCTTCGTCGCTGGCTCGTTGTTCGGTTATTTCGGCATTTTGCCGATCGCGATTCGCGTGCTGGTCCGCGCGTTCGAGACCGACGCCCCGTTCGAAGCGTACATGAAAATCAGTTCGTTCCTCGGGTTCTCGCTGAAGCTGCTGTTCGCCTTCGGCCTGGCGTTCGAACTGCCGGTGGTGATGTTCCTGCTCGGACGACTCGGCGTGGTGTCGGCCCGCGCGTTCTGGCGCGGCGCGCGTTACGCGGTGATCGCCATCTTTCTCGCGGCCGCGGTGCTGTCGCCGCCGGAGATCGTCACCCAGCTCATCCTCGCCGTGCCGCTATGCCTGCTGTACATCGCGGGCGCGTTGTCGGTGACGCTGTTCGGCAAGCGCGCCGAACCGGCCGCCGAGCCGCCGGCCGACGCGCCCGGCGTCGCCGCGACTTACGCCGCGGGCGGCGGCTTTGACAAACCGGCAGGTTCCGGATAAATTCACGTCAAGTCGGTGGTTTCCAGACAAAGAATTTAATGATCGCGCGGGCCTGTCCGCACCGAAGACGCGGGCTGAGCGCATTTATCGGGATGAAAACATACCCATTGCTTGAAACAATGATCCGGAAGGAGCGCACATGAAAAACGTCGAACTGACCGTGGACAACAACATTCTGACCGTCAAAATCGATTTGACCAAAGAATTCGGCCCGTCGGCGTCCGGCAAGACGACCATCATCGCGACGACGGAAGGCAACGTGAGCATTCCAGGCGCCGAAGACAAGAAAATCGGCGTCAACGTTTATCGCAAGAATTAGAAAACAGGCTGGGAGACTGAGAGGCTGCGCGGCGTTGCCGCGGAGCTGAGAGGTCAATTTCTCCGTCCCTCTCTGAGAGAGGCTCGCGGTGAGGGCTTTTGCATGACCCTCACCCGCCTCGCTACGCTCGGCGACCTCTCCCAGAGAGAGAGGTGACCGCTTTCTCGCTCTCCCGTTGGGAGAGGGTCGGGGCGAGGGTTTTTTGCATGACCCTCACCCGCCTCGCTACGCTCGGCGACCTCTCCCAGGGGGAGAGGTGACCGCTCTCCTCACCCCGCGCAGCCGCCGCCGCCGTAAACCCCGGTGTCTTTGCCGCTCGAGCCGAAGGGCCCGCCGCTGTGGTGGTGTCCGGCGTTGTCGTCATCCGCATTGTCGTCATCGGCGTTGTCGTCGTCGGCTTGCTCGTCGTCGTCCGTCGTGTCGTCGTCGGTCCCGCCCGGAAACGCCTTGACCATCACGGCGACGTCGGCGGGCGCGCTGGATTTGCCGCAATTGGCCACGATCAACTGGAAGCTGTAAGCGCCCGGCGTGGTGGCGATCGCGAGCGGCGTCGCCGTGCCGGCCTGCAGCAGCGTGGCCTGGGCGGGGCCGGCGATCTGCGTCCAGGCGTACGTCAGCGGCGCGCTGGCCGGATCGTGGCTGCCGCTGCCGTCGAGCGCGACGGGCACGTTGACGACCGTTGTGCGGTCCGGTCCGGCGTTCGCGGTCGGCGGCTGAATCGTCGCCTGGTTGATGATCGCAAACACCGAACCGGCGGTGGTGCGCGTCGGATTGCCGACGCTCTCCGCCGGCGCCCCGACGAGGAAGTCTTCGACGCCGGCGCCGTTCAGATCGGCCAGCGCCAACGCAAAGCCGGCCTCGTCGCCCACGACGGCGCCGTCGATCAGGTCGTACGGCTCGCCGCCAGCAGCCAGGTCGATGTGCAGTTGCGCGGGCAGGTTGCGCCCGCCCGCGATCACGTAGACGTGGCTGACGCCCAGCGAATCGAAATTCGGCGCGCCGATGACCAAGTCGTCGAGGCAGGCGCCGGACACGTCGCCCATCGTCAACGCGTAGCCGAACCGCTCGCCCGCCTGCCCGCCGTCGATCGTCACGTCGGCGGTCGACAAATCGACCGTCGCCGGCAGCGTGTATTGCCCGAACACGACGAACACCTCGCCGGCTGTCGATTTATCGGGCAGGTTCGCCGCGCCGATCGCCAGGTCGGCGAGGCCGTCGCCGTTGAGGTCGCCGGCCGCCAGCGCCGTGCCCAGGTTGTTCAACTCGCCGGGCCACGTGATGCGCACATCCGGCGCCGCCGAAGAAAGGTCGATCGCCAGCGGCTGCGTCAGCTTGCGGCCGCGAATGACGTACACCGTGCCCGGAAAGCCTTCCTTGTGGCCCGGCAGCGGCGACGAAACGCCCGGCGCGCCCATCGCGAGATCGGCATAGCCGTCGCCGTCGAAATCGCCGAGTGTCAAACCTTGGCCGAGCCGGTCGCCGCCGGCCTCGCCGGTCACCTCGACGTTGGCGGACACCGACGGCTGGCGCAGGTCGATGACGCTGGGCAACACGCCGCCGAGAAAGCCATACACCTTGCCCGCGGAGGGCGCGCCGACCGCCTCGAAACCCGGCGCGCCGACGAACAAGTCGACCTTGCCGTCGCCGTTGAAATCGCCGAGCGCCAGGGCGTCGCCGAATTCGCTGCCGGCCGATTCGCCCCAGATGACCACGTCGGCGTCGGCGGGGGTCAGTTGCGCCGGCCAGGTCGCGCGCCCGTGAAAAATGTAGACCGCGCCGAGCACCGCTTCGCCGCCCGGCCCGGTCGAGCGCGCGGCGCCGACGATCAGATCCGCTGTTGCGCCGCCGGTCACCGCGCCGACCGCGACGCTCCAGCCGAAGTAGGAATCCGCGTCGCCGACGATCGTCACGTCGGCCGCCTGCGTCGCGAGATCGATGTCGCGGCCGGTCAGGCCGTTCTTGCCGAGCAGCACGTACACCGCGCCGGCCCGCGCGCCGCTGACGATCAGGCTCGGCGCGCCGATGACCAGGTCAGGTTTGCCGTCGCCATCGAGGTCGCCGACGGCGACGCTCCAGCCGAGGTCGGCGCCGCTCGCGGGGCCGTCGGCCCGCAGCGTGGCCGTGCCGGCGTTGGCCAGGTTGTATTCGGTCGCCGGGGCCGTCGCCGTCAGCGCGAGCAGCAGCAACCCCGCGACGACAAACGCGCGCATGGCTATTCCCCCTCGATGATGAATTCGACGCGCCGGTTGCGTTCGCGGCCCTCGTCGGTCTCGTTCGACGCGATCGGCCGCACGGCGCCGTAGGCCATGACTTCGAATACGCCCGCCGGCGCGCCGTTTTTGACGAGGAAATCGCGGACCGACTCGGCCCGCGCCTTCGAGAGTTTCATGTTGTATTCGTGCGTCCCCTCGTCGCTGCAATGGCCCTCGATGATCACCCGTTGCGGCTTGATTTCCTTGATCTGGCGGACGACGTCGCGCAGCGTCGGCGCGCTTTCGGGCCGCAATTTGGCGGAGTTGAAGTCGAAGAAGATCTTGCCGATTTGCTGGATTTTCCGGCGCAGCGGGACCGTGACCGTCGTCATCACGTGCGGCTCGGCCGTGGCGGTGGTCATGATCGCCTCGTAGCCGGGCGCATCGACGGTGAAGTTGACCGGCCCAGGGTCGACGCGCAACGTGTAGTCGCCGCTCGGATTGTCGGCAACCCGTTCTTTCGCCGTGCCCGCATTGAAAATGATCCGCCCCGCGACACGCGTGTTCTTGTCCTTGTCGAGCGCGACGATGGTCAACCGCGTTTCCAGCGGCTCGAGCACGACCGTGACGGCGGCGGCCTGGCCGGCGAACACCGCGGCTTCGGCCTTGCCCGTTTCGTAATCCGGCCGCGAGACGCGAATCTGGTAGTCGCCCGGCGCGAGGCCGGACAGCGCGAAGGCGCCGTCGACCGTGTTGCCGACGCGCAGTTCCGGACCCTCGAGGCCGACCTCGGCTTCGAGCGGTTTGCCGGTTTTGTCCTGCACCGTCACGCGCAGACTGCCCGAACTCGGCGGCGGCACGGCGGTCGGCTTGGGTTGGAAATCGACGCCGGCGAAGATGCGGAACGCCGGGCTGCCGGCGCCGCTGGTCAGGCCGGCGCCGCCGCCGCCGAAGATGCGCAGGTTTTTGTCGTAGCTGTAGCGGGCGACGAGATCCAACTCGAACGGATCGCCGGCGAAGCGGCGGTTGTCGCTCGAATCGTAGATTTCGCCGTGCGCTTCGAGGCTGAGATTGAGCGGGTCGATCACGTTGCGCGACAGGCCCGCGGCGATCGGAAACGAGTTGTCCACCCGCGTCCCCAGCACCCGCGACGGGCCGCGATAATGCCAGCCGCCGTCGAGCGCCATCCGCAACCACGCCAGGTCGATCTCGTAGGTGACCGTCAGCCCGCCGGTGAAGCGGTCTTCGCCCAGCAGCCGCGAGGCGTCGCCCGTCGGGAACGTGACGAACGGCGTGATCGCCAGCCCGAACGGCCAGACGCCTTCTTCGATGGCCCGCACCTTCGCCAGAAAATGGATGTCGCCCATCGACGTGGCGTTTTCGCGGACGGTGGCGCCGGTCCCGTAGGCGAGGTCGCCGAACGAGCGCCCGCGATTCCACCAGAAAATCGGCATCTGCGCGCCGAAATTGAGCATGTCGTGGACGCTGAACGCGCCGGTCAGGGTGGAAGTCAGCACGCTGTCGAGCACGCCGCCGGAGCGCCGGTTGTCGGTGCGCACCTCGACCGGCGCGTTGGCGTAGTCGAGCACGCCGCCGGCCGCCCAGCGGAATTGCGGCAGCGTCTGCGCGTCTTCGAACGTCAGGTAGCGGCCCGCGAACGGGGTCGGGTAGAAGATGTCGGCGTTGTAGCCGTCCGCCGCCAACGCCGCCGCCGCCAGCGACAGCGCCAACAAAACTGCAAACATGGCCCGCAAACGTTGGCGCATTCCACGCTGCCTCCTGCGGCGGCGCCGCCGCAGTCAGTGATGGCCGAAAGGCAGTCTCGACGGGTTCAGGTTAGCCGACCGACCGGCAAAGTCAAGACAAGATGCAGGCGCAACGCGCGCCCCGGACACAAGATGCTGTGGTTTCGCGGGGCCGTGAACAGTGAGCAATGAACAGTGGGCCGTGAACAGCGACCAATGCGGTCGTACGTCAAATGCGGCCTTCAATTGAACGATGCCTTGATCCTCATGATCCCGTTGATCCCCCGCCTTCGCGGGGGCAGGCTCTGTTGATCCTGTCAAAAAAACTTAATAACTAACGCTAGGGATCCTGTCAAAACATCGCAAAAAATGAATCCTGTCGATCCTGTCAACACGCTTTCAGTTCAGCAAGTCGATGATCTCGTCCGCGAGTTTGGGGCCGACGGCCAGCACGTACTTCAGCTTGTTCTTGCCCGGTTGCAGCAGCAGTTCGGCGAGGATTTCTTCGGTGATGTTCCGGCCGTCCAGATCCTTCATCACCGCGCCGGACCGCAGGGCGACCAGCGCGCCGGGCACGACGTCGTGCGGCGCCTGGCCGACGATATCGATGACCGCGTCGACGCAGCCGTTCTTCACGTTGCTGTCGGCCAGCCGGACCATCATCGGGTTGCCCGCGAAGTTGTAAAAGCGGAACGCCGGTTCCTTGCGAGCCGCCGTTTTCGCCACCCATTCCGCGAATTTCCCGTTCTTCGCCAGTTCGAGAAACGCTTGCAGGTTTTGCGCCTTTTGCGTGTTCATGCAGATACTCGCGTGGCGCAGCTTCTGGTTCTTGTTCAGCGGCGGAAAGCGGAGGGTCGCGTTGTTCTTGACGCGCAACGGCTTCTTGCCGACGCCGGAACTGTCGGTCGCGAAGTAGAGGTAGTCGGTCGGGCGATTCACTTCGAGCGGCATGGCGTTCGGCAACGCGACATACGACCCCAGGATTTTCGGCTCGCAGGGGTCGAAGGCGACGGCGGCGAAACACCAATTGGAGAAATTGTGCTGCAGCAGGTCCGTGCCGTCGATCATGTCGACGAGCAGGCATTTTCTTTTTTCGGCCCGCAAATCCAGATCGCGGGTCAGGCTTTCCTCGCCGACGACGGCGAATTCGTCACCGAATTCGGCCGAGATGTCGGCCTGAAAGTCGCGCTCGGCGGCCAGATCGACCTCGACCAGATGCTTCGCCGTCCGCGGGATGTAGATCGGTTCGAAGGCGGATTCGGTCAACTGCCGGGTTCGCAATTTGCGCCGGATCGTACGCAACAGAATGCCGTGGATTCGCTTGACCATTTTGTCCGGAGACAACAGCGCCGCCAGATTGCTCATGTTCCCCTCGATGGAAAGTGGGAGTCGGCGAGGGTCAAAGGGTAATCGGGACGCGCCGGCGAGTCAACGGCGGCGGGGTTTCGCCGCCGGGTTCTTACGGCAGACTGGTCTTTTCGTGCAATCGCTGAAACCGCGCCGCGATTCGCGCGGATGTCGCGCGCTGTCTTTGCGGTTTCAAGTCGTGTTCCCAAATGCGCCATATTCGCATGCCCTGTTTTCTTAATTCGCGCTCGGCGCGCCTGTCGCGTTGCACATTCGCCCGAAGTTTGGGCAGCCAATACGACTTGTTCGTGGCCGGAACCCGCCCATGTTGCGGGCAACAATGCCAGAAACAGCCGTGAACGAATATTGCCAATCGATAGCGTTGCACAAACAGATCAGGCGACCCCGCCAATTCCGTGGGATTCCGCAAGATCTTAATTCGTATTCCGAGGATCTCGCGCAACATCGCGAAGAGCACTTCTTCCGGTTGCGTTCCCGAACTTCGGATGCCGGACATCAACTGACTTCGTTTGTCTTTTGAAAATACGTCCACCCGAAAGGCTCACGGGTCAAGAAGCGGGCTTTTCCCGGGCGTACGGTCCGAGAAACTTTTCGCCGTTGAAATGAATCAGATGATCGGGATCTTCCGCGATCCAAACTTCCGTTTCCCATGCGATCTCGTGAACGAACTTGCGAAAATCGCTGCGAGTCAAAAACGCAGTGACAAAAACCGGGTCGCACGGGCATTGTTGGGTCAGTTCCTTCAGACGCGCCAAGCGAATCGGGGAAATCGGGCCATACGAATTAACGGCCTCAATCAGGAACAGCCATGCCTTCGCGGGGGAATACGCAACGATGTCGGGCAATTCTCCGTGTTTCAATTCGAAAAAATTCAGTGCATCCAGGCCAGGTTGGTCCAGGTAAAGCAGCTTATTCTCCGCATCGCCCACGTACAGCACCTTGGCAGGGCAACGGCAAAGTCGATTTAGGATCTCCGAGCAACGCGAAAGCGTGGCCG
>CAZHPN010000173.1:0-12558 GCA_964534375.1 uncultured bacterium | reverse complement strand
ATTCTACCCTGTTTTCCCGGGGGGAAGGTGTCTCATTCACGTTGGCACAGAGGGAGGCGCCCCAGATCCCCTCAAGCTGATAGGGTCCGCTCGGGATTGCCATCGTCGTCCAGGACGTTCCGTCGTAATGCAGAACCGCTGGGTTTTCGGTTGTGTCGTCATCCACAACAGCGCGGTCGACGGCAAACACGTCGGACTGTGACGATCCCCAGATGCTCGAGGCGCCGCCATAGGGTTCATTCACCGTTGTCCAAGACGTTCCGTCGTAATGCAGAATCGTGTAGCCTCCAGCGAACACGTCGGAAGGCGAGGCGCCCCAGACGCCGAAAAGCCAATAGTTTCCATACGGGACCGTCATCGTCGCCCAGGAAGTCCCGTCGTAATGCAGAACCCCCCCCAAAATACTCACCGCGAATACGTCGGACGGCGAGTCTCCCCAGACGCCGAAAATTCCCTCGTCGAGCCCGCTCGGGAGTGTCATTGTCGACCAGGACGTTCCGTCGTAATGGTAAATTATCCAGGTGTCTTGCACCCCGCTCCTACCCATTCCTCCCGCGAACACGTCGGACGGAGAAGAGCCCCAGACGCCGGAGAACCAATTCGCGCCCGATGGAATGGTCATCGCGGTCCACGACCCGCCGTCGTAGTGCAAAATCGCGCCGCCGACGGCGAACGCCTCCGACGGCGAAGCGGCCCAGACACCGTAAAGCCAATACGTTCCACTCGGGACCGTCATCGTCGCCCAGGACATTCCGTCAAAATGCACGACCAAGCCCCGGTCGCAATTGACGTTCCCATTCAGGCGAGCACAACCGACGGCGAACACGTCCGTCGCCGAGCTTCCGCACACAGCATTCAGGTGCGGGGCGCCGTCGTCGTCATCGTCGTTGTCGTCGTTATCGTCATCGTCGTTGTCGTCGTTATCGTTATCGTCGTCATCGTCGTTGTCGTCGTTGTCGTCGTTGTCATCGTTGTCATCGTCGTCATCGTTATCGTCGTCGTTGTCGTCATCGTCGTCGTCATCGGCCCCCGGCGACGAGTCGTCGTTGTCGTCATCGTCCGGCGAGGCGTCGTCGTCATTATCGCCGCCCGGCGAGGCGTCGTCATCGCCCGGCGAGAGGTCGTCGTCGACGGGGGTGTGTTTTTCGGCGGCCGCTTTGGAATTTGCGCCGCAAGCAGTGGCCAGCGCGAACAAAGCCATTGCCAAGAGAAGCCGCCACCGCCAATTGCCGCGTTTCATCCCGTTGCCTCGGTGGCCCACGCGCGTTCGGAACTCGGGCAAACCCGGTCGCGCGCCGGCCGACTGACAAGAAAGGCGCATGTCCGCTTCATAGATACGCGTCGGCCGCCGGTGCGTCAAGTAATTCGCGAACCCGCGCGGGCAGACCTCTGGCAGCGGACACAAGAAAGTCGACAGGAGGCAACGCGCGCGGAAACTTCGAATCGCCGAGATCGAATTTCAGAAGGCCGGGCTGTCGCCCCGGCGGGCGGCGCCCACCGCGCTATTCGTCTCCGTCCGGCGTCTTCTTCGCCGACGGCATGACCATTGGCACACGGCGTTTCGGCTGCGGGGTTTCGCCTTCCGGCGCGATGAGCTTGCCGAAATCCGGAAGCTGTCCGGCCGAAGAAACGTTGCGATCCGGCGTTTCGCCCCGGGCGAATTCCGCGCCGTTCATACTTCGTGAGCTTTCCAACAGAACGGCCTGGAAACCGGTCTCGCACCAATCGTCGGCGTCTGTGCGCGGGAACGCGCGCGCCTGTTTCCCGGTCGGGTCGGGACAGGCGAGCGGCGGGTTATGATGGCATTCTTTCTTGCTCGCGTCCCACGAACGACAGATTTTGCACGGCATGGGATGTCCTTTTCTGGTCGGAACGCGCGCCGTATCGCTTACGGCCCGTCGTCCGAGCTGCGGCGGTCCGCGATCTCTTCGGCGACGCCGAGGATTTGCGTCACGCGCCCGTCGCGATCTCGATTGTACGGCCGGTCGCGGCTGACGAGCCAGCGCCATTCTCCGGACGCGGCTTTGACGCGATATTCGATTTCCACAACCGCGTCGTTGGGTTGCGAGCCCAACGCCGCATGGTGAGCCGCGATTCGCTCACGATCCGCCGGGTGCGTCAAAAGCGCAAAAAAATTGCTGCTGAGCACGTCCATCGCGTCCAGCGAAAAACCGAGGTGCTGAAATAAGGAGCCCGCGACGTACGTGTTGTGCCGCTGGTCAAGATCGTACACGTACGTAACAAGCGGTTTCAAGCAGATCGACCTTGTTCGTCTTGCCGGATTTTCTTTTACTTTTCAGCTACTTGTAATTCTACGCTGGAGTTTATTATAATCAGCATGCGGTAGATTGAAATGCGCAAAAATTGCGTAGGAAATGGCGAGATAATGACGCGGGGTCCGTTTCGGCTGGCGCCGTCGGCGGTCGGTTCGATACCACGACGAGCCACGCGATTTGATTAATTAGCTCGTTTCCGCCAACCGATTCCGCCATTCCCGCAAAAAACCGACAACGGCCGCGCAATCGGCGAGCCGCAGGGGCGCGGCGCTGGCCGAAATTGCCCCTCCCACTTTGACGCCCACGCCGCGGTCGCCCAGCGCGCGAAACACATCCTCGTCGGTGTCGTCGTCGCCGACGTAAACGGGAAAAGCCCCCAGCGGCTGGCAGGCCAGCAGTTCGCCGAACGCCGTGCCTTTGTTGCGGTCCGGGCAACGCAATTCGACGCCGCCGTCGAAGGGCCGCCACGCGAGCGGCGCGCCGTCAAGGAGCGGCGCGACGATTGCCCGCGCTTCCACATCGAGACGCTTCGCGTCGGTCCCGGAGAAGGCGCGCGTGTGAAAGGCGACACTCGCCGCTTTTTCCTCGACGAATTTTCCCAAGCCGTGCCCGCGGAGCCGCGCCGCGGCGGCGACTAGAATTTTTCGCTGTTTTTCCGTGGGGGCAAAAGTCTGCGTGCGGCCGTCGGCGAACCTGATTTCCCAGCCGTGGTTTCCGGAGAACACCGCGCCGGGGTCGCCGAGCAAGATGGTCAATTCGGACACGGGGCGGCCGGAGAGCACGGCCAGACCGACGCCCGGCAACGCGGCGATTTCCGCCAGCAGCGGGAGCGCGCCGTCGGCCGGCCGCGCCTGCAGGCGATTCACGCGGAAAGGCGCGAGCGTGCCGTCGTAGTCCAGCGCCAGAAAGCGATGGGGCGCGCGCTCGACGCGCCGCCAGAAAAGCGGCCACGACCACGCCGCGGCCCGCTGGGGGGCAGAGCGTATCACAGTTCGATCCGTTCCCTGGCCCCGTTGCGAATGGCCACCATCAGGGTCAGGTAGTCGCGAAGCTGCCGCGTCAGCAGGAAGTTTTCCAACACCAACCGATGCGCTTTCTTGCCCATCTCGCGGCTTTTCTCGCGGTGGCGGATGAGGTAGCGAATGCGCTGGGCCGCGCCCTCGGGCGTGCTCACCAGGAAGCCCGTCTGATAATCGACCACCTGCAGGCGGATGCCGCCGACATCGCCGCCGATGACCGGCCGCTCCTTCCACATCGCCTCCGAAACGGTGAGACCGAAGCCCTCGCGGGTCGACTTTTGCAGCACGATGTCCGCGATGCGCTGCAGCGCGTTGATCGTGCGATGCGCGTCCGACGGCAGGAGCAGCACGTGGATATCGGGATCGCCGTTGGCCGCCGTCTGCACGTCCTCCAGAACGCGGGCGCCTTCCGGGTCGTCGGCGGCGCCGCCGCCCGCGAGGACGAGTTGCAGGGGCACGTATTTCTTGGCCATGCGGTAGGCGCGGATCACGCCGAGCGGATCCTTGAACCGGTCGAATCGCGAGACCTGCACGACGATGGGTCGCGCGCGATCGAGGCGCCGCTCCTCCAACGTGCGATCGAGTTCGGCCGAGTCGAGGGCGACGTTTTTGTCGGCGAGCGGGTCGATGCTCGGCGGAATCAAGTACTGCGGGTGGCGGATCGGCTGCGCGAAGGCCGCCAGGTGCCACACGCTGGCGTCGTATTTTTGCACGAAATTCCGGAGATATTTCCAGACCGGCCGGAACGGGTGGCTGACATCGATGTGACAACGCCAAATCCATTTGCCTTTCCGGCCGGCGAAGTGCGCGATCATTGCCGCCGGCTGCGGATCGTGGATGAACACGACGTCGGCCGCGTCGAGCAGACCGCGCAGACGCTCGGCGTTCGCTTGATTCGTTTGCTCGTAGGCGTCGAGCATGGAGTCGGGCGCCGCGGAGCCCACCCCCTGCAGCGCATTGTGAAAGGTTTTGGTGCACGCGAAAAACGGGGCATCGCCGACGACCGTTTCCCACGCGACGTTCAAGCCGAGTTCCTGCTGCAGCGGGACCATCCGATTGAGGATTTCGGCGACGCCCCCGCCCTCGCGGGTCGAGTTGACGTGGACGACGGTCGCGCCTTGCAAGGGTTTCGCCAGTTGGCGCAACTGGCGGATGACGCCCTGGCCCACCACGCGCGCGTATTCGTCGAGCGTCGCGTTCATAGCCGCTCCCACTCAAAGTAACCGCGGAAGATGCGCGAGAGGTCTTCGCGCATCTCGGTCAACGAGCCGAAATGCGGATCGAGACTGCCGATGCGCTGAGTGAGCTTGTCGTAGCGCTCGCCGAAGCCTTTGAGCCACCGACGAAAATCGTCGATCCACTCCGGATTGCGCCGCCGCGCGTCGATGAAATGGTAAAAAATGGAGCCGGGCGAAAGCGTCGGCAGCAGGTCGACGAGCGCGGCCGGGTCGTCGATTCTGATTTCCGTGTCGAAGACGACGATTTGCGACTCGACGAACGTGAACTGCTGCTCGCGCTTCGCCCACGGGACCAGTTCCGACTCTTCGAGCCGCTCCTCGATGATTTCGATCAGGTCGCGGCGCAGGTCTTCCAGATCGGTGTACGCGGTCGGGTCGACGATGGCCAACCGTTCGGCCAGCCGATCGTCGTGCAGCGACTGGCGGGCCCAGCCGGCGAAATCGTTTTGGTATTCCGGATCGGCGAAACTGGGCCGGAGCAATCCGCCCCAAAAATGGTAGTAGATGGAATTGAGCGGCGCGTCGCCTAGCGCCACGCCCAGCTCGCGCAAATTCATCGCTCGCCGGCCCGTGGCCAGCGTGATCAATGCGCAGTCCTTAATCGACAGTGGGGTGTCCGGCTTCGCGCCTTCATCTGCGGTCATTCCCATGGCCTCCGGGCGAGAAGATAAGGCCGCCGCCCGCGCGGCTCAACGATTTATTCGAAAACCGCCTCTGGCGCGCGAAAGCCGCCGTGCTTATTTTTGAGATGTTTGGTTCTTTTACCATGTTTGTGCGTGCGGCCGAATCGATTCGCGCGGCCGCGGCAACGTTGAAGTTGACCATGGAGGCCACATGAATCGCAAACATTTTCTGCCATTCCCGATTGTGCTGCTGGCGCTCCTTGCGGCGGCGCTCTTTGCCTGCGGGGGCAGCGGCAATACGACAAGCAGCAGCAGCCCGGCGGCGGATGACGACGCCAGCCCGGCGGACGACGACTCGACGCCGGCGGATGACGACGACGACATTTCGCCGGTCGCGCTGGAATGGGTGTCGATCCCGGCCGGATCGTTCAAGATGGGTTGCTCGCCGAACGACACGCAGTGCGACGCTTCGGAAAATCCGCCCCACGAGGTGTCGATTTCCGCGTTCGAGTTGACCAAGAGCCACATTACGCAACAGCAATATACGGACGCGGTCGGGATGAATCCGAGCCAACTGATTGCATGCCCCGATTGCCCCGTGGATTCGGTCGATTGGGGGGAAGCGTCCGCGTTCTGCGCCGCGCAGGGCGGCCGCTTGCCCACCGAAGCGGAATGGGAATACGCCGCGCGGGCCGGAACGACGACGATCTATTACTGTGGCGACGATGTGTCGTGCTTGTCGTCGATCGCGTGGTACAAAGAGGATTCCGGGAGCTCCTACCAGCCCGTGTGCCAAAAAACGCCGAACGCGTTTGGTCTTTGCGACATGCTGGGAAACGCGTGGCAGTGGATTTCCGATTGGTACGACGCGAATTACTATGCATCCTCGCCGTCGCAAGACCCGACCGGCCCCGCGAGCGGGACGTTGTACGTGCTGCGCGGCGGTTGTTGGAATTTCGAGCCGTGGTTTTTGCGGTCTTCGAACCGCTACTACGGGTCGCCGCCGCTCGAAGACATCAACGTCGGTTTCCGCTGCGCACGTTAGCGAGTTGTGGGCCGCCGGCACGTGGGCCCAGTTGAAAGCGGTCGCGGGAAACCCATGAATCAAGGACATCTTTGGCCGCCGACGCCGGCCCGCGCGCGAGGCGCTCCCGAAGCGCAATGTTGACATTTCCAAAAGCTTGGTTACTTTCTGTTCCAGAATCATCAGCGAACCGGATTCCCTTTGGCGCTTCGGCGGCAACGCGGGCTTTTGGCGCATATTGATCGCCGCAACACAGGAGACGAGACCGATGAACGAGACATGGGCGAAACAGGTGGAGAATTTCAAACGGGCCGCCGCGACCCTCGAACAGGAATTTGTCGCGCGGAAACAAACGTTGTTCGCCAAACTGGCCGAGTTGATGGGCGTAGCGGCCGCGCCCGCGACGCCGGCGAAGCGCAAGCCCGGCAGGCCGCCGAAGGGCGCCGCGCCGATCGCCAAGCCGGCCGCCGCCGCACGTCCGGGCCGCAAAGCCCGCGGCGAAACGACGTTGCCGGACCGGATCGTGAAAGTCTTGCGCGGCGCGAAACGGCCGATGAACGCCAGAGAGATCCTGGCCGGGCTGCAGAAAGTCGGTTGGCAGACGACGTCGGCCGAACCGCAGTTGATGGTCTACAAGACGCTGCACCGCATCGAGAAGACCGGCGCCGTGGTCAAAGCGGACCGCGGCAAATTCGTCGCGCCGAAATAAACGCTGCATTCCGGCGCCGGTCCGACCGGCGCTTCGTCTTCCGTATCCGCCGCCCCACGTGTGCGCTGCGCGCGCGATATCATCCGCACGTCTACTTTTCGACGATGGGCAACGGCGTCATCAAAGCGTTCACGCACGCGCGCGTCGTCGGATCGAACGGCGCGACGAGCCAATCGACCGCGAGGCTGCGCAGGCAATCCTGGTCGGCCTGGGAAAGGCCGATGCCGCCCTGCCCAAGCTGGGTGAGGATAACGTGATTGCAGTTGACGGTCACGTCGTCGGCGCCGGAAAGACCGGCGGCGATCGCGGCGGCGGCGTCGGGGTACGGCGTGCGCTGGTCGAGGCGCGGCGAGATCATCAAGCCGACGGCGGCCGACACGACCGGCGCGCGGTTGACCGTCGGCGTTCGCGTGTAGAGCTGCGCCAGGCTCGCGCAATCGATATTCGTCATCCATTCGATTTGGGCGAAGGGAATGTACGGCGGCGTCAACGAATCGAGCACGAACGTCCGGTCGCTGAAGACGTTCCAGCCCGGGAATTCGTTGCAGCACAAATTGTCGACGTACGGATCGAAATCGAACGTCGTCGCGTCGGTTGACGAGGCGTCCGGCGCCGGCAGCAGCGGCAACGACGCGGCATGCCACGCCTGCATCGCCGACCAGTCGCCGCCCTGCCCGGCCGCCAGCGCCGCGGGAAACATCGCCAATTGCCCGGGTTGATCGCAGAGTTCGAACAGGTCCAGGGTCAGCGCGTGCGGCGACGCCGTGTCGTCGTCGTCGTCGGCCGGCGGGACGTTGAGCAGCGTGTTGGTCGCGGCCGTCAAATCCGCGCCCGACGCGAACGGGCAGGTGTCGACCGCGTCGCAATCGACGCTCAGCGTCTCCAACGTGCGGTCGATGTCGTCCTTGCACGACGACTGCGGCGGCAGGACCGAGTCGAGCAAGTAAGCGGTCACGTGTTCCCCATGCCGGCGCAGATATTCCAGCATCAGGCGCGTGCCGTAGCTGGCGCCGTAGAGCAGCAATTGGTCGACGCCGAGCCCGGCGCGCACCAGGTCCATGTCGTCGGCCTGGTCGCTCGACATCATCACCGCCGGCGAAAGCCTGGTCGGCAGGTTGGCCAGGCATTCGTACACCAACGATTGATATTCGGCCTGCGTCGCATAGGGCTGCCCGAGCACGGACGAGGGGCAGACCAGCGGCGTCGACGACATCGACGAGCCGCGTCCTTCGGTGAACAGCAGCGTGAACTTCGGCGCGAGTTCCTCCCATAGCAGCCCCTGCGGATTGAGGGCGTACAGCACCAGGTTGCGCAAGTTCGGATCGGGGCCGCCGAGATTGACCGAGAGCACCGGCGCGCCGGCGGGCCCCGGAACCATCGCGAACCGCTCGACGATGCTCGGACCGTTGGGGGCGAGCCAGTCGGCCGGCGCGGGCACGGCGCCGCATTTCGTGTGCGGCGGAATGAGCAGCAGCCATGCCGGCGGGAAATATTCCGAGCAGGCGACCCACGCGACTTCCGGCGCGGGCGACGCGTCGTCGTTGTCGTCGTCGGGCGAGGAGTCGTCGTTGTCGTTGTCGTCGTCAGCGGGCGACGCGTCGTCGTCGACGCCTGGTTGCGCGGAACTCGACGCGGCCGAACTGCAGCCGAACAAGCACGCGGCAACGAGGAGCGCGCCAAGCATCGCGAGCGGCGCCGTCAACCGAAATAGATGCATGCTGTTTCCTTTGTCGCGAAAGGGGGGCGAATCCGCCCCCCGTTTTCATCGTCGCCATCCGGCCGTTCGGCGAATCACTGCGTAACCGCGTGGTGCAGGATCATGCCGCCGACGCCGGTCGCGTAGACGTCGGTCGTCCCCACGCCCTGGATGCTGTCGAGTTGGTTGTCCGTCACGCGCGGAACTTCCGACCACGCCGAGCCGTCATATTGCAGCATCACGGCCTCGTTGGTTTGCGTGTAGCCGCCGACCGCGTACGCGTTCGTCGCCGACGTGCCGCCGACGCTGTACAGCGGAATGTTCGGGTACAACGTCGTTTGCGTCCAGTTCGAGCCGTCATAATGCAGGATCACGCCGTTCGTGCCGCTGAGGTCCTGCCCGACGGCGAACACATCGGAATCCGACGTGCCCCACACGCCGAACAGAAACACCGGCTGCACGTTGTTGGGCATTTGCGACCAGGACGAGCCGTTGTAGTGCAGGATCGGCGCGGAGGTCGTGCCGCCGCCGCCCACGGCGTAGACGTCGGCGCCGTTCATGCCCCACACGGACCGCAGGAAGTAACCGACGTTGGTGGTCATCGACTTCCAGGTGGAGCCGTCGAAGTGCAGCACCGTCCCGCCCGTGCCGACGGCGAACACGTCGGTCGTCGACGTGCCCCAAATGCCGAACAGCCCCGTGACGGCCGGAATCGGCATATTCGACCACGCCGAACCGTCATAATGGATGATCGACCCGGGGTTGCCGACGGCGAATACGTCGGCGCCCGACGTGCCCCAGACCCAATTCAGCGCGTTCGTCGTGCCGGTCGTCATGGGCGTCCAGGCCGCGCCCACGTGCTGCAACGCGACGCCGCCGGCCCCGACGATGAACCCGGAGCCGTCCGACCCGCCCCAGACGCTGTACAGGGCGGCGTTGGAGCCTTGGCTCATGAAGGTCCACGTCGAGCCGTTGTAATGCGCGGCGTAGCCCCAGTTCCCGAGGGCGTAGACATCCGCGCCCGACGTGCCGGCGAGGCAATAGAGCGAATCGACGACGTCGATCATCGTCGTCCAGTTGGCGCCGTCGAAGTGCACGACCGCGTAATCGGGCGAATTGTAGAGGTCTTTGCCCACGGCCCAGAAATCGTTCGCCGCATCGGCGAAGATGCCGTGGAGTTCGTATTGGTCGGGCACGTCGGAAAACACCGACCAACTCGTGCCGTCGTAATGCATCAGGACGTCGATCGACGACTGCGCGTAGTAACCCAGCGCGTACACGTCCGTCGCCGCCGTGCCCCAGACGCCGGCGTAATACGACAACGCCGGCGAGACCGTCATCGCGGCCCAGGCGGAGCCGTTGAAATAGTCGATATTTCCGCTGCCGTCGACGACAAATACGTCGTTCGCGTCGGCGCCCCAGATGGCGGCGAAATCCGCCGTCGAATTGGCGATATTCACGGTCGACCAGGCCGACCCGTCGTAGTGCAGCGCCGTGCCCGAATCGCCGATGACATAAACGTCCGAACTCGAGCTGCCCCATGCCGCCACGAGGCGGTAGCCGACCGCGCCCGTCGCCGCCAGCGTCCAGTTCGCGCCGTCGTAATGATAAACCTTGCCCGGATCGGGCACGCCGGACGAGTCTTCGCCCACGGCGTAAACGTCGGACGCCGAATCGCCCCAGACGCCGTAGAAATCGATCGTCGTGCCGCTGTTCATCAGGCTCCACGCGGTTCCGTTGTATTGCAAAATCGTCCCGACGAGGCCGACGGCGATCACGTCGGTCGTCGACGCCGCCCACGCCGCATTGAGCGGATTGCCCTGCGGCTGCGGGTTCTGCCAGCACCAGCCGTTGTTGCACAGCAGGTTCGCATCGTCGTTGTCGTCGTTGTCGTCGTCGTTGTCGTCGTTGTCGTCGTCGTCGTCGGGCGACGCATCGTCGTCGGGCGACTGGTCGTCGTCGGGCGATTCGTCGTTGTTGTCGTTGTCGTCGTTGTCGTCATCGTCGTCGGCGGCCGAACTGCCGCCTTTGCCGCTCGAACTGCTGCTGCATGCCGCCGCGGCGAAAACGACGATCGCCGCCAACAGGGCCGCCAAAAAAATCCGCGCCACTTTCTCCATAATCCATCCTCCTTGAAAGCGTCAGGCCGACCGCCGGCCCGCGATTCCGGTGTTCAAGACCCTTGGCGATGCAGGATCGTCCCGTGCGTGCCGACGGCGAACACGTCGCCGGCCAGCGTGCCGCCGACGCCGTCGAGCCGATTCGTCGTCAGCGGACCCACTTCCGACCACGTCGAACCGTCGAAATGCAGCAGCAGCGCCGCGTCGAAATCCGTGTCGTCGCCGCCGAGCGCGTAGATGTCGGACGCCGAGGAACCCCAAATCGCGTACAGCGGCATGCGGGCGTTTTCCAGAACGGACGTCCAGGTCTGCCCGTCGTAATGCAGAATGACCCCGTAGGTCGCGGTGACGTCGCTGCCGACGGCGTAGACGTCGGAGTCGCCGTTGCCCCACACGCCCCAGAGCAAATCCTCGCCGACCAATGCCGACATCGCCGTCCAACTCGTGCCGTCGTAGTGCAGAATCGCGACGTTTTGCAGATACACGCCCACCGCAAAAACGTCCGCCGGCGACGTGCCCCAGAGGGCGCGCAGGTAGTACGGATGCTGACAGGGCATCGTCGTCCATTGCGAGCCGTCGTAGTGCACAATCGCGCCTTCGTAGCCGACGGCGAACACATCGTTGTGCGAGGCGCCCCAGACGCTGTAGAGGCCGATCTGCGTCGGCGACGACATCGCGGTCCAGGCAACGCCGTCGAAATGCAAGATGACGCCGCCGTCGCCGACGACGAAGACGTCCGTCGAAGAGGTTCCCCACACGTGCTGCAAGTCCGTCGCCGTGCCGCTATTCATCGGCGTCCACGTCGCGCCGTTGTAGAACAGGATCGCCCCGCCGGCGCCGACCGCGAACGCGCTCGCCGGCGACGCCGCCCAGACGTCGTACAACGCATTCGTCGGCCCCTGGCTTATCGCGCCGGTCGAGCGCAGCAAGGAGCCGGAATCGCCGCTGGCATAGACGGAGGCGGGGGACGTCTGGTAAACGGCGTAGAGCGCCGGCACGCCGCTTTGCACCGGCGACCACGCGTCGCCGTTGTAGTGGAGAATGGCGCCCAGCGGCGGATGAGTCAGATCGAGGCCGACGGCGAAGAGTTCCGTCGCCGAGGCCCCCGTCAACGCCAGCAGTTCGTATTCCGCGGGCACGGTCGAGAAAGTGGACCACGACGAGCCGTTGCAGTACATGACGATGTCGGCGCCGTTTCCGTCGATGGCGCCGACGGCGAACACGTCATTGGCGTCCGTGCCCCAGATCGCGGCGTAGGCCAGCGTCTCGGGTTGGACGGGCATCGAGACCCAGTTTGCGCCGTTGAACTTCCAAATTTCGCCGGCCTCGCTGGCGACGAACACATCGCTCGCCGAGGCGCCCCAGATCGCCGCCCAGGTTTCCATCGGCAGGTCCGGCACGGCCGTCCACGCGCCGCCGTCGTAATGCAGCAGCGCGCCGTCCTGGCCGGCCGCGTACACGTTATTGCCCGCGGCGCCCCAGACGGCGAGCAGATCGAGCGTCGTGCCGCTGGTCTGCGCCGACCACTGCGAGCCGTCGTCATGCAAAATCGCGCCCGCCGCGCCGACCGCAAATACATCGCTCGGCGAATCGGCCCACAGGCCGTAGAGATTGGCGGTCGTGCCCGTATCCTGGCCGGTCCACTGGTTGCCGTCGAAGTGCAACATCATGCCGTTGTTGCCGGCGACGAACACGACGCCCGACGATTCGGCCCAGATCGCCCGCAACGGATTGCCCTGCGGACGCGGATTTTCCCAGCACCACTGGCCGGCGGTGCAGACCGACTCGAGAAAATCGTCGTTGTCGTCGTTGTCGTTATCGTCATTGTCGTCGTCGTCGTCGTCGTCGTCGTC
>CAZHPN010000172.1:0-12684 GCA_964534375.1 uncultured bacterium | reverse complement strand
GCAGTTCGGGCGTCGCTTCGAGGTAAACGACCTCGTGGCCGTGCGAGGCGATGCCTTTGCCGATCGACTCGATCGTCGTCCACGAATCGTACTCGGCTTCGCTGTCGTCGTCGTCGGCGGATTTGGGCACTTTGCGTTTGAGGTTGTAGGTCAGGCCGACGCGCAGTTGCCGGCGCTTGGCCTTCAGCCGGCTCTTGGACATGTCGATGCCCTGGCGCTCGGCGGCGCTGCGGATGACGGCCTCGAGCACGCCGTCCATGTCTTTCAAGCCGACGGCCTGCGCCGCGCAATAGGTGACGGCGCCGGGGTTGAGGATCGGCAACGCGTTCAGTTCGAGGAAGTAGATGCGGCCGTCCGGCGTCAGGCGGAAGTCGACGGAGCCCAGGTCGCGCACGCCGAGGATGCTGTAGATCTTGCGCGAGAGCCGCGAGAATTCCTCGGCTGTCTCGGGCGGGATGTCCGCGGGCGACTTGAGCGTCACGCAATCGTTTTCGGTCAGCTTCAGCGCGAAGTCCATGATGTTGTAGCGGCGGCCGGCCATGACGTGCGCCGCGAAAATGTATTCGGTCGCGGGCAGCACGCCGCCGGTTTTCGGCGAGGCCTTTTCGAGAAACGCTACGGTGATGTCTTTGCCTGGAATGAATTCCTCGACGATGATGCCGGACGGATACTGGCCCAGCATTTCCGTGACTTTTTCCAGCAGGCGGCTCGGGTGGTCGACGACCGAATCCTGCGTGATGCCCTTGGAACTGCCTTCGAAATTCGGCTTGACGATGACGGGGTAGGTCAACTCGGGCATCGTGAACGTGCGCAGGTCGTCGTAGAACCGCCAGCGCGGGGTCGGCACGCCGTGGGCGGCGACAAGCATCTTCGTCAACTGCTTGTCGAGCGTGATCGAGCAGACGTAGGCGTCCGAGCCGGTGTACGGCACCGCCAGTTGGTCGAACAGGCCCGGATAAAACGCCTCGCGGAACCGCCCGGCGCGGCCCTCGGCCGTGTTGAACGCCAGCGCCGGGTTCATGGCTTCGAGCCGCGCGACGACCCGCGACGCCGGGCCGCTGACCTCGATCAGTTCGACTTCGTGTCCGAGCCGTTCGAGCGCGGAGGCGATCGCGTGGACCGTTTCCGGCCGGTCGAATTCGGCCTCTTCTTCGCTCTGGCGGACCTGCAAATTGTGCGTGAACGCGATCTTCATACTGTTCGCCCCATGAGATTGCCGATAGCGGATTTCGGATTGCGGAATGGATGGCAAGATTCGCCGATTCGGGTCCCGGGTTCCGGGTTCCGGGTTCCGGGGATCGCGCCGGCGGCGCAGATCGACGCTGGCGAACCATCGAAGGGTCGAATTTTGCGGGAGGCTCTTCGAACTTCTGGCTTCTGACTTCTGACTACTGACTTCTGACTACTGAGTGCTCGCGCCTCCGCCGGCAAGGGGTCCGGATCAAGCGGCGAGGCGGCCGACGAGTCCTTTGCGGGCGAGCCAGCGACTGGCTTTGGCATGTGGTTGGCGCTTTCTTAATTCGTGTCCGCGATTGCCACGTTCGTTCAGTGCAGAAAGATAGTCGGTTCGATTTTACAGTCAACAGAAAAGCGACGGCGCCCTGATTTTTTTTGGCGAGCGCGGCCCGCAGGGACCAGTGAACAGTGGTTGGCCTCCCTGTTCGCAAACCCAGGACCGGAGTCCCGAATCCCGAATCCCGAGTCCCGAGTCCCGAGTCCCGAATCCCGAATCCCGTGTCCCTCAGGTCGTGATCGCCGGGTCCATCGCCGCGGTGCGCTCGACCACCCGGCGATAATCGTCGACGAAGCGGCGGACCACTTCGGCCGCCGGCGGCCGGTCGTGGATCAGGCCGGCGACCTGGCCGCACTGCATCGAGCCCCACTCGACGTCGCCGTCGAGCGTTGCGGCGCGGCTGCGGCCGGGGCCGATGAAGGCGAGGATTTCCTGCGGCGATTTGCCCTCGCGCTCCATCTCGACGATCGCGTCGGTCAATTTGTTGCGGATGCCGCGCACCGGTTCGATGAAACGGCCGGTGACGGCGGTGCCGGTTTCGTCCATGTCGAGCACGCGCTGCACGTACGCGGGGTGGCCGGTCGATTCCGCGCAGGCGATGAACCGCGTGCCGACCTGGATGCCGTCGGCGCCGAGCGCGAACGCCGCGGCCATGTGCCGGGCGTCGACGACGCCGCCGGCCGCGATTACCGGAATCTTCACCGCGTCGACGACCGCCGGCCACAACACCATGCTGGCGACCGGTTCCGCGGCGATGTGCCCGCCGCCTTCGCCGCCCTCGGCCACGACCGCGTCGCAGCCGGCCTCCTCGCATTTTTTAGCCAGTTTCGCCGCCGGCACGACGTGCACGACGATGCCGCCCCGTTCGTGGATCAGGCCGGTGTACTTCTTCGGGCTGCCCGCGCTGGTGAAGAAAATCTTGACGCCCTTGTCCAGGCCGACGCGGATGATCTCGTCGGCGGTCGAGTAGAGCAGCGGAATATTGATGCCGAAGACGCCGTCGGTGCGGCGGCGCACCTCGTCGATCGCCGCGGCCATCTGCTCCGGCGTATGGCTGCCGCCGGCGAGCAGGCCCAAGCAGCCGGTCGCGGCCACGGCGGCGCAAAGATCGGCGTTGGACCACCAGACCATGCCGGCCCCGACGATCGGATAACGAATGCCGAAAAGTTTCCGCACACGATTCATGTCGCAACCTCGGTTTTGGTTCGCAGCTTTTATAGCAGATGAGCGGGCGCCCGTGAACGGGATTCGGGACTCGGGACTCGGGACTCGGGATTCGGGTTCCGGGTTCCGGGTGCCGGGCGCCGGATTTCGGGTCCCGGGATTCGGGAGAGCGCGGGTTGCCATGGGAATTACGGAACCCATAGGACTTATGGGACCTATACGACCTAGATGACCTATTTCACCTACCACCTGAGCCGGCGCAGGCGAGCAGTGCGGCGCCGGCCTTCTGCCTTCTGACTTCTGACTTCTGTCTTCCGAAATCGCGTCACTTGACGCGAATTCGGAAAGGCAGCCCCGCATACGGACCCGCGGCCAGAGCGCGCATCTCGTCGAGCATGGCCAGCGGCGAATCGGCCGTGAGGGCCGGCAAAACGGCGTCAACCGCCCCGAAACTGCGCAACAGCCGCCACGGGCTGAGCGGCTGGGGGAACTCGATCCAGCGCGCCGGCTCGCCGGCCGCGCAGCCGGCGAGATTTTTCGCCTCGGCGAGCGCTTCGGCGAGGCCGCCGAGCTTGTCGACGAGCTTGTGTTCGAGCGCTTCGCGGCCGGTCCAGACGCGGCCCTCGGCGATTTCGTCGACGCGTTCGGCCGTCATTTTTCGGCCCGCGGCGACCGCTTCCTTGAATGAACTGTAGGCCGCGCCGAGCACTTCGGTCATGCGCCTCCGTTCCAACGCGGAAAACCGCCCGAGGCCGCTAAAGATGCCCGCCGCGGCGCCGCGTCGGTGCGCCTCGACGTTTACGCCGAGTTTGGCGAGCAGCCCGGCGACCGCGAACTTGCCCGCGATGACGCCGATCGAGCCGGTCAACGTGGCCGGTTCGGCGAGAATCGTCCGGCCTGCGACCGCCGCCATATAACCGCCCGAAGCGGCGACGTCGCCCATGCTGACCACCAGCGGCTTCTCCGCGGCGAGGTTGGCCGCCTCGCGCCGGATCAGATCCGAGCCGCCGGCCGCGCCGCCGGGACTGGCAATGCGCAGCACCACCGCCTTGACGCGTTTGTCGCGGCGCAGGCGGCGCAGCAGCTTGACGTAACTGTCGGCGCCGGGCCGCCCGCTCGCCGGGTCGCCGCGGCCGTCGCGGATCGCGCCCGACAAATGGACCAGCGCCAGGGTCGGCGCGGCGATCATCCGCGCCCGGGCGCGTTCGCGGCGCTCCATGAGCCGCCAATAGCGCAGCCCAGGGACCAGCCGTCGTTCGTCTTTGACGCCGAGTTCCGCGAGCATCTCGTCGCGGTAGGCGAGCTTGTCGACGAGGCCGGCCTTTACCGCCCGCTCGGGCGCGTACGGTCCGCCGTCGATCAACTTCGCCACCTGCGCCGGGCTCTTGCCGAGGGCCGTCGCGACGTCGGCGACGAGCTGCGTGTAGAGGTCGTCGAGCAGCCCCTCGGTCATCGCGTGCGACGCCTCGCCGGCGCTGGTGCGCGTGAACATTTCGGCGGCGCTCTTGAACTTGCCGGCGACGAGCAAATCGGCCTCGACGTCGGCCTTGTCGAGCAGGCCGCGCAGATAGGTGATTTCCATGTTGAGCCCGGTGAGCGCGAGCACCGCGGTCGGCGTCATCAGCCGCCGCTGGCAGCGCGCCGCGAGCACGTATTCGCGCAGGCCGACGGAATCCAGGTGCGCGACCAGCGTCTTGCCGGCGGCCTTGACCCGGTCGAGCGCGCGCGCGACCTCCTGCAGCCGCGCCAGCCCGACGGTGAGCGGCCCCAGCCGCACGATGATCGTCTTCAGGCGCGGGTCGGCCGCGGCGAAATCCAGCAGCTCGATCAGCCGCCGATGGGTCAGCCGCGCCGGGCGACGAAATTCGAACGGCGAGCCCGGCGCCCGGTGTTCGGGCAATGCGCCGGCGATTTCGATCTCGATCGCCTCGTACCGCGCGCGCCGCAGGAGGCGCCCGGTCAGCCGCCAATAGACCGCCGCGTACGCCCGCGCGGCCATTTCCCACAACCACCGCAAAATTCCCACAACGGCCTCCTGTCGATGCTCACGGATAGTTTGTGTCGCGCGGCAACTTGACGCAAGGCGGCGGGTGACCATATTCTGACGCCATGTCCGAACAGGCGAATAATGTCTTCAACTTCTGGGAGAGGCTGCTGCTCCGAATCGCGCCGCCGATCGCGGCGTGGCTGCTGCGTTTGTGGAACGGTTCGTGCCGCGTGGTCGCGCGCGAGCACGAGGAGCGCGAACGCGAAGCGCTGCAGAAATACGGCGGTTGCATTTACCCCACGTGGCATCAGCGGATGTTTTATTTTTTTTATGACTTCGGCTCGCGCCACGTGACGATGATGATCAGCACCAGCAAAGACGGCGAGTACGCCAACGCCCTGGCGTTGCGGCTCGGATTTTATTCGGTGCGCGGCAGCGGGACGCGCCGCGGCCGCGAAGCGCTGCGGAACCTGATCGACAAGCTGCGGGAGCGCGAGGGCCACACGGCAGGCATGATGGCCGACGGCCCGAAGGGGCCGGCGCGGCAACTGAAGATGGGGACGGTGAAACTCGCCCGCGAAACCGGCCTGCCGATCATCCCGATGATGTACGGGGCGAAGCGGCGCCTCGTCTTCCAGTCATGGGACCGCTATTTTCTGCCGCTGCCGTTCACGAAAATCGTGCTGCTGCACGGCGAGCCGGTGTTCGTGCCGCCCGACGCCGACGAGGCCGAGTGCGAACGTATCCGGCAAGCGGTCAGCGACCGCATGAACGAAATGGCCGACCGTTGCGACACCTGGTGGGGCGGCGTGCCCGTCGGCAAACCGGGGTATGATTTGCCGCTGGCGGCGGGCGGCCAGGAGATAGAAGGCAGAAACCAGGAGTCAGAAGTCGGAACGCAGCAGTCAGTAGTCAGTAGTCGGACGGTCCGGCAGCGAACCGCCGCATGCAAGGGTTAGCACGATGGGCGAATTAGGGCAAATAGGTCTTATAGGTCCTATAGGTTCTATAGGTCCCATGGGTCCTATGACTTCCGAATCCGCCCCAACGCCCCGAACCCCGAACCCCGAATCCCGCGGGTTGCTAGCTGATGAAAACCGCCAAACCTCGTGAAACCCTCTATGTGCTGGTGATCGAAACGCCGGCGGACCTGGCTGACGCCATCGCCAGCCGGCTGTTCGACGTCGGCTTGCAGGGCCTCGAGGAGCATGCGTCGGCGACCGGCGTGCGCCTGCTGACCTACGGCGACGACCGGCCCGCGATCGAGCGCTACGCCAAAACGACGCGCGATTACCTCGTGGAACTGGCGAAAATCGACCCGGCCGCGCGCGCCGCGACCGTGCGCATCGACGAGCGCCCGAACGACGACTGGGCCGTGTCGTGGATGAAATACTTCAAACAAACCGCGCTCACCGAACGGCTGGCCGTGCAGCCGTCGTGGGACCCCGCGCCGCCGCCGGCCGGCATGCGCCGCCTGATCATCGAGCCGAAAATGGCCTTCGGCTTCGGCACGCACGCCACGACGCAATTGGCCGCGCGCAGCGTCGAACGCTGGTGCTTGGCGCACCCGGGCGGCGCCGTGCTCGACGTCGGCACGGGCACCGGCATCCTCGCGCTCGCCGCGCTGCTGTCCGGCGCGGCACGGGCGGTGGGGGTGGATATCGACCCAGCCGCCGTCGCCGCCGCGCGGGAAAACGCCGCGCTCAACGGCCTGGAGGCCGCCGCCGAATTCACCCATCGGCCGCTGCACCAGATTCGCGGCGAGTTCGATCTGGTCGCGGCCAACATTACCGCGCCGACGTTGCTCGAAATGGCGGGCGATCTGACCCGCCGCACCAAACCCGGCGGCCGGCTCGCGCTCACCGGCGTGCTCGCCGAATCGCGCCGCGAAATGATCGCCGCCTACGACGAGCGCGGCATGTCGCTGGCGCGCGAGGAAGAACAGGACGAATGGATTCTGCTGGAACTCGAACACGCGTGACCCGTTGCCTGGTCGAGCATCTGGCCGCCGGCCGGCTGGCGCTGACCGGGCCGGCCGCGCACCACTTGGCGCACGTCCGCCGCATGCGCGCTGGCGACCGCCTCGTCCTTTTCGACGGCGCGGGCTGCGAGGCCGCCGCCGTCGTGCTCGACGTCAACCGGCGGGCGGTGACGCTCGCCGTCGACGCGCCCTACGCCGTGCGGCGCCGCGCCGGCCCGCCGGTCGCCTTGATTTTCGCGCTCAGCAAGGGCGACAAGCCCGAATGGATCGCCGAAAAAGCCTGCGAACTCGGCGCCGCGGAAATCGTCGTCTTCGCGGCGGAACGCTCGGTCGTGCGCTGGGGCCCGGAACAGGTCGAACGCAAACTCGCGCGCCTCACGGCGACGATCGCCGGCGCCTGCGCCCAGTGCGGCCGGGCCGACGCCCCGCGGGTGCATTTCGCGCCGACGCTGGCCGCGGCGGCCGAACGGGCCGCGGCATATGAAGTGCGCGTGGCCTTCGATCCCGGGGCCAGCGAGTCGTTGCCAGAAGTTCTGGCGGCGAACGCCGGGAAGTCGTTGTGCCTGCTCAGCGGCCCGGAAGGCGGGCTGACCGACGCCGAACTCGCCTGGCTGGTCGAGCGCGGCTGGGCCGCCGCCCACCTCGGGCCGCGCGTCTTGCGCGCCGAAACCGCCGCGCTGGCCGCCCTGGCTGTCGCGCAGGCGTCGCTCGAGGCAAGCAGTTTTGTCCTTTCAGAACCGGATGAACAGGATGAGCGCTAAACAAATCCTGTAAATCCGTCAAACCCCGGCCATCGTGTCAAAAGAACCAAAAATCTATTCGCCGGAGATTCCGGCTCTGGTTAGATTGCGTTTTGCGACTTGGCTCTTATAATACGTGGCGCGAAAATCGCACGTCGAATCGGCAACACAGCGCCAGCGAGGGTCCCGTGGAAATTCAAGAAGTCATTGCCCACGAAAACGGTTTGTGGGCGGCGGCCCGCTATTTCCGCGACTGGCTCGCCGATTTCGGCGCCGCCGGCCCCCCCGCCGCGCAGCCGGAAATGAATTCGGTGCGCGAGGCGATCGACGCGGTCATCGCCCGCGGGTCGCCGTCGCCCAACGATCGCCAACTCCTGCGCACGGCGACCGACCATGCGCTTTATCTGGCGCAGCTTTACGACGCGCCGAGCTGCGATATCCAATGCCTGCGCAAATGGCTGCGCGGCGTCGAAGAATTGGCGCCGCGCGTCGATTACACGCTCGCCGCCGCCGATTACGTGCTCGACACCTACGTTTGGGCGATCACCATCGAAATGCAGGAATTGCGGTCGTTGCGCAAGGCGCTGTTCGCCAATTGGTCGATGTTGCGGGACATGGGCGGCAACGGCGGTCAAAACAGCGCCGAAGACTCCGCCACGCTGCAGGCGCTGGAGGAAAATGTGCGCGCCATGCTCGCCCGCTGCCGCAATCTTCTGATCACCTACGGCGAAATCTGAGCGGCCCCGCAGGTTTTTTTGCGCCGCGCAAAGACTTTTTGCACGCCGCCGATCCGCCATCCGCATTCCGCCATCCGAGATTTGGCCGTGCCTTTGCCGCGCTGCGGTTCCAGCCGAAAAATCTTCGCGCCTGGCGCGGAAACTGATTCCGCCGCCCCGCCGGCCGACCGGGCTTGCCGCGGACGCGGGCAAAATGCTAATTAGCGCCGATGGAAACGAAATACCGCATTCGACTGGCGCAACGGAACGACCTCGACGCGGTGGTCGCTCTCTGGAAAGAACTGATGGACCTGACGGCCGAGGTCAATCCGCGTTATCGGCTGCGGGTCAACGCCGAAGATCAGCAGCGCGCGATCTTCACCGAATACGTGCGGCGCGCGGATGCCTACGTCATCGTCGCCGAAACGGCCGGGCGCATCATTTCGTTCTCGAACGGCTACCTGACGATGCCGGCCAAAACGTTTGCGCAATCGGTGATCGGGGTGCTGGAAAATCTGATGGTCGCCGAGGAATATCGTCGCCAGGGCATCGGCCGCGAGATGGCCGGCAAAGCGATCGGCTGGCTCGGGCATCACGGCGCGATGGAAATCTACGTCAACGTCATCCCGAAGAACGTCGGCTCGCTGCGCTTCTGGCGCGCGATGGGCTTCGAGGTGCAGCGCTTGGCGATGTTCAAGGAACTGTGACCGGCGGCCGCTCGCGAAGGAAGCCTCGATGTTTTCGGCGCGATTCTTTCCCGCTCAAGGCGTCACCATCTTCGGCCCACCGGCCGCCGCCGTCCAACTCGACGACTTATTCATCCACCGCCTGCTCTTCGTGTGGGACGAACTGGTCGAGCCCGACCGCGTGCGCGAGCAAATCGGCCGCTATGCGCCGTTCGCGCCGGCCGCGCTGCCCAATTACGCGCGCCGCGCGCACCGCGCCGGCGGCCAATGGGTCTACACGCTGGCCGAGCAGGAAGGCGCGACGACCCTTGGCTTCGTGCTGCTGGGCCTGACGGATCAGGAACTGGAAACCCTCGACAACTACGAAGGCGCGCCGATTCATAAGATTCGCTACGGCCTGACGGTGCGCGTGGGCGACATCGAACGCGTCGCCGGCGTCCACCTGGCGGCCGGCTCGTACCTCGGCGAATAGCGGCGCGATGAATTGGCGACTCAAATCCGCGCTCTTCCGCCTGCTGGCCGCCGCGCCCTTCGGCGAGGCGCTCGACCGCCGGCGCCGGACGCGCGCCGCCGCGCTGGCCGTCGACATTTCGCTGCACCTGACGCCGGCGCTGAAGATGCTGCGCCGGCTCGCCGAAATGCGCGGCTTTTCGCCGACGGGCCGCGTCACGTTGGAGATCGGCGCGGGGTGGAATCCGGTGTACGGCGTGCTGCTCTCGCTGCTGGGCGCCCGACGCGTCATTTTGCTCGACATCCGGCCCTATCTCACGTACGCCGGCTTCCGGCAGGTGCTGGCGCAGACCGAGCCGCGCCTGCCCGAGATCGCCGCGGCGACCGGCGCGCCCGCCGACGACCTGCGCGCGCGCTGGCGGGCCCTGCACGACGCCCGCGACCTCGCCGGGCTGCTCGCCGCGGGCCGGCTGGAAATCCTCGCCCCGGCCTCGGCGTCCGCCGTGCCGCTCGCGGACGGCGAACTCGATTTGTACTATTCCACCTGCGTGCTCGAGCACATTCCGGAGGCGGATTTGCCGGCGCTGCATCGCGAGACGGCCCGGCTGCTTGCGCCGGGCGGCCTCGTTTATCATATCATCGATTTGTCCGACCATTTCGCGCACGGCGACCCGGCGTTGCCGCGGCTGAATTTCCTGCGTTTCGACGACCGCGCCTGGCGGCGCCTCGGCCAAAACCGCTTTTTTTACCTGAACCGCCTGCGGGCGCCGGACATGCGGCGCCTGGCCGAAGCGGCCGGCCTGCGCACCGTTTTTCTGGAGACGCAGGTCGACCCGGCCGACGTGGCATTCGTGCGCGGACTGCCGCTGCCGCCGCGTTTTCGCGGCCTCGCGCCCGAAGAAATCGCCGCCGGCCTGTGCCACCTCGCGGCGGAGAAACTCTGAGGCCCGCGCGGAGCAGCGCCCGGCGTCTGTGTCACAGATGTCCCAGCCCAACGCCCCGGCAAAAAATCGCGCTCTGAATGGACTTGTCCGGATCAGGCGATAAGTTGAAGGGCAGCGAAAACCAACGGTGGGCAGGACCATGAACGAAACTGACGAAGGGCGCGCGCGGCTGGCGCAATGGGAAGCGGCGAAACCGACGAATTTCTATACGGGCAACGGTTTGTTGCAGCGCCTGCTCGAACGAATGCGCGGCGGGCCCTTCGACGAACGGCCGTTCGTTGAATTCGGCGGTCTGGCCGCGACGAAGATCGACGACGCCGCGCGAAAAAACGACGAGTGGCCGCGCCACCCACGGCTGGCGCGCTTCGACGGCATCGGCCGCCGCGTCGAAGAAATCGAATTCGACGCGCTCTACCATCAATTGGGCAAGTGGGTTTACGAGGCGGGGCTGGTCGCGCGGCTCGCCGAGCCGGGCCAGACGTGGGCGCAGGCCGCGCTGGCGTATCTGCTCGGCCACGCCGGCGAAATGGGACATTCGTGCCCGGTCGTGTGCACGTCGGGGCTGGTGCGGGCGATTCAACAAAAAGGCTTGGACGAAATGAAGAAGCGCTGGCTGCCGGGCCTGCTCGACCCGGTCTACGAAAGCCGGCTGCACGCCGCGCAGTTCCTGACCGAGGTGCAGGGCGGCGGCGACGTCGGCGCGAACGCCATGACCGCGCGGCCGAATCCGGCCGAGCCGGGCACGTGGCTGCTCGACGGCGAAAAATGGTTTTGCTCGGTGGCCGACGCCGCGCTGTTTCTGGTGACGGCGCGGCCCGTGGGCGCGGCGGCCGGCACCGCGGGGCTCGGTTGTTTTTTGGTTCCGCGCCACGACGCGAGCGGCGGCGTCAACGGCTTCAGCATCCGCCGGCTCAAGGAAAAAATCGGCACGCGTACGCTGGCGACGGCGGAACTCGACTTCCAGGGCGCGGTCGCCTACCCCATCGGCCGGCTCGACGAGGGCTTCAAGATCGCCGTCGGCATCGTGCTCAACACCTCGCGCTTCATGAACGCCGTCGGGTCGACGGCCGCGATGCGGCGCGCCTTCCTCGAAGCGACGGCCTACGCCGCGGCGCGCGAAGCGTTCGGCCAGCCGATCGGCGCCTACCCGCTGGTGCGCGAGACGCTGGCGATCATGAAGGCGGAGCACGCCGGCGCGCTGGCCGCGACGTTTTACCTTGCCGAGTTGATCGACCGGCAGGACCTGGGAACCGCCGACGCGGACGACCGCAAGCTGCACCGGCTGCTCGTCAACGCCAACAAATACTGGGCCAGCATCATCGCCACCGACGCCATCCATCGCGGAATCGAAATCCTGGGCGGCAATGGCGCCATCGAAAGTTTCTCGGTGTTGCCGCGGCTGTGGCGCGACAGCCTCGTGCTGGAAAGCTGGGAAGGCAGCCACAACGTCCTGTGCATGCAGGTGCTGCACGATGCGGCGCGCTACGAGCTGTTCGCGGCGGCCGATCGGCGCCTGCGCTCGCTGCTGGACGCGGCGGACGCGCAGTTCGCGCCGCAGGCCGCTGTCGTCCGCGACGCGTGGGCGGAAACCTATCGCGGCTTGTCGCGCTGCGTGGCGAACGAGCGCTACGGCGCCCGGGCGATCCGGCTGCACGTCGAAGAACTGATGCAGGCCTTTCAGGCGGCGTTGCTGCTGGCGCAGGCGAGTTGGGAAAAGCGTCAGCGCGGCGCCGCGGCAACCGCGGCCGTCGCGGAATTCTTGATTTCACGCCATTTGGATCGCGCGTATCGGCCGCTGGCCGACGACGCGCATCCGGCGAAGGTCGACGCTGTACTGCAAGACGGGTAAAGGAAGCGCCGGCCGGCGGCGGAAAAGCCGGGGTTTTGCCGGCCAGTGCGTCGCGCGATGCGGCCCCGCCCCGTCCGTCGGGCTCCGCCGATCCGCACGGCCGATCTGCGCGAGCTGTATCATGGAGCGCGAATTTCGTCGCGCCGTGCGAAGATTTCTTGAATTTGCAACACAGAGGCACAGAGGTCGCAGAATTCGAGCAGAGAAAGCCGGGTCGTTTTGTGTTGCCCGCGCGCGATGAGCGCGCCGCAAGGCGCGCAGCCGCGCGCAGTCCGAACTAGTCGAGCTTCGAGACGAAATCCTTGAACCAATCCCTTTGGCGCACCGGGTCAAGATCCGCGTCCTTTTCGATATGCGCGCGAGTCGGCAAAACCCCCGCGGCTTTCGAAGCCTCCAGCCATTTCTCGCAGTCCTCTTCGCGACCGCATAGCGACGCTACACAAGCCAGGTTGTATGCAGCGTGTCCAGGTCGGATGCTTTCGCATTTAATGTATCGATCGTTTGCGGCGGCAAACAGCCGATCGGCCTCGGCCCCCGTTTTGGTCTGGGCCTGAGCGGCGAGGGCGGCGCCCCAATTGTAGAGCGCCTCGTGCTTGTCAGGCTTGACACGCAACGCCCGCTCGTATTTCTCGCCGGCCGCGGCGAACAGCCGAT
>CAZHPN010000171.1:0-12700 GCA_964534375.1 uncultured bacterium | reverse complement strand
CGATGGCCATCGCCATCAACAAGCCCAGCGCACCCAAGAACCCGTTTCTCATGGCGCCCTCCTTTCGCCACGCAGCCGCGCCGCAAAAGTGGCTGGCACCTACGTTTGGCAGCACCTACGTTTGGCAGCACCTATTGTACTGTTTCAATGACGGCTTTACAACGAGCGGTCTTTTCTAAGATGGCTTCGACCTTTTTCGTCCAGACGAACGGTTTGGGATTTTCGTTGTTGCCCCGGATGTAGTCTTCAATTGCGCTGATGAGTTCCTGAACGCTGCGAAACACCCCTCGCCGGATTCGTTTTCGCGTGATCTCGCCGAACCATCGTTCCACAAGATTCAGCCAAGACGCACTGGTCGGCGTGAAGTGCAGATGAAAGCGGGGATGCTTTTCCAACCACGCTTTGACCTTTGGATGGTTGTGCGTGCCGTAATTGTCCAGGATCATGTGAATGTCTGACTCGGGGGGGACGGCGCGATCGATCTGGTGCAGGAATTTCCGGAATTCGATGTTTCGGTGTCTCGGATAACAGGAACCGATGACCTTGCCCTCCAGCACATTCAAGGCGGCGAACAGGCAGGTCGTCCCGTTGCGCTGGTAATCGTGCGTCATCGTGCCGCAGCGACCTTTCTTCAACGGCAAACCCGGCTGCGTCCGGTCCAGCGCCTGAATTTGCGTCTTTTCGTCCATACACAACACCACGGCTTTGTCCGGTGGATTCAGGTAAACGCCGACGACGTCCGTCAACTTCTCGACAAAACGTTTGTCTTTCGAGAGCTTGAATCCCCGCACGCGATGCGGCTGCAAGCCATGCGCGTCCCAGATGCGGGACACCGTGGCGTTGCTGACGCCCATGGCGCGGGCCATGGTCCGCGTCGACCAGTGGGTGGCGTCCTTGGGCGTCGTGTGAAGTGTCGCTTCCACGACCGCGTTGATCTTTGCGGCAGTCAGACTGCGGGCACTGGGTCCATGCGGCGCATCTTCCGCCAGACCCGCAGGACCTTGACCCCGAAAGCGGTCCGTCCACAACAAAACGGTGGGGCGAGAAGTGCCCAGTTTTTTGGCAATGGCGTTATGGGAAACGCCCGCCGCCGCGAGCAGACAAATCCGGGATCGAAGGACGATTCGCTGCGGCGACGTCTTGGCGCGCACCCAGGCGTCCAAAGTCTTGCGCTGCTCTTCCGTCATCGGCAATGGTTTGGCTGGTTTCCACATGAAACCAACGATAGCACACTCCGTGCCAATTGTAAAGATTTTACTGTAACGTTACACTATGTTTGGGCGTAGACAAAGAAGCGAAACGAATACACCAGCGCGACCAGCGCGGCGAGAAAATAGAAAACGCGGCGCGGCGCTCCGCGTGTGTTTTCAGCAAGGTCCGCCCGGCGATGCAACTCCGTCATGCCGCCCCCAATGTAGCGAAAAGCGGCGCTTCGCCGGCGTCCCCCCGGCGTTCGCTTGCGGCAAGTATCCCACACTGCTCAGCCCCTCGACAACCTGCGGCGCGAGTTTGAAGACCGAAAATCCGCGATGGAACGCTTGCCCCAATTGCGCTCCGGCGGCCGGAAACTGCCTATCGCTTCTCGTTTTGTTCCTTGATTTCCCGCCAAAACTGGCCAAAAATGCAGTCCTCCAGCCCGACGGGAAAGGTGTCGCGGCGCGAATTCAGCAGCGCGAAGCCGGCGAAGAAGTTCGATCGCGGCGGCGGGCGGAAAGCGCCGCTTGCGAACGCCGGCAGGCGCGCGGGAGGGAACGATTAGAGACGTGCGAGACGGCGAACATGGGAATCGGGGAATCGGCGCATGGTCGGCCGGCGCGGTTCCGCCCCGCGGTTTGCGCAACCTGTTGATCGCCGGTCTCGCGTCGTTTTTCGCCGTGCAAGTTCTTTTCCACGCGTTCGATCTGCGCGCAGTCGACGGGGACGTCGACGTCTTCTTGAAGCGGACGATCAACTACTTCGACTCGGGTCAGCCGCTCGATCAGGGCAACCTTGTCGGTTACGGATTTCGCCTTGGTTCGTTCGCGAATTATTGGAGCCTCCTGCCGCTGCGCATCTCGCGCGACCTCCGCGCGCAATATTATTTTGTTACCTTGTTGGACATCTTTGCGCTGGCGCTGATCTTTTTCGCGCTGCGGCAATTGTTCGGCGACGGCCCAGGCCAGTGGTTCGCCGCCGCTGCCTTTGCCTTCCATTTTCTGATGACGCCGTTCGCCGCCCAGCACAATTATTACCTGCCGTTTTTCCTCGCGATCTATTTCTGCTTTCTGGCGTTGTCCGCCCGCGACCGGACGTGGACGATCGCACCCGCGTGGCTGTTTCTCGGCATCGCCATGCAAATCCATATGTCCGCCGTGTTATTGATCGTGCCCACGATGATCGTTACGCGGTTCTGGCGCGACCGGGCGACGTTGCTGCTCACCCTGCTCGGCGTCGCGGCGCTGGCCGCGGTCAATGTTTCGCTCATCGAGCAAGCGGCGGCGCGCCTGGCGCCCGCCGGCGCCTACGTGAGCGAGAATGACGATCTGCTCAGAGGCGCGCGGGGCGCTTTGCGGGCGCTGCCTTTTTCCGCGCTGCCGATCATCGTGATGACCATCCTGCTCGGCGGCCTCGGCGTCAACCTTTACGGCGCGCTCAGTCTGCTGCAGATCGGTCGCTGGCTACGGACGCTGCGCACCGACCGCCATGTCATCATCGGGGGCGCCTCGGCCCTGTTCTTGGCGTACGCCGTGATGCTGCCGTTGCACCTTATCCGCTACCAGACGACGGCCTGGACCTTCGAACCCACGCATTATTTTTTTCCAGCCGCGCCTTTTCTCTGCTATTTCGCCGGCTTGTTCTTCCAATACGCGAAATGGTCGCCGCCTTACCGAAACTGGCGTGAAAACGGTCCGTTCCACGCCAAGATTTTTGCGGCGCTGACCGGCGTCACAACGGTTGCCATCCTGATTTCGGCGGCGGCCGTGCGGCTGTTCCCGTGTTACAAGGTGAACGTTGACAACCAGGTCGCGGTCTACCATCACGTCGCCGCGGTCGTGGCGCAACACCGCTTGGCGGGTTTTCGCTTCAGCCAGTGCAACCGATTTTGGCCGGGAGAAACGCCGCCCTCGATCTGGGATCAAGGCAAGCCGGGCATTTACTACTACGCGGAACCAGGCCTCCGGGCGGCCGATTTTGGCGCGACGCGAAATCTCATGGTCGTGGTGGTGGACTCAAAAGCCGGATTGGCGTTGTGGGCGGTGTTCTCCGCACACAAACTCACGGGCTGGCTGTCTCGCGAAATCGGGCGTTTCCGCCGGAATTTCGCCGACTGCGGCGTGCCGCCGCACGCGCGCCTGGTCGATCGATTCGAAACGCGGGATATGCAGGCGTCGATATACTTCGATTTCGGCGGGCGGGCGCCCGAATAGGCAGGCTCAAAGAAACCCGTGACAAGCAAGGGTCTTGGAGCCGGCCGGCGAAACCGCCCTCGGCGGCGCCGCCGGCCAACGCCGTTATCGAATCCTTGCCCACCGCCCAACGCGATCTCGTTGCCGCCGTCTTCCCTCGGATCAATTTTGCCCGTAGTGCAGGATGATCCCGCCCTGGCCGACCGCGAACAAATCCGTGGCGGAACTGCCCCAAACGCCTTGCAAGTTTGCCGTGGTCCCGGTCGCGATCGCCGACCACGACGAACCGTCATAATGCGCAATCACGACGGGCCCCGTGTAATAATCCGGCCCGACGGCAAACACGTCCGAGGGGGCGCTGCCCCACACGCCGTTCAATCCGTTCGCCCCCGTCAGTTGGTTTGGCATCGCGGACCACGAGGAACCGTCGAAGTGCAAAATCACGGCCCAGTCTCCCGTCGAGGTGTATCCGACGGCGTACACGTTCGAGGAAGAGTTGCCCCAGATCCCGTACAAGCTCGTTTCGGTCATGACGGCAATCGTCGACCATGAGGTTCCGTCGTAGAGCAACACCAACCCGTTATACACGGCGTCTGTGCCAACGGCGAACACGTTTGAGGAAGAGCTTCCCCACACAGCGGTCGGCTGGCCTGTCGTGCCGCTTGGCAGGTCCCGCCGCAGAAGTGGCTGGCACCTATGTTTGGCCGGCACGTTGAGGCGTTGCGGCCGGCTCGGCCACCGTGTCGTTATCGCTTTACGCCCCAAACGGCGTTTAATGAGTTTGACAACCCGGCGGTCGTCGTGGTCCACGACGAACCGTCGTAGTGCAGAATCACACCCGCGTCGTTATCCCGGCCGACGGCAAACACATCGGCGGCCGAGGAACCCCAGATTCCGTACAAGCCGGAGGCGGCGTTGGTCGCTGTCGACCACGACGATCCGTCGTAGCGGAATACGAAGCCGCCCTCGTAATCCGCGCCGACCGCGAACGCGTCGGAAGAAGATGCACCCCAGATTCCGGCTACAAAGGCAGTGTCATCGGTCGGAACCGGCATGTTCGACCACAAGAGCCCGTCATAATGCATGATTAAATTCCCGCCGGGATTACCCGTGCTGTTAGGAATCCAGCCCACGGCAAAGACGTCCGATTGCGAGGTTCCCCAGACGGCGTTAAGCGGGCCCAAGGACCCGGTGTTGTTCATCTCGGTCCAGGAGCCGTTCTTGTTGTCTAAAACTAATCCGCTAACGATCGGAGGAAAGGGCGCGGCATTATTGGCACTCGATTCGCCGACGACAAAATCATTGGTGCTGGCGATTCCCCAAACTCCCCGTATTTCAGAAACGCCCAATGAAACACCGGCTGTCCACTGAACTAACCACGCGGTGCCGTCGTAATGAAGGATGACGCCATTTTGGCCTCCTTCGTAGCCTGCCGCAAACACATCCGATGGCGAGGTTCCCCAGACGCAGGCAAGGCCGCCGTATTCCGTATCCGGTATGCTTGCCACGGTTGACCAAAGGGAACCATCGTAATGTAAAACGACACTGGGGTAGCCAACGACGAAAACGTCGGAGCCGCCGTTCCCCCAAATGCCGGTTAAATCGTTCGGCGTCCCGCTCGTCATGGGCGACCAAGATGCCCCATCGTAGTGCACAATCGCGCCGTTCAAGCCCACCGCAAAGACATCCGTTGCGCTGTCGTCGTCGTTGTCGTCGTCGTCCGCGGGCGAACTGTCGTCGTTATCGTCATCAGCCGGCGAACCGTCGTCGTCTGCCGGCGGCGTCGTGTCGTTATCGTCGTCGTCCGTCGGCGAGGCGTCGTCATCCGCCGGCGACGCGTCGTCGTCGGCCGGATGATTTCCGCCGCTGCTGCTCGACGGGGCGCACGCGCCCAAAAAAGCGATGGCCATCGCCATCAACAAGCCCAGCGCACCCAAGAACCCGTTTCTCATGGCGCCCTCCTTTCGCCACGCAAACGTATCCCAGCGCCCGTACCAACTATTTTTCTCTTATTATTTTTCTGAAGAGTAACCGTGCCCCGAGTCCGGAGCTTCCAACACGTCCCGAAGAGTGCGACGCAAATTTCGTAAAGTCAAGCCGCGCCGCAAAAGTGGCTGGCGCCTATGTTTGGCTGCACTCATTATTTCGCGACGCCCCAAACACTCCACAATGGATTTGGCAGCCCGGCAAGCATGGTGATCCACGCCGAACCGTCGTAGTGAACAATGAGGCCCGCGTTGCCGTCGCACCCGACAACAAATACGTCCGCCGCGAATCCGCCCCAAAGTCCGAGAAATTGAAAAGGCGACGTGATCAATTGGGACCACGATGAGCCATCGTAATGGTCAATGAACGCGAGTTTGTAATATTGGCCGATTGCAAATACATCGGAGGAAGATGTGCCCCAGATGCCGTAGACAGCAGCGACGTCCTGCGTCGGCACGGCCATATCCGACCAGGAGACGCCGTCGTAATGAACGATTTGATTGCCGCCCGGATTCCCGGTTTCATTGGGAATCCAGCCCACGGCGAAGACGTCGGAATGGGAGGTTCCCCAGACGGCTAGAAACGGACCAAACATGTCCGAGTTGGCCGACGTAGTCCAGGAAGCGCCGTCTTTGTCGACAACAAATCCGCCAGTGACCGGCGGGGAAGGGGGGTAATTATCCAGGGACCACTCGCCCACCGCAAAAACGCCCGAGTCGGCGCTTCCCCAGACGCCCCTCAACTGAGACAGCCCCAGGGAGGCTCCGGCGGTCCACTGAACCGACCACATCGTCCCATTGTAATGCATGATGACGGCCCTGCCTGACGATTGGTCGCCGCCTACGGCAAGCACGTCGGATGGCGAAGTGCCCCAGACTCCATCGAAATTCACGTTCCCTGCTTCGGGGACGTTTGGCACGTTCGACCACGCCGAACCGTCAAAATATATTATCGTCCCGACCCCGACTGCATAGACATCGCTTCCGGAGGAACCCCAAACACATTGTAACGGAAGGGTCGTTCCGCTCGCCATGGGCGACCAAGTTGTCCCATCGTAGTGCAAAATAGTTCCATTGTCGCCGACCGCAAAGACATCCGTTGCGCTGTCGTCGTCGTTGTCGTCGTCGGTCGGCGGCGTCGTGTCGTCGTTGTCGTTATCGTCGTTGTCGTCGTTGTCGTCGTCGTCGGCCGGCGATGTGTCGTCATTGTCGTCATCATCTGGCGAGCCGTCATCGTCTGCGGGCGGCGTCGTGTCGTTATCGTCGTCGTCCGTCGGCGAGGCGTCGTCATCCGCCGGCGACGCGTCGTCGTCGGCCGGATGATTTCCGCCGCTGCTGCTCGACGGGGCGCACGCGCCCAAAAAAGCGATGGCCATCGCCATCAACAAGCCCAGCGCACCCAAGAACCCGTTTCTCATGGCACCCTCCTTTCGCCACGCAAACGTATCCCGGCACCGACACCAACTATTTTTCTCTTATTATTTTTATGAAGAGTAACCGTGCCCCGAGTCCGGAGCTTCCAACACGTCCCGAAGAGTGCTACGCAAATTTCACAAAGTCAAGCAATAAAAGAGTTAGCTGGCGATTTTTCTTGCGTGAACGTCGTTTGCGCAAAAGTTAATGTCTGTTGGGCGTCCCTGAGCACCTCCGCCTGGAGTCAGACCAGATGGGGCGCGCGGTCGACGAGCCGTACGCCGATACGGGGAACTGTACTATACCCACCGCGAAATTCTTTGCACCGCGCCACAAATCATTGGCTGCCGCCGGCGGCCGCGTTGCGTCCACCGGGATGTGATTCTGGTATTCTCACCGCAAAGACGCGAAGAGCGCGAAGAAAAGCGCGCCAGCCTCTCCGTTCCTGCGGCATCAGCGAGGGGGCCGGTTTTCCCAACGACACGAACGACGCCGCGGAAGCTGGCTATCGGTTGACGAGGCGAACCGGTTATTTCGTGGCGAACGGGCCGATCCTGGCGGAGAAATATGTCGAGGGTTTCGGCTTCGGGACCTTGCCGTCTTGGCAGGCTCCGACGCGGAGTTCCCGCAGAGGATGGCAGCAAATCGCGAATGCGCGTGAATAAGAGCATGAGCTCGCATATCCGTTCCTATTCGCGTGCATTCGCGTGCATTCGCGGTTATACAAATAAGCAAATGATGATAAACCACGAATATCGCTAATTTACGCGGTTTCACGTGAAACATTCGCGGTCTCGCTTATGTGTATTCGCGGCTAAACAAATGCGTAGTCGGGCGCATTCGCGGATAAACAACCAAACAAATGCGTAATCGGGCGCCTTCGAGGTTATTTTGATCGAATAAGTGAGACGGAGTCGCGAAAATCGCGCAGAGGACCAAGGTAAACTTCCAATAAACGCGGATAAAAGCCGCAAAATGTGTTTCACGTGAAACATTTCGGAGCGAATTAGCGGTGGGCGTTTACGAAAAATTACGAAACAAAGCCAATTTGGCTCCGCGGCCGAGTGCAACAGGTCATGCGGAACGATCGGTCATCAGTTCGCGGATCTTGTTCAGGAACGCCGTTCGCGGAATGGGCTTCGCGAAGGTGTGTTGGATGCCGAGATTCCTGGCCCAAGTAAGGCACTCGCCGGCGCCGTAGTACTTGCCGCCGCCCGACACCGCGACGATGATCGGCGCCTTTTTCTCGAATTTCAATTTTAGGATCAACTCCATGCCATCCATGCCGGGCATCAGGATGTCGGTGACGATGACCTTCACGTCATGCCGCTCGAGCAGCTTGACCGCTTCGGCGCCGTTGTTGGCCGAGAGCACCTCATAGCCGGCGCGCTCCAGCATCTGGCGCAGCAGTGCGGCCGTCTGTTCGTCGTCGTCGATGACGAGGATCGCGGCCATTAGTCACTTCCCTGGGGCGGCGCCGCGGCGGGCGCGGCCGGCCGGTCGAGCATTTTGCGAACCGTTGTCGCCAACACCTGCTTGGAAAACGGCTTGCGCAAAAAACGGACGTGCGAGATCCGGTCGATTTCGTCGAGAATGTGTTTCTTCTCGTGCGCGCTGGTCAGCAGAATCGGCAGGTCCGCGTGCCGTTCGCGGATGCGCCGGGCCAGCGCCAACCCGGTCAATTTCGGCATGACCTGATCGGTCACCACGAGATCGAAGGCGGTCAGGTTCTTCAGAAACGCATTCAGCGCCCGCACGCTGCTCGTGAAACACGTGACTTGGTATCCCAACCGTTCGAGCATGGCTTTGTAAACAGCGACCATCTGCAGTTGGTCGTCGACGAGCAGGATTCGTTCCGAGCCGAGCGGCAGGCCGCCGGGTTCTTCGATTTCGTCGCGCTCCACTTCTTCAGTCTGCGGCAGAAAAACGTGAAACGCTGAGCCTTCCCCGGGCCCGCTCTCGACGAGGATGTCGCCGCCGTGGCTCTTGACGATGCCGTGAACGACCGCCAGGCCCATGCCCGTGCCTTGGCCGACCGGCTTGGTTGTGAAAAATGGCTCGAAGATGCGGGCGATCGTCGCCGAGTCCATGCCGCTGCCAGTGTCGCTGACCGTCAGGCGGCAGTAGAACCCCGCCGCCAGCGCAAGCGGCGCGTCGAGGCGTTGGCCGGCCGCGAGTTGCACGGGCGCCACGGAAACGGTCAACGTGCCGCCGGTCTGCTCCATGGCGAAATGGGCGTTGGTGCAGAGGTTGATCACGATTTGCTGGATTTCGCTGGGGTCGGCCACGACGTGCCCGGCGGCCGGATCGAGGCGGCGCACGATCTTGATCGAGCGCGGGATGCACCCCGCCAGCATATTCAGCGTTTCGTGAACGATGCGGTTCATCGCCACCGGCCGTTTGACCGTCCCCGCCTCCGCGCGGCTGAAAGTCAAAATTTGCTCGACCAGCCCGCGGGCGCGCTTGACGGCGGTCAGGATCTGCTCCTGGTTCCGGGCGACGCCGGAGTCCGCCGCGACGTCGGCCAACGTCTCTTCCGCGAACCCGTGAATGATCGCCAGCACCGTGTTGAAATCGTGGGCGATGCCGCCGGCAAGGGCGCCGAGAGCATCCAGCCGCTCCGCCTGACGAAGTTTGGCCTCGACCGCCTGTTGCCGGGCCTGCGCTGTTTCCCGCTCCGTTACGTCGCGGGCGTTGAGCACCACACCGCCGACGGTGGCGTCGCGGATCAAATTGCGGCCCGTGCACTCCAGGCGCCGGAAGGCGCCGTTCTTGTGGCGCATGCGCGGCGCGGCGAAAACCGGTTCGCCGGACACCGCCGCCAGGCAACGGACCATGCCGTCCCTCACCAGGGCGCGGTCTTCGGGGTGCACCAACGACATGATCGGCTTGCCGAGCAATTCCTCGGGCGTCCAACCTAAGACCGGTTCGATCGACCCGCTTACGTAGACCGCGGCGCCGTCGGCGTCCACGATGGCGATCAGGTCGGTCGACTTTTCGATCAGCGAGCGAAAGCGACCCTCGGCGGAGCGTAGCGACTGCTCCGCGCGCTTGCGGTCGGTGATGTTTTCGTGCATGACGACGAAGCGCGTGATCTCGCCGTGCGCATCGAACACCGGGAAGGCGACGGTCTTGATCCAGACCGTGCGATCGGGCGCCCGGACGGCGTCGTTGGGCAACGATTTGCTCGGGTTGAACGGCGATTCGACGCACATCCGCAGGATCTTTCCGTCGCGGAGTTTCTGGACTTCGCCGGGCCCGGTCAGCGCGTTGATCTGCGCGTCCTCCAACACCGACCAACCGGCCGGCGGCTCGCCGCCGAACAGCCCGCGAAAGGCGTCGTTCGCCATTACGTGCCGGCCGTCGCGATCGAGGATCTGAATCGCGTAGGGATTCAAAACGATGATGTTTTGCAGAAACGCGCGCTCGGCCGCGAAATCCCGGTCGAGATGCGCCAGCGCCGCCAGACGCGCCGTCAGTTCGGCGACGCGGCCGCGCAGCGACTCGTTTTCCAAAGCGATTTCATCCGTCGCCCGAAACTGAGAACTCATGGTGCGTTTCACAAAGTCGGTTCGGTTGACGCTGCGCGACTCGAACGGCGACGACGCGGCATTCTCGATCACTCGGTCCCCAATATGTGGGAGCCCCGTCGTCGCGCCCTCGAATCAGATGCCTATCTTCCAGGCAGTATACACGTTCGGCGGGATGTTGAGAAGTTCGCGTCGGATTTTCCCAGGCGCAAAAAAAGGCGCGACCGCGTGGGTCGCGCCTTCTCGATCGGCAACGCCGATTCGGCGGTCAGCTTTGGCCGACCATCAAGCGCGCGAAGCGCAGCACGCTCACGCCGGCCTTTTTCACCAGCGTCTCGACGGTCATCGAGCCGTCGGTGTCCTTGACGTAAATCTGATTGAGCAGGCAGTTGTCCTGATAAAACTTTGCCAGTTTGCCTTCCGCGATTTTGTCCAGGATTTTCTCCGGCTTGCCGGCGGCCTTGGCCTCTTCGCGGTAAATCTCTTTTTCCTTTTCGAGGACGGCGGCCGGAACGTCCGCCGGGGCCAGATAGGCCGGCTTCGAGGCGACGATCTGCATGCCGAGATTCTTGCCCAGTTCGACCGCGTCCGCGCCGGTCGCGCCGGTCAGCTCGGTCAGCCCGATCGCCGCGGCGCCGGTATGGACGTAGAGGCCGAGGAAATTCTCGCCGCCTGCGGCTTTCCAATCGACGATCTTGCCGAAGCGAATCGCCTCGCCGATCTTGGCGACGGCTTCCGCCAGCAGATCGCCGACCGTCTTGCTCGCGTCGGCCGCGAATTTCTCGGCGCGCAGCGCGGCCTCGTCGGTCGTGCCGTGCGCGGCGACGTGGGCCGCCAGGTCGTTCGCCATCTTGACGAAATCTTCGTTCTTCGCCACGAAGTCGGTTTCGCAATTGAGTTCCACAGCGGTGAAATGTTTGTGGTCCGGCGCAAAATAGACGCCAAACACGCCCTTGCTCGCGGCCCGGTCCGCCCGTTTCGCCGACTTGGAAATGCCCTTCTTACGGAGCCACTCGATGGCCTTTTCCATGTCGCCCGCCGATTCTTGCAAGGCCTTCTTGCAGTCCATCATGCCGACGCCGGTTTTCTCGCGCAGGTCTTTCACCATCGTGCTGTTGATTTCCATCGCCTCACTCCTCTCGCATCATCGGGGCGTCCCGCCAGGGGGGCGCGCCGGCTTATTTGTCGGTGTCGTCCGCCGGAGTTTCCTCGGCGTCGAGATCGTCCGCGTCTTCCTCACCCGCGACGGCCGGCGGCGACCCCTCGGCGGGGCGTTTCCGGGCGCGTTTGACTTCCACGGCGACGCCGACAGGCGGCTCGGCCGCTTTTTCCTCGGCGCCCGCCGCGGCCGGTTTCGGCGCGGCCGTGGGTTTGGGCCGCGGGGCCGCTTCTTCGCGGCCGCGGCGCTGGCGGAGGTTTTCTTCGAATACCTGCCGGCCTTCGATGACGGCGTCGGCGATCGCGCCGGTGAACAGTTTGATCGCGCGGATGGCGTCGTCGTTGCTCGGGATGACGTAGTCGATCGGTTCCGGATCGCAATTGGTGTCGCACATCGCGACGACCGGGATGCCGAGTTTGTTCGCTTCGTGAACCGCGATGTGTTCCTTGCGCGGATCGATGACGAAGACGATCGCCGGCCGTTCTTCCATGTCCTTGACGCCGCCGAGGTTCCTTTCCATCTTCACCAATTCTTTTTGCAGATTGAGCTGCTCTTTCTTGGTGACCGGGCCCCAGTTGCCCTTTTCTTTCATATCCAGCAGGCCTTTGTAACGGTCAATGCTCTTGCGCACGGTCACGAAGTTGGTCATCGTGCCGCCGAGCCACCGGCTGTTGACGAACCAGCCGCCGCAGCGCCGCGCCTCTTCGGCGATGATTTCCGCCGATTGCTTTTTCGTGCCGATGAACATCGCCCGGCCGCCTTCGGCGGTGGCTTTGACCACGGCGTTGTACGCGCGCTTGTACAACTCGACCGTCTTTTGCAGGTCGATGATGTAGATGCCGTTGCGCGCGCCGAAAATGTAGGGTTTCATTTTCGGGTTCCAGCGGCGGGTTTGGTGGCCGAAGTGCGCCCCGGCCTCCAACATCATTTTCATGGTGATTGCGGGCATGAATTTTCCTCCGGTTGTTGTCGCCGGCGATGGTCATCCCCACCGGAGACCGCGGTCTCAAAGCGCATCGGCGTCGGCGAGATAACCATCCCGCTGGAGCCCGTGGCCTGATCGCGGCACCGGCCGGTTGGGTCGCATCGCCGGCCTTCGTTAAAGAAAGTCCCCAAAAGCCGCGGATAACTACCATAGTTCGCTGGGCAAGACAACCCCACCTCGCGCCAGCGTGTAACAGACACTCAAGATGTCCGCAGTATAAGCAGTTAAAGATGTCCGCATCT
>CAZHPN010000170.1:0-12909 GCA_964534375.1 uncultured bacterium | reverse complement strand
CCGGCCACGCTTTCGCGTTGCTCGGAGATCCTAAATCGACTTTGCCGTTGCCCTGTCGGGACCGCCGAAGGTTCTTGAATCCCGCCGGCAATTCGACGACAATGCGCGGCATCGGCCCATCACGCGCCGAGAAGGAGACGCAAATGAAAATCACCCGCCGGGAAATGATCCAAGGCATGGCGGCCGCCACCGCCGTCGCGACAATGATGCCGGGCAACTTGCTTGCCGCGAACGAGGACGCGGTCGCCTTTCAGGGCGACGGACCGACGGCGACGAAGAAGGTCATCGAGGCGCTGGGGGGCATGAAGAAATTCGTGTCCAAGGGCGATAAGGTCGTCATCAAACCGAATATGGGCTGGGCGTCGGCGCCGGCGCAGGGCGCGAACACCGACCCGCTGATCGTGAAGACGCTGGTCGAAATGGCGCTGAACGCGGGCGCCAAGTCGGTGCTGATCGTGGACAACCCCGTGCAGCAACTGGCGCAATGCAAAGAGCGCAACGGGTACGACGAAGTTTTCAAAAAGATGTCGGACGTCGCCGTGCGGCTGGTGCGCGACGACAAGTTTTTCGTCGAGGTCAATTTGCCGAAAGCGCGCCAACTCAAGACCGCGATGGTGATTCGCGAACTCATCGAGTGCGACACGCTGATCAACGCGCCGATCGCCAAGAGCCACGGCTCGGCGCTGGTGACCTTCAGCATGAAGAACTGGATGGGCGCGGTGCAAAACCGCGGCGCGTTCCACCACGATTTCGATCTGCACCAGAGCATCGCGGATTTCTCGACCTTCATTAAGCCGAAGCTGATCATTCTCGACGCGACCCGCGTGATGACCACCAAAGGGCCGGCCGGGCCGGGCGACGTGAAGCTGATGTATCGCGTGTACGGCGGCACCGACCCCGTGGCGGTCGACAGCATCGCGGTGACGCTCACGCCCTGGAACGGCAAAGAGTTGAAGGCGGCCGATGTCGGCTACATCCGGCTGGCCGCGGAAATGGGCGTCGGCCGTATTCGCACGGCGGAACTGCCGGTCTGGTCGGCGATGGCATGACGCTTCGGCGCGGGTTCCAACTCGGTTTCCTGCTCTTCTTCTGCGTGCTGATCGGGATGACGACCGATCGGCTGCGGTTGTGGATACCGGTCGAGTTTTTCCTGCGCATGGACCCGCTGCTGCTGATCGCCGCGTCGCTCGCGGCGCGCACGGCCGCGGCGGGGCTCGGCGCGGCGCTGGTCGTGCTGGCGCTGACGGCGCTGGTAGGACGCTTTTTCTGCGGCTGGATCTGCCCGCTGGGTACGACGATCGAACTGGCTGACGAGGTTCTTTACACCCGCCGCAAACGCCGCTGGCCCAACCACCAGCGCGTCGGGCGCGGGCTGAAATACATCAATCTGCTGATCATTCTCGTGGCTGCGGCGGCGGGCTACGGCTTGGCGTTTCTGCTCGATCCGATCTCGTTGATCACGCGCGCCGCAACGTACGTCGTTTATCCGGTCACCGTCTTCTCGGCCAATCTCGGGCTGGACGGCGTGGGCTGGCTGGCGAAGAAATTCGGCTGGATTTCGTTGACGATGATGCAGACGCGCCAAGCGACGATGCCGACCGCCTCGCTGGCGGCGGCGGCGATGGTCATCGCGATCCTGATGCTCAATCGCCTCCAGCGGCGGTTCTGGTGCCGCAGCCTTTGCCCGCTCGGCGCGCTGCTGGGTCTGGCGGCGCGGCTGACGCCGTTCCAACGCCATGTCGCGGCGCCGTGCGACCACGACGGCAAATGCCGCCGCGTCTGCGAAACCGGCGCGATCGGCGAGGACCCGCACGAATACGATCCGGCCGAGTGCATCAACTGCAACCGTTGCGTGACCGATTGCCACCTGAAAGTCGTTTCGTTCGGCCCCGCGAATCCGGCGCCGCGGCTGGCGAAGCCGCTCGATCTCGGCCGGCGGCGGCTGCTGACCGGCGTCGCCGGCGGCGCGTTCGGCGCGATGCTGTTTCACATGAGCCCGGCGCGGCAGGTTTCGCCCGACTCGCTGCTGCGGCCGCCGGGGGCGTTGCCGGAAGACATTTTCCGCAAGCGCTGCATCCGTTGCGGGCAGTGCGTCAAAGCCTGTCCGACCGGCACGTTGCAGCCGGACTGGTTCGACGGCGGCCTCGAGGGCCTGTGGGCGCCGGCGCATCGCATGCGGCTGGCGTATTGCGACCAGGGCTGCAACGCCTGCGGCGCGGTCTGTCCGACGGGCGCGATTCGCTCGCTGGGCCTGGACGAAAAGCGCTGCGCCCGCATCGGCACGGCGATTCTTTACAAAGACCGCTGCGTGGTCTGGACGGGCGACCGCCTGTGCATGGTCTGCGACGAGTCGTGCCAGTACAAAGCGGTGTATTGGGTGCAGGACCCAGCCGGCAAGCGCCGGCCGTGGGTCGACTACCACCGTTGCAACGGCTGCGGCATGTGCAATTCGGTGTGCCCCGTGCCGGGCGAGGGCGCGATCATCGTGCGGCCGGACTACCAGATTCGGCTGGCGCGCGGGAGCTACGCGGCGGAGTCGGGCCGGCGCGGTTATCATTTCGACAAACTGTCGTCGGAAGACGAATATCAGAAATAGGCGGGTGCGTGGGGCGTCGGCGGCGTTTCCCGAACGGGCGATGCCGGGCTTTTTGACAGACGCCCGCGAGGGGTGTGCGGCGCCGGTTGGCGACCGAAAGCGAGAGCGCGCATGACAGTCGGTTTCTGGCGAAAATACGGCCCGTATCTGTTGATGCTGCTGGCGGCGGGGGTCGCCATGCGCCAGTGGCGTCACCCGGGGCTGCTGTGCGGCCACAGCGCGATCATGGATTACGAACGCATCGTCGTGTTCGACGAAGCGGTGCGATCCGGCGACTGGTGGCCGCGCTTCAACGACGTATTTTATTACGGCTACGGCAGCTTGCTGTTCCATTTCTATGCGCCGCTCGGGTACTTCATCGCGGAGATTTTCATGCTCGCCGGCGCGGGCGTCGCGCTCAGCATCAAGCTGACCTGGGCGTTGGCGCTCGTGCTCTCGGGCGTGTTCATGATCTGGCTCGCGCGCGACCTGTTCGGCGATTTGGCCGCGGCGGCGGCGGGCGCGCTCTGGGCGCTCGCGCCGTACCGCTTGGTCGACATGCACGTGCGCCACGCTTTCGGCGAGGCGATCGCTTTCGCCTGGCTGCCGCTGGCGATGTGGGGCCTGCTCGCCGCGGTCCGCGACGGCCGGTTCGCGGGCCTGAGCGCCGCGGCGCTCGGCACGGCGGCGCTGCTGTTCACGCACAACATCATGGCGATGCTCGCGGCGCCCGTGCTGTTCGCGTGGTGGTTATTTTTGGCGATCAACCACCGGCAACAAGGCTGGCGCGGGCCCGCGTACGGCGCGGCCGGGGTGGCGCTGGGCGCGCTGCTGGCGGCGTTTTTCTGGGCGCCGGCGTTTCTGGAAAAGGATCTGGTCTGGGCGGAAAGAAGCCTGACCACGGGCTTCTTCGACTTTCACCGGCATTTTCCGTGGTTCCGGGAACTGTTCGATCCGAAGTGGACGTTCGGCGACAGCAAACCAGGCGCCGCGGATTGCATGCCGTTTCAACTCGGTTTGGCGCACTGGATCCTGCTCGCCGGCCTGCCGCTGGCGATCGCCGAGTTGAAACGCGCGCGGCGGCCCCTCATTTTTTTCGCGGCGATGCTGGCGTGGGCCCTGGCGATGTGCCTGAGCATTTCCGAACCCCTGTGGCGGCTGATTCCGACGCTGCCGTTTGTGCAATTCCCGTGGCGGTTTTTGTTTTTTGCGGCCTTTGCCGGCACGCTGGCGGCGGCGGCCGTGGTGCAGGCGGCGGCGGAAATCGGCGGTTCGAAATGGCTGCGGCTGGTTCTCGTGCCGCTGTTGGCCTTGCCGTTCATTTTCTACTTTCGTTGCGGCGAAACCAGATATTTGCTTTACGCCCGCGATCAGCGGCCCGTTTATCGACTTGTGCCTTGGTCGGATTACCAGAGACTGCTCGCCCGCGGCCTCTACGAACGGTTGTCCGACGGCCGGACGATCGCGTGGATTCGTCAGGCCTACGAGCGCGGCACGTCGTCGGACGACTACCTGCCGCTGGAGGTGCGCGAAAAGCCCCCGGGTCCGCCGGCGGCTTGGATCGAGGCGGAACACGGTCTGGCGTACTATCAGGCGCGGCAGCAGCCCGGGCGCTATCTCGCGAAAGTGAATTTGTCGCGCGACGGCGTCGTGACCTTGAATCGGTATTGGTATCCGGGTTGGCGCGCGTGGGTCGACGACGTCGAACGGCCGACCGAGGCGGCGGCGGAAATCGGCTCGATCGTCGTGCGGGTCCCGGCGGGCGAGCACGAGGTGCGGTTCGCGTTCGGCCCGACGCCGTTGCGGCGCGGGGCGTGGGCCGCGACGGTCGTCGCGCTGTTGTTGTGGCCGGGATTGTTTTTCGCGCACCGGCGGCTGTCGCGCGGCGCGCCGACCCCGCCGGCGGCGGGGCTTGGCTAGCGCGCGCATTTGCCTAAAATGGCGGCTCTTTCGGTGCGAGGGGAACAATTGTTGCGCGCTGTGTGGAAACGCCTGTGGCCGTATTTGCCGACCGTTCCGGCGACGCTGCTGGTCAGCCGGCAATGGTGGGACAACCATCTTCTCGGCGGGCACAGCGCCAACATGGACTACCTACGGATGGTGGTCATGGACGAGAGCGTGCGCCAGGGGGATTTCTGGCCGCGCTTCGCCGAGGCCTTCTACCGCGGCCACGGCAGCCTGCTGTTTCATTTTTACGCGCCGCTCAGTTATTGGCTGACGGAAATCTTCGTGCTGGCGGGCGCCGGCGTGCCGGTGGCGCTCAAATTGATCGACGGTTTGTTCGTGCTGCTTTCGGGCTGGTTCCTCGTGCTGCTGGTCAAGGAGTTGTTCGGCCCGTGGGGCGCCGCCGCGGCGGGCTCGTTTTACGTGCTGGCGCCGTACCACCTGACCGACGTGCTGGTGCGGCACGCGTTCGGCGAAGCCATCTGTTTCGCGTGGCTGCCGCTCACGTTGTGGGGCATTCTCGGGGCGATCCGCGATCGCTCGGTCTGGCGCATGGCGGCGACGGCTGCCGGGTGCGCGCTGCTGCTGCTGACGCACAACATCACGGCGATGATCGGCGCGCCGTGGCTGGCGGCGTGGTGGCTGTATTGGACGATCGCGCTGCGCCGCGAGGGCTGGCGCGGCCCGGCGATGGCGGCGGCGGGCGGCGTCGGCGGCCTGCTGCTGGCGGCGTTCTTTTGGCTTCCGGCGTTCGCCGAGACCGATTTCGTCTGGTCGAAGCGCAGCCTGATCCAGGAGTATTTCATCTACTCCGAACATTTCGTTTATTTCAAACAGTTCTTCTCGTTGTTCTTCGGCCACGGCGGGTCGCGAGGGCTGAAAAGCGCGATGTCGTTTCAACTCGGGCTCGCGCATTGGCTCGGGCTGGCGACCACGGTCCCCGCGTTTATCTTCCGGAAGAGCTGGCGCGGCGTCCTGATCTTTTGGTGGTCGACGCTGCTGGCCGCCCTTGTCATGTGCCATTTCATCTCGTGGCCGATCTGGCGGCTGTTCCCCATCTTGAAATTCGTGCAGTTCCCGTGGCGGTTTCTGATTCTGGCGGCGTTGGCCGCGTCGATCGCCGTCGCCGCCGGCGTGCAGTGGATCGCCGAGATCGCGCTTAAGATCAAAGGAAAATCGGTCGGCTGGGCGCTCGCGGCATTGTTCGTTGCGGCGCCGATGGCCATTTATTATCCCTACACGTATTCGTTGGACATGTTCCACGACACGAAGACCGGACACCAGGGAAACGTGCCGCCGAGCGAATATGCGAAGCGGTTGAAAGACGGACGGGTGCGCCCGATGGACCAGGTTTTCACGGCCAAGACGATCCGCAATTTCAACATCAACGCGACCGCTCGCGACGATTATCTGCCAAAGAACGTGACGTCGGTCCCCCAGAACCAGCCGACGCAGGATGTGACGGTGGAGCCGGAGGGCACGGTGACAACCGAGCGCCTCGGGCCGCGTCATTATCTCGCGACGGTCGACATGAAAGAAAACGGCGGCGCGACACTGCAACGCTTTTGGTATCCCGGCTGGCGCGCCACGGTGGACGGCAAAGAAGCGCCGTGTTTCCCCGCCGACGAGCACGGACTGGTGACCGTGCCGGTTAACGCCGGCGAGCACCGCGTCGAGTTCACTTTCGGCTCGACGCCGCTGCGGACGGCCGCGTGGCTGATTTCCCTAGCCGGATTGCTGGCGACGATCGGCGCGATCGTCTTCTTCCGCTTGACCGACCCGGCCCGGAAACAGGCCGCGTAGCGGATCACGTCGTAAACTTCAGCGTCTTGATTTCAAACGGCCGGAAGGAAAGTTCGATCTCGCCGCGGCGTTTGCCCCAGCGCGGCGTTTTCAATTCGTGAAGGACATTGCCGAGCAGGTCGACGATCTCGACTTTTCGCCAACGCGCGCGCAGCCGCAGCCGCGCCGCCGCCGGCGCGCCGCAGCGTTCGACGAGGCGCAACTCGAAGCCGCCCGCCGCGTCGCGGCGCAGCGCGCCGACCTCGAGCGAATCGGGCGACAACGCGATCAGGCTGCGCGCCGCCGGCCCGGAGCGTTGTTTTTGCTCCGCGGCGGGCGGTCCCTGCCAGAGCAGCAGCGGTGAATTGAAATCGAGGCCGCGGCGGTAGACGCGCGCTTCGCCGGCGGAATTCGCGTGCGGAAACAACCCGTAGCGGAAGGAATAAACGCCGGTCAGCGGCGCGCCGTGGCCCGCGTCGAGCAGGCGCAGGCGATCCAGACTGCCCGCGAGCCGCAGATGCAAATAGCGGCGCGTCACGCGGCAGCCGGCCAGGCCGTCGTTCAACACGGCGAGACCGCCGTCGGCGGCCGCCACGTCGACGAAATTGAGCAGCGGGAAAATTCCGCCGTTCCGCGCCGCGGAACCATAGGGAATCTCGAACTGCAACGGCTCCACGCCCGGCGGCAGCGGCAGCCGCACCTCGGCGACGCCGCATTTTTCCAGACACTCGAGTTCCACTTCGGCTTCGAGGGTCTTGCTCGCCTGCGACAGCCGATAAACGAGGCGGGCGCGGTGCGGTCCGACGCGCCCGACGAAGCGCAGGGATGCGCGGACCGGGCCATGTTCGAGAATCTCGCGGCCCTCGGCGATGAAGAAGTGGCGCCGGCCGCGGAGCGAATCCGCCTCGTCGCCGTCATCGTGCGGATCGCGCCGGCAAATCAGCAGGCCCGCGTCGCCCGGCGCGTGCACGTGCCCGTGTTCGTGATCTTCGATCGTGCGAATGGCGCCGTTGGCGGGGTCGAAATCCACCGTGACCCAGCCATTCCACAGGCGGCAATCGGCGGCGAGCGCTTTCGCGCGTTCCGGCGCCGCCGGCCGGCCGCCGTCGGCCGGGAGGGTCCAATACAGCCGGCTGCCGAGCGCCGGCAGCGCCGCGACAAACGCGGCGCGCACCGAGCGCAATTCGCCGTCGCGGCCGTACGCCGCGCTCACGATTTGGTAAGGCAGGTCGACGGCGCCGTCGCACAGCGCCGGCGGCCGACCCGCGATCGCCGGCAGGTCGGCGGTCGCGAGCGCTTCGCGAGCAAACCCGAGCGCGTTGGCGATGGCGACGACATACGCCGCGTCGCGCAGCGGCCGCGCCCGGCCGGCGAAGCCGCGCAGGCTCGTCTGGATCGCCAACTCGGCGCGATCGCGAATGCGGCGCAGCCGCGCGGCCAGCCGGGCGCTGGCCGCGGCCGAATGCGCGCCGCCCAGGGCCGTGCGCGTCTGGCAGCGCAGCAGCAGATCCCAGACCTCGGTCTCCATCTGCACGCGGCCGGCGTCCGCGGGGTCGCCGACGATCAACGGCGTGCGTTCGAGCGCCGCCACGGCCGCTTCCGCCTGGCGATGGAGCCGCCGGATCGACGGCTGCGCCAGCGGCGTTTCCTGCGGGACGTATTCGCCGCCGACGACCGGCAGGGCTTCGTCCAGCGCATCGGCGAAGAACCGCGACGGCAAGCTGGCGCGAAATTCGAATCGGCCGGTCTCGCCGCCGGCCGGCGCCAGAGTCGCGGAAGGCGCGCCGAGCGGCTCGCCGAACGGCGAACCGGCTGGACAGAGCAGCGGCCCGACCGGCCGGTCGGCCGCGAGACGGCGGGCCAGCCGGTTCAGTTTTTCGCGGGCTGATCGCGGTTCGCGCGGCAGCGGCCAGGCGGCGGGCGTGTGCAGGCGATGCGCGCGAACGCGCGAGCCGTCGAGGCCTTGCCAGATGAAATCGCCGGGGCGCGAGTCGGGCGCGCCGTGGGCAAAGGCGATGGCCAGGACGCCGGCCTGCCGCAGCAGTTGCGGCAGCGTCGCCGGCAGGCCGTCGGCGAGCGGGGCCCAGCCGACGGCGCAGACGCGGCCGAAGGCGTCGCGGCAGACCGTTTGCCAGGCGACGATCTGGCGCACGAGCGACTCGCCGCCGATCAGGCAAGCCGCAGGCTCGACGTAGAAGCTCATCACCGGTTCGGCCTGCCCGCGCTGCACGAACTGTTGCAGACGGGGCAGGGCGGCCGGGTCCGCCGCGGCGAAAGCTTCAAGAACAGGCTGCTGGGCGAAGGCGAAGGTGGCGGCAGGGTCGGCGTCCAACTGCCGGAAAACGGCCCGCAAGAAACCGGCGGCCAGCGCTTGGAACGTCGACTCGTCGGCGAACCAGTCGACGTCGGCCAGCAGGTGCGGCGCGATGTGCACCAGCGCCGGCGGGCCGGCGCTGCTCGGGTCGCCGGGCGCGGGCGCGGCAGCCGGGCCGAAGTACAGCGCGCCGCGGCCGGCCGTCATCAAGAGCGGCGCGTCGGGGATGCGCCACGGGGCGCGCGAGCCGCGCAACTCGACGCCGAGAAAGTGCAGGCCGTCGCGCAGCCGCGCGCCCCTCACGGTGACGGTCAACGGTTGATCGGCCGGAAAGTCGAGTTCGCCGAGATTCGCGGCGCAGCGGCGGTCGTCGTCGGCGGCCACGTCGATGCGCGCCGGGTTGACCGGCCGGCCGTCGAGCGTGAGGCGCAGGCCGACGAGCGCTTGGGCGATCCAGACGTTGACGAGCCGAAAGCGGAAATCGCCGAACCATTGCTCGCCGGCGGGCGCGACGTTTTCGAAGACGGCGGGCGCGAACGCCTCCGACCAAAAGGCGCGCAACGCCGGGGACGAGCGCGCCCCGAAGCGAAAGGCCATCTCCGCGAGCGGGCTGACGGCAAGCCGACGGCAACCCGGCGCCGAGGCCAGGCGCATCTGGAACGGGGTCAGCGGGCGACCGGACATGACGTCAATTGATATACAGCACCTCGGCGACGGCCGGCGTCTTGAACGTATCGGTCGAGCCGTCCGGCATGGTCACCGTCCCCTCGACCGTCGACAAGAAGCGCATGATGTACGATTTGGCGAAGAACTTGGCGACGGTCCGCTCGAACGTGCTGAGCTGGCTGAGCATATCGACCGAGTGCATCAGCTTGTCGAACGTGTAGAAGCCCTCGACCTTGACCTTGTTCGGCCGGTCGATGAGGAAGTCGACGCGCGACGGATACTTCTGGCCGTACTTCGGTTCCGTTTGCCAGCCGGTCGGCGTCAAGGTGAATTGCGAGCCGCCGTACACCAGCTTGTCGCCCGCGCCGAACACGATCAACGGCACGCGCCCGCCGCCCCATTTTTTCGGGACGGTGAATTCCAAAATGTCGAGCGTGTACTTCTGGTCGAAGCAGCGCAGCGTCAACCAGCGTTTCGAGTAATCGTACGGCATCATCGTCACGATGCCGTGATCGGTGTAGCCGAAGCCGGTCACCGTGCGCGTGCCGCTGGGCGTGCGAACCGTCCCGCTGATCGTGGCGCGCGGCGCCGTGACGTAGAGCGAGTAGTAGTCGTCCGGGCTTCCGTAAACAACGCGCCCGCTGTTGATCGTGAACGTCGGCAGCGTCGCGTGGTACTGCATCTCGATGGCCACGTCTTTTTCACTCGCCTTGAAACTGAAATTCGGGTAGCTGCCCGAAATGCGATTTTCCCCGATGGCGAGATCCATCCGGCCGGGGACCGACTTGAGCGCGCCTTCTTTGAACGGCAGCCGCGCCGTGTAGGTTTGCCCGCTCGGCTCCCAAACGGTCATGTCCACCGTGGGTTTGTTCTTGCCGAAGCCGATATTGCTGATCATGAAATTGGAGAACGAGTACGAGCCGTCGCTCATCGACGACAGCCAGAACCAACCCTCGCCGTAGCTCGAACGGTCCACGTAGTTCTGGCCGTACATGGCGTCGGGCAGCGTGGTCGAATAATTCGGCACGCCGTCGAGTTTGGCCCAGACCTGGATGCCGGCGGCCATCGCCGCGAGCGGCAAGGCCAGCAGGAAAACGACGAAGAGCAAACGTGCGCGCATCGAACGGACTCCTTTCAGCGGAAAAATCGGCGCCGGCGGCGGCTGGGGCGTCATTTGGGTTCTTGGAAAATCGCTTCGATCTTGGCGATGATCTTTTCCGGCTTTTCGCGGACGGCGGCCGCCAGTTCGCCGACCAACAAGTTGCGCGCCGTCTCCATCATCTTGCGTTCGCCGTACGACAGTTCCTTCTTTTGCGCCAGGAGGTACAGATCGCGCAGGACGATGGCGAGCTGCTGCAGATCGCCGGTTTTGATCTTGTCGTTGTAATCGCGCTGCCGCCGATTCCAGGTCTGCGTGTCCGGCGGCGAAGAAACGTCGCGCAAGATCTTCCAGACCTTGGCCGCCGTCTTCTTGTCGGCCGGCAGCCGCAAGCCGACCTTCTCGGCATTCTCCATCGGGATCATGATCGTGTAATCGGTTTCCACGATGCGCAGCATGAAAAAGGTGTAGACGTGGTCGGCGATCGCCTTCTTTTCGATGCCCTCGATGATCCCGACCCCGTAGACGGGGTAAACGACGGTGTCGCCCTTTTTAAACATGCACGCTCCCTGGTAAACAGAAAGAAGTTAGCATTAATATAACCTTTCATCAAATTGCCGGACGGAACGATTTTGCCGACGCGCCAACGAGAGAAACCAAACGCCTCGCCGTGGCGGGCGCGCGCCGTGCAGGCGGCGTTCGGCGCGGTTCTCGCCTTGCTGCTCGCGGCGGCCGCCTACGCCGCCGACGCCACGGCGTACCTGTGGCCCGTCCATGGTGTGCCGCCCAAAATCACGGGCGTCATGTGCGAAAAACGAGAAGATCACCCGCACGCCGGCGTCGACATTTCGTTGTTCGGCCGCGTCGGCGTCGTGCCGATCGTCTCGGTCGCCGACGGCGCCCTGCTGCGGCTGCGCACCTCGCACGTCGGCTACGGCAACGCGCTGTACGTGCGCATGGCCGGCGGAAAAGTGGCCGTCTACGCGCACCTCGATCACTTCAGCCCGCGCTTCGAGAAGCTGGCCGCCGAAATCCGCGCGCGAACGGGCCTGCAGCGCATCGACTACTACGCCGAAGATTGGGAAGAGCCGATCCCGATTCGTCGCGGCGAGACGATCGCGTTCGGCGGCCGGTCGGGCACGACCACGCCGCACCTGCACTTCGAGCTGCGGCAGGACGACAAGGTCAACCTGAACCCGCTGACCAACGGCTTTCCGGTGAAGGACACGGTTGCGCCGACGATCGCGGCGGTGCTCTTCGTGCCGATCGATCCCGACGCCACGGTGGACGGGCGCGCGGCAGCCAAGACCTTGCGTTTCGGGCGATCGGCCGCGGCGACCGTGCGCGTGAAAGGCCGTGTCGGGTTGGCCGTCGATGCGTCCGACAAGCACGCGCCCGCGGGCCCGGTCCTCACGCCGTATCGCCTCGAAGCGATTGTCGACGGCCGGCCGTTTTTTGCCACGACGTACGAGCGCTTCAGTTGGACGGACAAGCGGCTGTCGCTCGTGCAATTCGATCTGGAGCCGCGCACGCGCCGGCGGTTCCTGCGGCTGTACAACCCGTATCCGGTCGAGATTCCGTTCTTCAGCGGCGCCGACGCCGGCACGTTCGACCGGCTTGCGCCCGGGCTGCACAAGGTGGAAGTCGTCGCCGCCGACGCCGCCGGCCTGAGCCGCCGCGTTGCTTTCACCATCGTCGTCGACAAGACCGCCGCGCCCGAAAAACGGCCGTGGCCGCGCGGCGCGGGCGACGCCGCCTTGTTCAACAGCCAGACGGTCGAAATCGCGCAAGGCCGGTTCGCGCTCGAAGGCGGCGAAAACAGCTTCTTCGAACCGTTGCGCCTGTCGATTCGCCCCGCCGAGCCGATCGCCGGCGCGGTCGGCGAATGCTACGCCGTCGCCGACCCCGGTTCGCCGGTCCGCCAGCCGTTCGGCGTGCGCTTCCGCTACGCGGCCGACGAGCCCGCGCCGGGGAAACTCGCCGTCATGCGCGTCGGCCCGTCCGGCGCGCAATTTCTGGGCGCGGCGATCGATGGGGCGTCGCGCTCCGTGCGCGGCGAGTCGTTGGAGTTCGGCGTGTTCTGCCTGGTGCGCGACGAACAGCCGCCGACGGTCGAAAATTGGCGGCGCCTGCCCGATGGCCGCGTGTCGTTCACGGTCGCCGACGATTTGACCGGCGTTGACGCGGACGCCGTGCAGGTCTGGCAGGGCGACGAACGCCGCGTGGTCGATTTCGAGCCGCACACGGGGCAGGCGACAGCCGTGCTCGACCGCGGCGGCGGCGAGGCGGTGGTCGTCGCGCGCGATCGCGCCGGCAACGTTGGGCGTTGGCGCGCGCCGGTAGAAGCGCCGTAGGAAGCGGCGCCGCGTTCATGCAGGATCAAGAGCAGCGATGCTTCGAGAAGCGTATTTGCCGCCTAATTCTTTCTCCGCGCAGACCTCTCCGCCGGCCACGCCCGGCGTGGCCGCGCCCCGCCCGACACAGGGCATAGGCTTTAGGATTAAGAGCGGCGATGCTTCAAATGGCGCA
>CAZHPN010000169.1:0-12949 GCA_964534375.1 uncultured bacterium | reverse complement strand
GTCTGGCCCGAGGCCGACCTGTACACGCTGCTGCACGTCCGCGGCAAATTGTCGCCGATCATCGAAAACCGGCGCATCGTCACCAGTTTCATCCAGCGTCTGCCGAAGGCCGCCGATTGGTATCGCAATTACCTGCCGCTGATGCCCTACGCCATCGAGCAGTTCGACCTGCGCGGCTACGACCTCGTGCTCTCGACGAGCCACTGCGTCGCCAAGGGCGTCATCACGCCGCCGGACACGCTGCACGTCAGCTACCTGCACACGCCGATGCGCTACGTCTGGGACCTGTTCGAGGACTACTTCGGCCCGGCGCGCGCCGGCCGCGTGAAGCGCGCGATCATCGGCTGGTTCGCGCATCGCCTGCGCATTTGGGACGTCGCCTCGGCCACGCGCGTCGACGATTACGTCTGCAACAGCGCGCACGTCGCGCGGCGCATCGCCAAATTCTACCGCCGCGAGGCAACGGTCATTCACCCGCCGGTCGATACGGCGCGGTTTTCGATCGGGACGCCGGAGGATTTTTATCTCGTCGTTTCCGCGCTCGCGCCCTACAAGCGCATCGACCTCGCGGTGCAAGCGTGCGCCAAACTCGGCCGGAAACTGAAAGTAGTCGGCACGGGGCAGGACTTCGACCGCCTGCGGCAACTAGCCGGGCCGAATATCGAACTGCTCGGCTGGCAGGACGGCGCAACCTTGGAAGACCTCTATCGCCGCTGCCGCGCTTTTTTGTTCCCCGGCGAAGAGGACTTCGGAATCACGCCGCTCGAAGCGCAGGCGTCGGGCCGGCCGGTCATCGCCTTCGCGAAGGGCGGCGCGCTGGAGACGGTCCGCGGCCTCGAGCGCGACCATCCGACCGGCGTTTTTTTTGCGGAGCAAACCGCCGACGACCTCGCGCGGGCCGTTCAGCTATTCGAAGAAAAAGAAACCGCCTTCGCGCCCGCGAAAATCCGCGAACACGCCCTGGGTTTCGACCGCGCCATCTTCCGCGAGCAGATCAAGAAACATGTGGAAGAGGCGTATGACGCGTATCGCGCGCGGTAAGCCGCAACTCGGCGAGGCCGTTGTCTTGACCTCCACCGAATAAACTACATCGTTTTTCACGATCAGCAGATCAATTTCTTGAAGGCGTGCGGGCCTCGGCCGAACCCTATCCCCGATCGTCCATTTTGCATTCCCACTGCAATTTGGACGGCCAACGTTTCGCGTCATTGAGACGCGCGGAACATCACGTAGAGTCCGGCAAGTACGAGGTTCGACGCCGCCGCGTCAGAGCAGATGTTGCGTCGTCACGTTCGTCGTTCCCGCGGGCAGGCTCAGAAACAAGCCGTCTTTCGCCACCGTGATCGGTCCTTTGAAGAATTTCGGCGCGTCGCCGAGGAAGACCGCATTGAGATACGCGACCGGGATCGGCGGAATCATGTGATAGAAAACGAGGCGCCGGACGCCGGCTTCTTGCGCCGTGCGCGCCGCGTCTTCGGGCGTCGCGTGATACGACGGGATGTCGGCCATGATCCGCGCGGCCGACTTCCGGTTGTGGCGGACCGCCGCGGCGCCCAACAACGACACCACCGCCGTTTGCAAGCCGTCGTGGAGCAGCACATCGGCGCCGCGCGCGGTCTCGGCCACGGCGGGCGAGGGGGCCGTGTCGCCGCTGATGACCACAGACCGGCCGCCGTAGTCGAAGCGGTAGCCGACCGCCGGAAACACCGGGGTATGGATCACGGGAAACGCCGTGACGGTCAGGCCGTCTTGCTGCAACACGACCTGGCCCGCGTCCGCGCCCGCGGCGATCGTGAAGGGGCGCGCGACGCCGCCCGCGCCGGACGGCGGCATGATCGCGACGCCGTGGTGCGCGACGCGATATCCCGTGTCCGCCGCGTAGGCGTCACGAAAGCCCTGCACGACCGCATCGACGCCCTGCGGCCCGATCACCGCAACCGGTTCCGTGTGCGCGGCGTTCGCCCATCGCTGCAGCATCAGCTCGCCGAGGCCGCCGATGTGGTCGGAGTGAAAATGCGTGATGAAGATCGCGTCGATCGTCCCGGGCGACAGGCCCATCAGCGCCATCTTGCGCGCCGAACCGTCGCCGGCGTCGACGACGTAGACGCGCTTTCCCGCGATGACGACGACGCACGGGCCGGCTCGTGTGGCGTCGGGCAGGGGCGAACCGGAGCCGCAAAGCCCCACGTGCAAGCCGTCCGGGAGACCGCCGAGCAGGTCGCGCCCGATCGTCCGTTCGATGACCCGCTTGGTCAGCGCCAACCCAATCGGGCGTTGAAACGCGAACGCCACAATCAACACGGCCAGCGCGACGACCGGCGGCGCGATGAGCAAGCCCAAGCCGAAGGGTTGGGCGACTCGGCCGAGCAGCAGGCTCGCCACGGCCAGCCCCAGCGCGGTCGCCAACACCAGTTCGAGCGCCAGGGACCGCACGCCTTCGCGAGAGCGCCCGTCGAAAAGCAGATTCAACAGGCGGCCGAAAACGATGAAGCTGAGAAACACTGCCGGTACGGCCAATAAGCGACCGGAGGCGAAGACGGCGCCGAGCAGCGCGTAAACGGCCATGCCGAGGAAAAGCCCGCCCAGGTCGCCGCGCAAGGCGCCGAATCCGGCATTGCCCGCCGGGACCACGCCGAAAAACTTGGCCAGCCGGCCCGGCTTGAGCAGAAACGTCAGCCCGAGCAGCAGAAAAAACAGGCCGGCGAATCCGCACGCATATCGCAGCGCCGATTGGATCATCGTGCCTCCTCACTCGCCGTTCGGCCGCGCGCGAACAACTACGCGCGCAATTTCTTGGCCGTCTCCGCGATCAACGCCATCGTCGGCGCATCGAGGTCGGCGTCGCTATCCGACCCCACGCCGCACGCGTGAATGGGAAGCACAGCGCTGAATCCGCACCGATGGAACACGCGCGCCTGTCGCGATAGGACGCTGCCGAACATCTCCTTGTCGGGATTTCCCTGCGTCAGGATAAACACAAGCGTCTTTCCTGCCGCGAGCCGGCCCGGCCGCGGATTCGTGCGAAAGTCGGGCCCCAGGAACGAGTAGAAGCGATCGAACAGTCCTTTGGCCTGGGCGCTGACTTCGCCCATGAAGACGGGCGCCGCGACGATGACCACGTCCGATTGCCGGATGTCGCTCAGGATGGCGCTCAGGTCGTCGCGTTCGACGCACACGTCCGTTTCGGTCTTGCAGGCGAGACACGCCTGGCAGCCGCGATACGTGAGCCGATTGAGCTCGTACGTCGTGTTGTGCGCGCCGTGTTCGCCGAGCAGCGCGAGCAACGCCGCGGCGATCTTTGCGCCGTGGCCTTGCACTTTCGGACTGCCGATAACCGTCGTGATTTTCACTGCCGCCTCCGCGTTGGTTTGTCAGCCGGAATCCGGCACACGATTACGCATTGCGCCGGCGTGCGCAACCGCCTGTCCCACCACGCGAACTTGCCATCCGGTTCGAACTGCCCTGTGTTTTGCGCGCAGACCTCTCCACGACGCAGAATGGCGAATGGAGAATGGAGAATGAAGAATTGGCGCCGCCGTCCGAATTTCGCCATTCGCCATTCGCCATTCGCCATTCCGGCTTTCGCTGCGAAAGAACGTGAGGTTGGCGCTAATGGCGTGGGACAGGCGCCCCCGCGTGCCGCCGTGGCGCGGGTTACTGCTCGTTCTCGTGCTCGGTCGGATTCGCGGGCGGCGCGGGCAGGTCGAAGCCGGGTTTGCCGACGGGATCGCCGCCCCACCACGTGTCGCAGCGGTCGGCCATTTCGTTCATGCGGTCGGTGACAAGTTGCCGCAGGCGTTCGCACTCGGCCTCGTCGGCGTCGGGCGGCACCATCAGGGGTTCGCCGTGCAACATGACGATTTTCGTGAACAGCCCGGGCAGAATGAAGCGGTCCCACGATTTGAAGACGATCCGCCGTTTGGCGCCCCACATCATCGGGATGACCGGCATGCCGGTTTCGCGCGCGATCTTGATCGTGCCCATCTTCAATTGCCGCGGCGGGCCTTTCGGGCCGTCCGCCATCATGCCGGCCTTGTGGCCCTGGCCCGATTTGAGCAGCTCGATCAGTTCGCGCATCGCGACCTTGCCCCGCCGCGTCGCGCTGCCGCGCACGGTGAGGAAGCCCAGCCGCAACGCTACGGCGTTGGCGTACTCGCCGTCTTTGCTGAGGCTGCCCATCATCGTCAGGTGGCGCGACCCGAAGTCGGAGAAAAAATAAAACATCCGTTGATGCCAGGTTGCGTAAACGGCGCCGTGGTACTTTTCTATCGCGTCGGACTCCCACTCGGGATGCACGCGAACCACGACGCGGCATGTGCCGTTCCACAAGCGCAGCAGGAAAGCGAAGACCGGCGGACCGACCTTCAGCAGCACTTTTTCCCAAAATGAAAACTTGTACGGTAGAGGCTCCTGCATCGGCGAAACATATGAACGGGCGCCGGCCGGCGTCAAGCGACAGCCTGCCGCTTCCGCCGCTGCGGGCCGCGGAGGTTTCTTGACCGACACGATCAAATGCCCCGCCGCCGAGAGCCCTGCCGAAGCCGGCAAACCTCGCGGCGGCGTTTGCAGCGCGCTATTTGTCGCGTTTCGCGACCTTCGCGGCTTTCTTCTCTTTTTTCTGTTTGGGCGTCAGTTTCGGCTTGTTCGTTTTGGCGCGGCGTGCGGCTTGGTCCTTGTTCGACATGAGGTCGCCTCCGTCGTTGGGGTTTCTATGAGGCGCGATCTTACAACAACCGCGGGGGAAATCGCAAAGCCAATTTGCGGAAATTTACGGCGCCGGCCCCCGGCTCGCTTGACAACTTTTCCCCGTCGCCGCACGCTGCGGCAACCACGGACGTCGACATGAATTCCACAAAAATCCTGTGCACCCTCGGCCCGGCCACCGACCCGCCCGGAACCGTCGCCGCGCTGGCGCGCGCCGGCATGAACGCGGCGCGGCTCAACTTCTCGCACGGCGACGCCGCCGCGCAGAAGCCGCGCTACGACGCGGTGCGCGCGGCCGAACGGGAACTCGGCGCGCCGCTGGCGATCATGGCCGACCTGCAAGGGCCGAAAATCCGCGTCGGCCGTTTCCCGCAAGGACCGGCGACGCTGGCGGCCGGGGCGATGGTCGTGCTGGAAAGCGGCGATGGCCCGTGCTCCGCCGACCACCTTTTCGTCGACTACCCGGAGTTGGCCGCCTCGGCGCGCGCGGGGGCCGACATCTTCCTGGCCGACGGCCTGTTTCACCTGACGATCCAACGCGTCGACGGACCACGCGTGCATTGCCGGATCGAGCGCGGCGGAACCATCTCCGACCACAAAGGCGTCAACCTGCCCGGCGTGCCGTTGCGCTTGCCGTCGCTGACCGAAAAAGACCTGCGCGACGCGATCGCTGCCGCGCAGCTTGGCTGCGACCTGATCGCGCTTTCCTTCGTGCGCTCCGCCGGTGACATCGGCCGCTTGCGCGACCACCTGCACGCCCACCAGTTCGACCTGCCGATCGTCGCCAAGCTCGAACGGCCCGAAGCACTGGATCAACTCGAAGCGATCGTCATGGCGGCGGATGCCGTGATGGTGGCGCGCGGCGACCTCGGCGTCGAGGTCGGCGTCGCGCGCGTGCCGATCCTGCAAAAGCAAATCCTGGCGCTGGCCCGCCGGCTCGCGAAACCGTCGATCGTCGCCACGCAAATGCTGGAGTCAATGACCGCGGCGCCGCTGCCGACGCGCGCCGAAGCGGCCGACGTGGCCAACGCCATTCTCGACGGCGCCGACGCGGTGATGCTCTCCGAAGAGACCGCGGCGGGCCGGTATCCGCTGGAGACCGTGCGCATGATGCGCGCTATCGCCGACCAGGCCGAACCGCTCGTCGCGCCGTGCGCCGCCGGCGAGGGCGCGACGGGCGAGCCGATCGCCGAGGCGGTGGCCGACGGCGTGCGCACGATGGCCGGCGCGCTCTCGCCCAAGGCGATCGTCGCCTATACCGAAAGCGGCTTCACGGCGCGGCTGCTGGCCAAGTGCCGACCGGCGGCGCGGATTCTGGCGCTGTCGCCCAACGAAGCGGTGCGGCGTCGGTGTTCGCTGTACTACGGCTGCGACGCGGCGCCGACCCCGCCGATCGCGCAAACGGATGAGATCTTCCTCGCCGCCGATCGCGTGCTGCTGGCCCGCGGTCTTGCCGCGCCCGGCGACTGCGTGCTGATCGTCGCCGGCCTGCCGTTCTCGCGTCGCGGCGCGACCAACTTGATCCACGCGCACGTGGTCGCCGCGCCGGGCGGGGCCTAGTGCTTCGGAATGCGGAATGCGGAATGCGGAATTTCGGGCGTCACACGGAGACGCCGCAGAGACCGGCGATGTCCGGCTCTGCGCGGCGTGCGCGACTCCGCATGAGTTGCCCGGCCGAATCCCGAATCCCGAATCCCGAATCCCGCTCTATCTGTAATCTGTGGACGCCCGAACTCGAACCCCGGGACCGGGAAGAGCGAGGGATTTTCCGCCGGCGGTCGACCGCTAAATAATCGCGTCGGCCGACAAAAAAGGGTGACAACGCCGCCCGCGCGGCGGTACTATCGGCCCACGCAACGCAGATTCAACGACGAGAATTGCAGTTTGAACGCTGTGCTGAAGTTACCGAATGTGTTGACGCAGCATACCCAACATCACGATCGATTCGCCTGAGCGGGGAGGAAGACGCAACCATGAGAGCCTCACGTCGAATGCAGAAACGCATCTCCAAACGGTGTCCCGTCCGGTTCGGGGAACAAACCCCCCAGTTCGTCGGATTTGCGAAAAATCTGTCGCTGGGCGGCATGGAGATTTCCAGCCACAAGGTTTTCAACCCGGGCACGGTCCTGCGGTTGAGCATCGAGCCGGAAAAAGAGCCCATCGAAGCGACGGGCCAGGTTCGCTGGACTACCACGGCGGATCACCTCGCCGTATTGGCCGGCATGAAAATGTGCATGGGCGTCGAATTGACCGACCGGCCGGAGCGGTACGTCGATTTTCTGCTCAAAATGGTCGACACGTTCAAAGATCGGCGCCAGACCCCGCGCTACGGGAAGATCGTCAAGGTCATTTTCGAAGACCCGAAGGAACTCTTCGAGCGGTACACGCAAGACATCAGCCAGGGCGGAATTTTCGTGGTCTCCCGCGAGACGCCGGACTACAACGCCACCGTCGAGTTGACGCTGGTCATCGCCATGAACATGGAGGTCGTTCGCGTCACGGGCCGCGTCGTGTACGCGATCTCGCCGCAAATGGCCGAGGAACAGGGTTCGAATCCGGGCTTCGCCGTGCAGTTCATCCATTTCATCGACGACGGCGACCGGAAATTGGCCGAGTACATCGCGACGCTTCATTACGACTGAGCGGCGGCAGGATATCGTTATCAGATTCGACGGCGGCGCGACAACCGGCGCGCCGGCCCATTCAGTACGGCTGGTCCTCGGCCAGGACCGCGTGGACCTTTTTCAGCCAGTCGCTGATCGGAATTTTCTGCGGGCAGAGTTCTTCGCAGGCGCGGCACGCGAGGCAGGCCCCGCCGCGCTGCCCCTCGGCCAGAAAGATCGTGTAGACGCGGCGCGACGTGCGCACGTCTTCGTGGATGAAACCGTCGTTGTACAGTTCGAAGTTCCGCACGATCTCCACGCCGTTGGGGCAGGGCTGGCAATAACTGCACTTGGTGCACGGAATCGGATTGCCCGCGAGATACGCCGCGCGCAATTCGGCGATCAATTCGCGGTCCGCCGCCGTCAGCGCGCCGACCGCCGCGTTCGCCGCCGACGCCAGATTCTCCTCGACCTGCGGCATCGCCGTCATTCCGCTGAGCACGACGGACACTTCGGGCTGGTCCCAGACCCACTGCAAGGCGAGGTCCGCCGGCGAACGGCCGGGCGCGCGGCGGTCGAGGATCTCGCGGATGCGCCGCGGCTGGTTCGCGAGCCGGCCGCCGAGCAGCGGCTCCATGATGACGACGGCCAAACCCTTCGCCGCCGCGTGCCGGACGCCCGCCGTTCCGGCCTGGTTCTCGATGTCCATATAGTTGTATTGCACCTGGCAGAAGGTCCAGCGATCGAAGCCGTCGACGATCGTCCGAAAGGCGTCGGCGTCGTCGTGAAACGAGAACCCGAGCCAGCCGATGCGGCCGTCGCGGATCGCCGCTTCGGCGCGTTCGAGCACCCCGAGCCGGAGCACGGTGTCGTTCCAGCGCGCTTTGTCGAGGGCGTGCAGCAGGTAGAAGTCGATATGGTCCGTTTGCAGGCGCGCGAGTTGTTCGGCGATGTATTTATCGAAATCGCCGGGCGCGGTGAGGAACCACGTCGGCGATTTGGTTGCCAGCCGCACTTTTTCGCGATAGCCGTCGCGCAACGCCTTGCCGACCACGACCTCGCTGGCGCCGGCGTGGTAGGGGTAGGCGGTGTCGACGTAATTGACGCCGGCGTCGATCGCGCGGCGAATCATCCGGATCGCCTCTGGTTCGTCAATCTGCGGACTCATCGGCTGACCGTCGCTGGTCGGCAGCCGCATGCAGCCGAAGCCGAGAGCCGAAACCTGCCAATCGAGCGCGCCGAATCGACGATACTGCATGGGTTTAACCTCCGCCCATTTCTTCGCGCCGAATTGTACCAGCCGCCGCCGGTGAAAAGAAGCAGGGGCGGGTCTCCGTGCCCGCCCGCGGCCTTGCGGTCCCCCCCCCTCCAATCTCCCGCCATTCACTGTCCGGTTTCCGTCTTCTGACTTCTGGCTCCCGGTTCCCCGCTTCGCGAGCCGCTCCCGCAAACACGGCCGCGCTTGTATACTTGGCGCCTGTTGACCTGTTGCCCCGGGCGGCCAGCCGCCGCCCCGGGACGCAACTTTTTGGGTTGGTCGCAATGACTTGGCCGCGTCCGACTGTTCTCCACCGCAGTTTGTTCATTGCGACCGTCTTGTCGATCTTTGTCGGCAACGCTTACCACTTGTTCTCGATAGGCATTCCGTACGGGCATGACGCCGAGTTTCACATGGAGCACGCGCTGGTTCTCGCCGGCATCTTGCAGCATCAGCCGGGCGACGCGCTTTCGTTCCTGCAAAGTCTGCCGGTCCGCTATCCGCCGTTGACCTTCCTCTTGATGGCGGCGATGTGGCTGGTCACGCCGTCGGCCGCGGCATTTCTGGCGACCAATCTGGCGCTGGGCGTCGCGGCCGTCGTCTTTTTCTATCTGGCCGCGCTCGCCGCGACCAAAGATCGCTTGTTGTCGCAGGTGTTCGTCCTGGCGCTGCTGGCGAATCCGGTCTGGTTCAAAATCGCGGTTTCCGGCAATCTCGAAATGGGGCTGGTCGCGGCGACGGGCCTGGCTTGTTGGCTGCTGCTCGACCCTCGTTTTGAGAAGACGGCGACGCGGTCGCTTTTCTCGGGCGCGGTCCTTGGCCTGTGCCTGCTGACCAAGGCGGTGGCGTTCGTTGTGGTGGCGCCGATGCTGGCCGTGCACGTGCTGTTGGCGTGCGGCGCGGACGAACGCCTCCGGCCGCTGTTGGCCCGCCGCCTGTGGCGCTTGTTGGGATGCTCGGTCGTCGCCGCAGTCTGGTATCTGCCGCAACTCCGCAAGTTCGGCGGCGAGTTTGCGGTGGACCTGCGCGGCTTCACCCCGGAAAAGGCCCCGTTGTGGTGGTATTACCTGAAAACTGTGTCGTTCGGCTTCAACCTGGCGCCGTTTGCGGTCGGCCTGGCGCTGGCTCTGCGCCAACCGGCCCGGCGCTCGTTTTCGCCAGCGAACCTCGCGCCCTTTTTCGCCGGCTTGCTCGGTCTGGCTTTCTATTCCCTCATTGGCACCAAGCGCGATTGGTATATCTTCCCCGCCGTCGCGATGCTCCTCATTTCCGCGCTGCCGACCGCGCCGGACGCCTTTCGTCCGCGTGGCCGGGTCGCAGTTCGGATGCTGTTTTTCTACTACGCCGTGGCCGCGACGCTGCTCTGGACGCCGCCGGGCGGCCCGCTGTTTCGCGTTCTGGCCCCGGCGACCGATCCGCCGACGTGGGGTTTGGCCGACCGTCCCGGCGACGAAGAGGCGGCGGCGACGGCGCACATCCTGGCGGCGACGCGGCGGTTCGGCCTGGGGACGCTCGAAATCGTGGCGCCGCGGGAACTGATCTCGCCGAAGCAGGTCTGGACGACGCTCGAGGTCGCCGACGCCCGTTTTGCCTATCTGCGCTCCTGGGCGGAGCCGGCGCCGACGGACCGCATCGAGGCGATGATGGCCGACGCGCAGTATTACGTGGTGGTGCAGCGGCGGGTCGCTGGCGTCGCGGAAGCCGTAAAGACGCCTTATTACGACGTACACGCGGTGCTCCGGCACGCCGTGTTTCTGGAAAATCGCGCGCATTTCGCGTTGATCGACCGTTTTCCGTACAACGACGACTATGAATTCCAAATGTACCGGAATACCGAGCGCGCCGTTGCCTGGGAAGCCGACGCGAACTTCGCCGCGCTGTTGGATATCTACGAATCGCGGCATCACTACGGCAACCAACGATATTTGCAACGGGCGCGACGTGCGTGCTTCGCCGGCCGCCGGGAAGAGGCGGAGCCAAGATATCGTTCGTTTTTCCGGCATCATCAGCCGTTCGAAGCCGCTTTTGTTTCGTATTTGTCGTGCCTCGCCGATTTCGACGACCGGCTTGCCGAAACGGCGGATCTGTCGTGGCTGTTGCGACGACCGGATCTCAGCGACTCCGAAACGGACCGGACTCTGTCGCGCTTGTTCGCGCTGGCGACGCAAGGTGCGCCCCGGGAGACGATCGACGGGATCATCCGCAGCTTCATCGCCGAAAGCCCGGCGGGCGGTGCGACGCGGTTGGCAGCCACGCGCTGGTATTTTGCTTTTCTGCTTGACGGCGGCGCCGCGACTGACGCCGAAAAACTGACGCTGGCCGAGAGCGAATATTGGCCGCCCGAGACCCGCGCCGCGACGCTCGTCCGTTTCGGCGAACAGGCCGAATTGCGCGGCGAGCGGCCGCTGGCGGCGACGTTGTTTCGCGCCGCCTTGGCCGGCGCGAGCGCCGGCGGCGCCGACGCGCTGATCGCCGAAGCCCATTTGGCGGCGGCTCTTCCGGCGACCGACGGGGCCGCGGCGTTTCCGGCCGCGGGCGCGATTCCGCAACGCGACGCCGCGTTGTCGATGACGCAAAGCCTGCTGCAGCGGTCGGCGCGGCTGCGGCAAGCCGGCGACGCCGCGCAGGCCGAAAAACTCGTGCGCGACCATTTGGCGTCGAGCGACGGCTGCCGCGAATGCCGCGACCTGACGCTGCTGGAATTGGCCCGCGCGTTGATCGCATCCGGAAAGTCCGCCGAAGCCAAAACAACGTTGCAGCGCCTCCGGTCCGACACGGCGGACCAAGAAATCGCGGACATTGCCCGTCTTCTGGCTTCGAAGGTTCCGTAGTCGCCGCCGCCGCCCCGGTTGACGTGCCGGCCGCGTCTGTGCTCACATGAAAAACAGCGACCTGTAAATAACGACACAGAATTTGCCGGCGAATGCACGAAGGAGAGGAAAATGAACTCTCTGCGTTTTCCCTTGTTGGCCTTGTTGACGGTCCTGGTCGCGGCGGCGCTCGCGGGGTGCGCCGGTTCGACGGCCGCGTCGCACGCGGCGCCGGCCGCCGCGGACGACGACTCGCCGCCGGCCGCCGGCGACGATTCCCCGACCGACGACGACATCGTCAGCCCCCCGGCGTTCAACACCGCGCTGGCCGAACAAATTTTCGCCGAACTGGGTTTTCTGCCCTACCTCGACATCAAGCCGGTGAGCAGCGAACCGTCGTACAACGGCTACACGGTTTACACTTTTTCCACCAGCGACATTCAGTGCTATCACGGCGGCCCGGCAAATGTGGCGGTTTCGTACGGCGCCAGCGACGACGTGATGTTTTTCATGGAAGGCGGCGGCGCAAGCTGGCCCGGATATTCGCTGGACATCGATGTGGATGCGTTGTTCGACCTCGGCTATCGCAACCGCGACGCGGTCAATCCGCTGCGCGATTGGAATTTCGTCTACGTGCCGTATTGCGATGATTCGATCCACACGGGCGACGCCGACGACATCGAGGGCGGCGAAGAGGTGCACCACCGCGGTCTGCGGCAAACGGCCGCCGCGGCGGCGCTGGCCGGGAGGCTGTTCCCCAACGCGCAACGCGTGCTGGTCACGGGCGCGAGCGCCGGCGGTTTCGGCACGTACGAGGGGTGGCCGATCGTCAAATCGCAATTCATGAACGCGCGCACGTACATCCTCTCGGATTCGGGCGTCGGCTTCTGGAACCCATCGAAGCCGGGGACGTGGGCGACGATCAAGAAGGCGTGGAACCTGCACGTGCCGACGGAATGCGCGCAATGTTCGGGGACCATTCTGACGTACTTGTACGAGTTGTGGATGGCAATCGACCCCCAATTGAAAGTCGGGATGTTTTCCTCGTGGCACGATTTTGTCATTTCGCGGCTGTTTCTCCAGATGGACAAGGACGCGTTCGCCGAGCTGCTGCGCGATGTGACCGACGAGGTCAAGGCGGATTATCCGGACCGGTTTGCCCGATTCTTGATCTCGGGCAATTCGCATACGTGCTACGAGCCGTTGCTGCCGGGCGGGCCGAACTACGCGGTCGACGGCGTCTCGCTCTATGACTGGATCGGGCAACTCGTGTACGACGAGACCGATTGGGTCGACCATCTCCAACCCGCCGACTGACGCCCGCACGGTTTCAGACGCGAAGACTTAAGAGCCTCTTGCATAAATGCCGGCTCAATGCGCGACTCGTCGCGCGAACCTCCAACCCAACCTCGCTCGAACTCGGTTCGCCGGGCGGACAAACTGCGCCGACGAAGCCGATTTCGTGACGAAGCGGGTTGCCATGCCTGACGTTTGTTGGCGGCATGGAACCGCAGTATCCAGCCCAACCGACGTAAACATGGGAAATAAAAGGTGAAAAATTTTTGAAAGTAATC
>CAZHPN010000168.1:0-12949 GCA_964534375.1 uncultured bacterium | reverse complement strand
GAGCGCCAGGCTCTTGGCGACGTCCTTGCCCGTGCGGATGCCGCCGGTCGCGATCAGCGGGATGTCCGCCGACACGCCGCGGACATGGACGAGCGATTGCGCGGTCGGCGTGCCGAAGTTCTGAAAGCTGTCGGCGATCGCCCGGCGGCTTTCGTCTTTGGACATCAAGCCTTCGACGATCATCCAACTCGTGCCGCCGGCGCCGCCGACGTCGATGCCGGCCACGCCTGCGTCCACGAGCAGTTTCGCGGTCCGCGGACTGATGCCGTTGCAGACTTCGCGGACGAACACCGGCACGGGCAGTTCGCGCACCACGTTGGCGATCTTCGCGGCGAGGCCGGCGAAGTTGACGTTGCCGTCTTCCTTGAGCGCCTCTTGCAGCGGGTTGAGATGGAGGCAGAGCGCGTCCGCGCCGATCATCTCGACGACGCGCCGCATCTCGGCCACGCCGTAGCCGTAATTGAGCTGCACGGCGCCGATGTTGGCGAACAGCAGCACATCCGGCGCCACATCGCGCACGCGGAAGGTCGCCGCCAACTCCGGGTCGGCGATCGCCACCTTCTGGCTGCCGACGCTCATCGCCAGGCCCAATTCCTGCGCGGCCTGGGCGAGGTGGCGGTTGATCTTGGCCGCGGTTTCGTAGCCGCCGGTCATCGGCGCGATCATCAACGGCGCGCTCAGCCGCCGGCCGAGGAACACGGTCGAGAGATCGACGGCGGCGCGGTCGAGTTCGGGCAGCGCCTCGTGCACGAAGAAGTAGCGGTCGAAGCCGCTGGTCTGCCACGGGCTGACGTCTTCGTTGACGCAGATGTCGAGCTGCAGCTCTTTCTCGTTGCGCGGCCGGCGCGTGTACATGCGGCGATCCTACTGCATGCCGTCGGGCGGCGGCATATTCATTTTGGTCAGGCCCTCGGGCAGTTCGAACTGCGAATCGTTGATTTCGCGGCGCTCCATTTTTTGCAACGTGTTGACCGTCTTCACCGTCGTCCCGCCGTGGGTCATCGTCGTCTCGGTCTGCACCGGATACCCGGGAATGCCGGCCAGCTTCTCGAAGAAGCGGCTGTTCGTTTCGTCAAGATCGAGGCCCATCGAAACGCTCATGACGTGACGCATCAGCCGTTTTTCCAGACTGGGATCGTCGCTCATCCACCAGATCGTTTTCAGGCTGTCGCCGCCGGCCCCGGCCTGCTCGGCGACGACGACTTCGCGGCATTTCCAATGGCCGATCTTCCGCTCGCGGTTGGTCGCGGTGTAGGTCGGGTCGACGCCGAGCATCGCCAGCGACACGCGCTGCGCTTTGCGATAGATTGCCAGCGGCGTCTCCGAATAAATCCGGCGCACGGCGTTGATCATGTACACCTTGTCCAGATCGGCGCGAACGATCGTCACCTCGCCGCTGGAAGCCACTTCCGTGCGCATCTTCGGGCCTTTGACCCACACGCGGGTGGCCGCCGTGGTCTGCTGGCCGCTCGGATACTGCGAGGTCACGACCGTTTCTTCCCGGTAGATCGACAAGTCATTGTAGATTTCCGGCTTCGCCAGGGCGGCCGCGGCCACGACGACGATGGCCAGGCCCGCGAGCGCTGCAACGACATACAGGCGATGACGCAAGGCAATCTCCTCCGCAAACCGGTTCCGGCGCGGTTTGTACCCGCTCTGCGCGGCCGGCGTCAAGCGCGCGAAATCCGGGAACCGCAGCATAGGCGGCTTGCGGCCGAAGATAAAGGCCACGGACCGCCCCCGCACGGCCGCGCGCCGGGCGGCGGGCAACTTTTTCCGAGCCGGCGTCGGCGTTGGCCATGCGTCCCGAACTTGTGGTAGGATACCCAAATTCTAGAGATTTTTGGTCCTGGGCGGATTCAGTCCGCGGGGCGGGAGAGGCGAATGCCGGACGACAAGACGCAGCAGCAGGAACCGGACAAAGCGAAGATCGTTCTCGTCGGGCTCAAGGAAGAACGCAACCGCTACGACGTGGGCAAGGTGCTGGCGAACCAGCTCGGCGTCACCTACGAAGAAGCGGCGGAACTGATCGAGGACCTGCCGGCGGAACTGATTCCGTCGATTCCGGTCGAGGCCGGCGAGAAGTTCGCCGACAAGCTGCGCGAGGTCGGCGCCGAGATCGAGGTGCTGCCGATCAGCCGCGCGGCGGGGCATTTTTGCGACGATCACCCGCACCGCCGCGCGCGCGCCAAGTGCAAGAACCCCGCCTGCGAAAAGTACATCTGCGAAATCTGCGTGCGCGAGGCCAAAGGCAAATTGCTCTGCGGCGAGCATTACGAAGCGATGAAGCGCCGGCGGCGGTGGCTGGTCATCGGCAGCGTGTCGGGAACGGTGCTCGCCGTGTATCTGTGGCTGACGTTCGCGCCGGCCGTCACGAGTTGGGTTCGCCATTTGTACGTCGACACGACGCGCGTCGCGATCGTCTTCGTCGGCCGCGACACGGGCCGCGAGGTCGCCGATTATTACATTCGCATGACCACCTCGCAGAATCCCGGCCAATACCATCCCGGCGAGAAACACAATTTTCGCGACATCGACGGTTGGTTCCAGCGCGAATACGAACGCCTGTCCGGCCGGCAAACGAAAGTTCTCGAAATCAACACCTTCGGGTTGTACGATCTCCCCGGCGAGGTGCCCTGGCCCAGCCGGTCGAAAACGCGATCGTGGGAGGCCTCGAAGCTCGATCGCCAGTTCCGGCGCTACTTCACCGACTTGGTGCGCGCTAACGAGGCCGATGTCGCCAAATATCAATATCTGCTGTTCGTGGATTTAACGCGCGACACCGGCATCCCGAAAGATTATATCGAGCAACTCGGCGTCACGAAGAATGAGATCGGCTACGTGCGCATTCCGATCCACGGCGAACAGCGCAATGATTATTACGTGATGGCGGTGGCGCATTACGTCGGCCGGCTGCTCGGCGCCTCCGTCAAGCTGGACGACCACGGCTATCCGCTTTTCCCAACCGGTTACGCCGAACCCAATTTGGAGCCGCGCTATCCCCAAAACGGCGCGGAGCTGATGGGCTGTTACGTGCCGTTGCGCGCGTTCGAAATCGGCCGGATCGAGTCGCTGGACTACGTGTTTATCGGCTCGCAATCGGGGCTGGAAATGGGCTGGATTCCCCGCGTGCAACGCGACGCGTATTACGCGGCGATCCGCCCATAAACGCCAGCGCGTCCGCGCCGCTGCCGCTCAACTTCGCGGCGAACCCTTCTCCAGTTTCGCCAGTCGGCGGTCCTGCGCTTCGAGCACTTGCGTCAAGTCGCCGATCGCACGCGTAAACAGCAACTGGAGTTCGTTGAATTTCTTCAGCGCGGCGCGATCCATCTCGGCGAGTTGCCCCACCTGGCCTTTCAGTTCTTCCACGTCATCGCCTAATTTCTTCCAGGCCGCGTCGTTCGGCGATGCGCCGGCGGGGCTCGGCGGCACGGCCAGCCGGGCGACGGGCGGCGCGGCGGCGGCCGCCGGCGACGGAACCTCGTCCGGCCAAAGTTCGAGGGCGGCCGGCGGCGGCGTCTCGGGAACGGCAGGTTCTTCCGGCGGCGGGGGAGTCCGGCCAATGCCGACCAGTCGCGTCCGAGCGATCTGTTCTTGCCGCCCCCGTTCGCTCCGGCGGATATACAGCACCAGACCGCCGGCCGCCGCGGCCAGCGCCGCGACGATGACGAGCACCACAGCCGCCGTCGACGAACCGCCCTCATCGCCGCCGGCATGGCGCACCGGCCGCTCCGCCGGGGGATTCGGGACCGCGGGCGGCGCCGCGATGCCGTCGCGCGCCGGCGGGACCGCCGTGTCGCCCGCCGGCGTGTTTTTCTCGGCGGCTTGCGGCGCGCAGTTCGTTTCGGCAAAGGCGCCTTCCAAGATGCCTTTCAGCGCGATGGGCGTGCTCGCGGCGACGAATTTCTCGAGGGCGTCGGCCAGGGCCAGTCGGCATTGGTCGATCTGCTCGTCGGTGAGCGTTGTTCCGGCCCGGCGGACGGCGGTGAGGCGCAGAAACTCGCGCAGCAAGGGCGTCGCCTGGCGATCCTGCAGGGCGAGATTCAAATAAATCAGCCGCACGGGGCCGATCTGGTTGAGCGACTGCAGCCGGTCCGCCGCGGCGCCGATGTGCCGCACGGTGTCCAGGGCAAAGTAGCCCAGCGGTCGGACGTTGATGTCGAACTGGTCGCGCAAGGCGGTCTGGAACTCCTTGACGGAATCGGAACGGCCTTCGGGCTCGGTCGGGAACAAGGCGGTCCCAAGCCGGCGGGCCAGATCCTCCGAGAAGGCCTCGTCGTCGGAAAAAATCAGCGACAGCGGTTCGGACGGATCGCCCGCGACGGCGGTCAGCAGGTTCGTGCTCCCAGTCTTGTAGTAGAACAGCGTCGGCTTGCTCGCGGCGAACGCGCCGGTCGCGGCCAGAAGGATCGCCAGGCAACTCGCGGCGGTGAGTGCACGCACGGGCTCGGCTCCTTTGCGGATTTGTTTTCTGATCGTCAACCGATTATTGCGAACTGGCGGGCGAATGTAAAGGAAAGGCGGGCGCAACGACGGGCGCTTTCGGCCGGCCGCCCCTTGGCCGCGTTGACGAACGCGAAACCCGCTTGCTACATTGCGGTCCCGATTGGGACAAAGGAGGCGTCATGTCGCGCCGTTCGCTTCGTTATCTCGCGCTCGTTGCGGCCCTGCTGCTGACCCTCGCGGCGTGCGGCGGCCGGGCGGGGTCGAGCCCGCGGTTCGCCAACGTCCGCAAGATATCTTTCGACGATGCCGAAAAACATTACATCCTCGAACTGGCGCGCAGCCACGCCGTTGACGGCGCGAAGGCGCCGAGCGGCGAGCCGCCCAAGACCGTGGTCCGCGACGAAGCGCGCGGCGTGTTCGTCACGGCGCCGCGGCCCAATCAGACGGCGTTGACCGCTTTCGCCTGGGGCCCATCGATTCGCGACGCCGTCGCCGCCGCGGCCGCTACGCTCAAACGTCTGGCGAAAAGCGAGGATCTCGCCAAGCTGCCGTTGCGCGTCGATGTGATCGACGAAACGACCGACGAATTGACGAAGGCGCAGAAGGCGACATGGCGCTTCGACGTGTCGAAACAAGGGCTGTTGCTCGCCACGACGCCGACGATCGCCTTGCTGCCGCAAGAGATCGATGATTGGGGCCTGATCGACCGCCGCGGCCGGCTGTCGGCGACGCAGTTCAAGAAGTTGGCGAAGATCCGCGGCATCGGCGGCGCCACCGAGGATGAAGTGTTCGACTCGCCGAAGCTGCGTTACGCGCTGTTCACGACGATTTCGTTCATGGAAGGGCCGGACGGCGCGGTGTGGACGTTGCGGCGCGGCAACCGCGTCGACGATTTCGACCCGACGCCCGACCATTTGCGGCGATCGATCCTCGCCGGCGTCGAGTATTTGCGCCGGGGCATGAAGGACAACGGCCAGTTCGATTATTGCTACAACCCGCATTTGCAAAACTCGAAGAAGGAATACAACGAACTGCGCCACGCGGGCACGGTTTTCGCGATGACGCAGGTTTACGAATTGACGAAGGACCCGGCGTTGCTCGCCTCGATCGAAAACGGCATGAAATGGATGGTCGAGCACACCAAAGGGCCGGAAAACACCGAGTGGGAAAAAGCGCCCTGGGCCGCGCTGTTCGACGAACAGCTCAAGGTCGCCAAGCTCGGCGGGTCGGGCCTGGCGCTGCTGGCCTTCAGCCGCCACGCGCTGGCGACCGGCGACCGCAGTCATCTGCCGTTGATGTACGGCTACGCGCGGTTCATCGAGTCGATGATCCTGCCCGACGGCAACGTGAAGATGCGCTACTACGCCAATCCGGCCAACGAGGACAAAAATGAAAAGGACGTGCTGTATTACCCCGGCGAGGCCTTCTTCGGTCTGACCACGCTGCACGCGCTGGACCATAACCCGCATTGGATCGACCTGGCGTCGAAGGGCATCGACTACATCGCCGACGTCCGCGACGCCAAGCTCACCGATTCGCAGGTGCCGCACGACCATTGGCTGACCTACGCCATCGACGTGGTCCATCAATTCAAGCCCAAGGCCAATCAGGTCGAGCACGGCTGGCGCATCTTCAAGGCGATGGACGAAAAGTTCACCCCCGACAACAAAGATCCCGACCTGATCGGCGGCTATTACAAGGACCCGTCGTCGGTGGCTGCGGCCTGCCGGCTCGAGGGCACGGCCGCGCTGTACCGGCTCGCGAAGCAACTTGGCGACAAAGAGCGGATGGATCGCTTTTACGATGTGCTGCTCAAGGGTGCGACCTATTTGATGCGCAACCAGATCAACGAAACCAGCGGCATGTTTTTCGCCGAGCCGAAAAAGGCGCTTGGCGGCTTCATGTTCGGCTACACCAATCCGGAAATCCAAATCGATTACGTGCAGCACTCGATCAGCGCGCTGATTGCGACCCTGGCGATCGAGGAAGAACGCGGCGGGCAAAAATAGCGACTTCCGGAACTACGGGCTGCTGAGCCTCTATCATCATATCGGCTCCATGCGCGACTCGTCGCGCCGACCCCTCCCCGGAAATTTCGGTTCCCGAAATTCCCCGCCCCTGACGCCGAGAGGGGCCAACGGGCGGACGCATCTGTCGCGTCGGGTCAGCAAATGATCTCGCATCACCCTCGCTTTCGCCAATGCAAAAAGTGATATTTGCCGGCGGCTCGGCCCCTGCCCACTGTTCACTGCTCACTGTTCACTGTTCACTGCCCCACTCACGCCCACGTGATAATGCCGAGGTCGAAATTCGTCACCAGGTCGTGGTGCGTGGGCAGGATGCGGACGCTGAAGCCGTGGCGGCCGGAGGCCTGGCAGACGACTTCGCTATGGTACCGGCGCGCGCCGGCGTCGCCCGGTTGGCCGTCGTCCATTTTCACGGTCTGGCCGCGAACAATCTCGCCGGTCTCGTTGAGCGGGCCGGCGTAGATCTCCACCGCAACGTCGCGCGGTTCGAGGCCGCCGAGGCTCACCTCGACTTGCACGGCGATCCGGTCGCCGACCTGGTAGACGCGGCTCGGCGGAAATTGCACGCCGAGAATCTTGACGTCCTTCCAGTTCTTGGCAATGCGATTCCGCCAGGCGGCCAGTTCGCGGGCGCGCGCGAAATCGTTGGCCGACAATTCCTGAAAACGCTTCGACGCGGGCTGATAGAACTTGGCGGCGTACTCCTGGACCATGCGGTGCGTGTTGAACTCCGGCGCCAGTTGTTGAATCGAGCGCTTCATCATTTGAATCCAGCGCCGCGGCAGCCGGTCGGCCGAGTGATCGTAAAACAAGGGGATAATTTCGTGCTCCAGCAGATTGTAGAGCGCGCTGGCCTCGACGTTGTCCTGCACGGTGAAATCCGCGTAGTCCTCGCCGCGGCCGATCGCCCAGCCGACCTCGGGCGTATAACCCTCGTCCCACCAGCCGTCGAGCACCGACACGTTGAGGCAGCCGTTGGCCGCCGCTTTCATGCCGGACGTGCCGCTGGCCTCCAGCGGCCTCCGCGGCGTGTTGAGCCAGATGTCGGCGCCCTGCACGAGGTAGCGGGCGACGTTCATGTCGTAGTCCTCGACGAACACGAACCGCCGGCGGACGTTCGGCTCCCGCCCGAAATGGTAAAGCTGCTTGATCAACTCCTTGCCGTTGACGTCTTTCGGGTGCGCCTTGCCGGCAAAAACGATTTGCACCGGCCGCTCCTCGTTCAATAGCAACTGGCGCAGGCGGTCGAGGTCGCGCAGCAGCAGCGTGGCGCGTTTGTACGTCGCGAAGCGCCGCGCAAAACCGATGGTCAGCGCGTTCGGACTGAGCGTCTCCAGCGCTTCGTCGAGTTCCGCGCGGTTGGCGCCGCGCCGCTGAAGTTGTTCGCGCAGGCGGCGGCGAACGAAGCCGACCATCCGCTCGCGCCGGCGCAGGTGCACGCGCCACAGTTCTTCTTCCGGCGCCTGGGCCAATCTCGCCCACACATTTTTCTCTTCCGGATTGCTGTCCCATTGGCTGCCGAGGTAGGTGTCGAAGAAGTCGGCCATTTCGCGGCTGATCCAGCCGCGCAAGTGCACGCCGTTGGTGACGTGGTGAATCGGCACTTCGTTGCGCGGCACGTCGCGCCACTGGTCCTTCCACATTTCGCGCGTGACGTGCGCGTGCAGCTTCGAAACGGCGTTGATGTAGCTGGCGTGCCGGCCGGCGAGCAGCGCCATGTTGAAGCCCTCGTCGGGGTTGTCGGCGTCCTTGCGGCCGAGCGAGAGGAAGGCTTTCTTCGACAAGTCGAGGCGCCCGGGGTAGTCGCGCATGTACTTGTCCATCAGCGCCGGGCTGAAAATGTCGAAGCCCGCGGGCACCGGGGTGTGCGTCGTGAACACGTTGGCCGAGCCGATCGCCTCGCGCGCTTCATGGAACGAAAGCCCGCTTTTCTCGCGAAGCTGGCGGATGCGTTCGAGCGTCAGAAACGCGCTGTGGCCTTCGTTCATGTGGCAGACAGTCGGCCGGAGGTTCATCGCGTCGAGCGCGCGGATGCCGCCGATGCCCAGGACCACCTCTTGCTGAATGCGCATTTCCTGGTCGCCGCCGTAGAGCGTGTCCGTGATTTTCCGGTCGGCGGGGTCGTTCTCCTGGCAGTTCGCGTCGAGCAGAAACAGCGGCACGCGGCCGACCTGCACCCGCCAGACGTCGAGCATCACCGTGCGATGCGGGAACCAGATCGGCGCCTTCAACCGCGTGCCGTCTTCGTTGTAAACGGGTTTGATCGGCAGGTTGAAGAAGTCGTTCGTCGGATAACTCTCCTGCTGCCAGCCGTCGATGTTCAGGTATTGCCGAAAGTAGCCCTGCTGATAGGCCAGGCCGACCCCGACCAGCGGCAGACCCAAATCCGAGGCGCTCTTGAGCGTGTCGCCGGCCAGCACGCCCAGGCCGCCCGAGTAAACCGGCAGGGACTCGGACAGACCGAATTCCATCGAGAAGTAGGCGATCAGATTGTTGCCCGCGTCGCCGTAGCGGCGTTCGCGCCACGTCTTGGCGGTCAAGTAGGTTTGGAGGTTGCCATGGACGCGGTGGAGATGGGCGATGAACCCTTCGTCGGCGGCGATTTCTTCGAGCCGGCTTTGGCTGACGCGCCCCAGCAGCAGCACGGGGTTGTGCGACACGTCTTCCCAGACGTCGCGCGCGATGCGCCGAAACAGCGCGATGGCGTCGTGGTTCCACGTCCACCACAAGTTGTACGCGATGTCGAGCAGGGCGGAGAGCTTTTCCGGAAGTCGGGGAATCACTTCGTACGCATAGATCGTCGGCATCGCGTCTCCCAAAGGTTCGGCCGGCGTGCAACAAATAGGCCGGGGTCGCTGTCAAACGCGTCCCGAGTATTTCGCCGTGCAATTAACCCTAATAATTTTCGGCCGACAGTAAAGCACTATTCCGTGGCGGAAAAAAGACGGCCGCGGAGCTTTTCGTCCCCGGCGCCGCCTTCTCGCGTCGCCATCAAGACCCGGGCGGCGGGTCCCACGGGGTCGCCCGCGGGATCCAGCGCGGCACGTGAAGACGGTAATCCTGGTAGAGGTCGCCGAAGCGGCGCACCAGAGCCGGCTCCTCGACGAGCGGAATCCAGAGCAAATTGGCGACGGCGAACGCGGCGAACCAGGCGAGCAGCGCCGGCGAGGCGAACAGCGCGGCCTCGGCGAGAAGCAACAGCACGACCCCGGTGATCATCGGGTTGCGCACGCGCCGGTAGATTCCGCGGACCACGAATTTCTCCGGCGGGTCCCACGGCGCGAGCGTGCCTTGGCCCACACGGACGAAAAGCGAAATGGTCTTCGTCATCAACGCGAGGCCGAGCGCCGCGAGCGCGACGCCCGCCGCGATCAGCGCGAGTTGCAACGCGGGCGAAACGTGGGTCAAACCGCGCCAGCCGCCGCGGCCCGCGAGAATGACGCCCGGCACGACCAAGATTGCAACGCCGGGAAGCGTGGCGATCGCGCGCAGATGCCGCCAGGCAGTCTGACCGGCCATGGAGCTAAACCGAAACGGCGTCCGGCATCGCGCGCCGACGCCGAACCAAGTTCGAGTTCGTCATTGCCAGTCTCCTGTTTGAGCCGATTAGAAAACACTTATCCCTGGTCGGCAACCCGGCAATTCGCCGCCGGCGTTCGCCTATTGCAGTTGCGCCGCGAATTCCCGCGGGTCGGTCGTGGGCGCGCCGCAGACGCCGCGCCGGCAGACGTATGCGGTCGTCCGGCCGTTCCGGGCCGTTTTGAATTCGGCGAGCGGCACGAGGCGCGCCAGCCCCGTTGCAATCTCCGCTTCGTTGGCGGTCACCAGAATGCGATTGGGCAGAAACCGCGGGCGGAGGGCGTCGAGGAACGGGCGCGCGCCGAGGCCGTCGCCGGCGGGGGTGACAATAACGATCTCCCGCGGTTTGTCGCGGCGAAAATCGAGCGCCAGCAGCGTCTCGGACATCGCCATCGGCGCGCGCGCGAGGATGTCGCCGAAAGCGCGAATGCTTTCCTCGGCGAGGCGGCGATAGCGGTCGTCGGAGGTGAATTCGTGCAGGCGCAGCAGGTTCATGATCGCCACGCCGTTGCCCGACGGCTCGGCCCCGTCGTAGAACGGCTTGTCGCGCGCCGGCAACGTCTCGTGCTCGTCGGACGTGGTGAAGAAACCGCCGCCGGCGGCGTCCCAGAAGCCGCGTTCGAGCACGTCGTCGAGCGCAACGGCCCGCTGCAGCCGCCGCGGATCGCCCGTGGCCTCGTATAGATCCAGATTGGCGGCGATGACGAACGCATAGTCGCTCAGGTATCCCGGCAGGCGCGCCTGACCGTCTTTCCAAACACGCTGGAGGCGGCCGTCGCGACCCAGGCGCTCGTCGAGAAAATCGGCGGCGCGCGACGCGACCGCGGCTAGCGATTCGTCGTCGAAGGCGAGCGCCGCGCGGGCAAACGCCGAGATCATCAGGCCGTTCCAGCCGGCGAGGATTTTCTCGTCGCGCAGCGGCGCCGGGCGCTGCCGCCGCACTTCCGCCAGACGCGCGCGCGCGTCGCGCAGCAGCGCTGCGGCGGCGTCGGCGGTCAGACCGCGGTCGCGCGCGGCCTGCGCCAGCGGCCGGACGACGTGCAGCACGTTGCGGCCCTCGAAGTTGCCGCCCGCCGTCACGCCGTAATAGTCCTTGATCAGCCCGGCCGCCGGCTCGCCCAGCGCCGCGTCGATTTCGGCCGGCGCCCAGGTGAAGAACAAGCCTTCTTCCGCGCGGCCGTCCGGCCCGGCGCTGTCGGCGTCGGTCGCAGCGTAGAACGCGCCGTCGGGCGAGGTCATGTCGCGCTGCACATAACGCAGGATGTCGCGCGCCGTTTCGGCGAAGCGCGGCTCGCCGCTGGCCTGCCAGCCTTCGACGTAGGCGACGGCGAGCAGTGCGTTGTCATACAGCATTTTTTCGAAGTGCGGCACGAGCCATGCGTCGTCGACCGCGTACCGGTGAAACCCGCCGCCGATCTGATCGTACATGCCGCCGTCGGCCATCGCGCGCAGCGTCCGCACGGCCATCTGCAGCGCGGCCGCGTCGCGCGTGCGGCGATGCTGCCGCAGCAACGGCCGCACCGGCAGGCCGCTGGGAAATTTCGGCGCCCCGGCCAGCCCGCCGTGCGCGGCGTCGAAACGCTGCGCGTAATAATGAAAGGCGTTTTGCAACGCGTCGGCGTCGACCGTGTCGCCCCCGGCGCCGCCCGCGAGCTCGCGCCGCAAGGCGGCGCCGATTTGCGTCGCCGCGCCGGCGATCCGTTCCGGCTGCTCGCGCCAGGTCTCGCTCAGGCGCGCCAGCAACGTCGCGAAACCGATGGCCGAGCCGCGGTCGCCGTCGTGCGGCGGGAAATACGTGCCGCCGAAAAACGGCCGCTTGTCGGGCGTCAGCCAAACGGTCATCGGCCACCCGCCCTGCCCGGTCATCTGCTGCACGGCCTGCATGTAAACGGCGTCGACATCCGGCCGCTCCTCGCGATCGACCTTGATCGGCACATAATTCCGGTTGATCGTCGCGGCGATTTCTTCGTCCTCGAACGACTCCTCTTCCATGACGTGGCACCAGTGGCAGGTCGAGTAGCCGACGCTCAGCAGCACCGGCCGATTTTCGCGCGCCGCCGCGGCGAACGCCTCATCGCCCCACGGGAACCAATTCACCGGGTTGTGCGCGTGCTGCAGCAGATACGGGCTAGACTCGAAGAGCAGGCGGTTGGCGTAACGCGGGCCGCCGTCCGGCCGCAAATGGCGCGTGCGCGCACGGTAGCCGGAACCCTTGCCGGCGAGGGCTGCGGCCAGCCGCCGCTGCGTTTCGGGCGAAAACGGCTCGGCGCCGGGCAACGTGAAGTTCATCGTGGCGTCCTCCTCACGGGCCGCGGAATGAGCGGCGCCCGATATCTTGCAGGCGCCCGCCGACGCTGCCGCCAGCGCGAATATCAGCAAAACAACTCGTTGTTTCACGCGTCGATCCACGAAGCTCCGCCGCCGGCCCGGGCTCTTGATTGAAACGTAAGTCGCAGCGTTGGGGACGCAAGGCGTTGGCGCGCGCCTGCGGCTTTGTTGCCGTCTTATCATCATTCCCGCCTCCGCGGGAATGGCGTCTTGCGGGGCGAAACCGCGTAACGGGGAAGGGCGATGTCTTCCGTGGAAAACTGCGAAAATCGGCGATCCCCATCGGTCCCATAAATCTCGTAGGTCCCATGACTCCCAGAATGTCCATCGCCGCGTTCTTTTCTTGCGGAAATACCACGCAATTTTCGCATCGGTCCGCGCCGCCTGGCGCGGCCGGTTGCGGCGGCTCGCGAACCGCTTCAGCCGGCGGGGCGCCGCCCGCCGGCGCCGGTTGGGCCGGCAATCGCCGCCCGACCGAAGCGCCGAAGAATATGACGATGGCGTTTCTTCGCAACAAACAACCCAACCGCGCTCGAACTCGGTTCGCCGGGCGGACAAACCGAGCAGAC
>CAZHPN010000167.1:0-13364 GCA_964534375.1 uncultured bacterium | reverse complement strand
TAGGCAAATCCGCTTTTTTCCAAGCGTCGCCGCTCTTTATCCTAAAGCCTAGGCCCCAACGCGGAGGGGTCGTGCCTGGCGGCAGCTAAACCCATTTTTTTGACGCAGGCCCGGCGCCGCGGCCGGCGTGCGGCATTGCGCATCGCCGAGGAAATGGCCGTTCCGCCCTTCGTCACGGCCTGGGCAACCCGCTGTTCAGTCGCGTGCGCAGCGGAAACCGTTGTCGCGGCCGCGAAAATCAGGCACGGCCCCCGCCCGGCGCGAAGCGCGCGCGCCCGGCGGATAATCGATCCACGAGGCGCCCCGCAGCACGCGGTGGGCCCCGGAAAGCGGGCCTGGCGGGTTGTCCGCCCGCGACGCCGCATAGTATGTGGCGTCGTACCAGTCGGCGCACCACTCGCACACGTTGCCGACCATGTCGTAGAGCCCGTACGCATTCGGCTGTTTCTGCGCGACCGCGTGGGTCTTGTCGCCGGCGTTGCGCGACACCCACGCGATGGCGTCGAGTTCGCCGTAACGCGGGCCCGTCGTCCCGCCGCGCGCCGCGTACTCCCACTCGGCCTCCGTCGGCAGCCGTTTGCCCACCTTGGCGCAATAGGCCTGCGCGTCGGTCCACGACACGGTGTCCACCGGACAATTGGGGCACCCCGGAATATGAAGCGGATTGTCGCCCATCACGGCTTGGTACTGCGCGACCGTCACCGGCGTGACGTCCATCCAGAACGCGCCAACGGCCACCCGATGCGGCGGTTTCTCGTCCTTGCCGCAATCGGCGTCGCCCGGCGAACAGCCCATCGTGAACATCCCGCCCGGAAGGCGAACCATCTCGGGGCCGGCCGCGCCCGCCGCCAACGCCGCGAGCAACAGAGAAATGAACGCAATTCGCACGATCATCGGGCGTCTCCACGCGAACTCCTGCGACAGTCGCAAAACCCGTCGACCGTTCAGGAGAACTTGTTGGTGAGTTCATTGTTGCGCCGCCCGCCCGCGCCGTCAACATTGAGCGAGGGCAGTCGACGCAACGGCGCCCGACGGGTCATCCTGCACCCGAGTTGTCGCGTCAACCGATGGCGCGGGCCGCGCTCCCGGTTGGCCGATCGACGGCCGAGGCAAATCACATCGACGATTTGGGGATAGGGATGTCGCCCCGCAGACCGCCCGGACTTCTTCCTTTTTCCTTTTTCCTTTTTCCTTCCTACCGACTCCCGATTTCCCGTTCGCCTTTCGGGCTCACCTTGAAGTGCAACCGGATCGGCGAGCCCTCGAACGGCGCGAAGTCGCGCAGGCGATTGACGAGATAACGGCGGTAGGCGAAGTGGACGCCGGACGGCTGATTGGTGAAGATCACGAACGTCGGCGGGCGCACCGAGGTCTGCGTCGCGTAATAGAATTTCACCGGTTTGTTTTTCGACGGCGGTGGGCCGTGGTGCGCGACGGCGGCCTCGAGGAAGCGATTGAGCGGCCCGGTTTGCAGGCGGCGCATCTGGTTTTCGCGGACGGCGCCGATCGCGGCGAACAGGTCGTGCACGCCCTCGCCGGTCGCGGCGGACAGAAAAATCACCGGCGCCCAGACCAGGCCCTGCAAACGGCGGTCGAGGTCGTGCTCGATTTTCTTCCGCCAATCGCGATCGCCCTTCACCAGGTCGACCTTGTTGAACGCGAAGATCACGCCGCGCCCGCGGTCCTCGGCGTAGGAGAAAATGCGCAGCGTCTGGTCGGTCAGCGGCTCGGTCGCGTCGTGCATGATGACCGCGATGTCGGTGCGGTCGAGCGCCTGCAGCGCCTTGATGACCGACAGCTTCTCCAGCACGTACGAGACCTTGCTCCGGCGGCGGATGCCCGCGGTGTCGATCAGCACATACGGCCGATCGTCGAGGCGGAACGGCACGTCGATCGCGTCGCGCGTCGTGCCGGGGATTTCGCTGACGATCAGCCGCTTCTCGCCGAGGATGCGGTTGATCAGCGACGACTTGCCGACGTTCGGCGCGCCGACGAAGGCGACGTGCATCGGGCGCGTTTCGTCATCGGGGTCGAACGGGGCGCGCGTGTCGGCCGGAAATTCGCGCACGATGTCCGCGAACAACTCGCCGACGCCGGTCTTTTCGCGGGCGCTGATCGCATAGAGTTTGTCGACGCCCAGGCGATAGAAATCGATCAGCGCCGTTTCGGGCTTGCGCGATTCGAGCTTGTTCACCGCCCAGAACACCGGTTTGCGGATGCGGCGCAGCCGCGCGACGATGTCCTCGTCTTCCGCGGTCGGCCCCTCGCGGCCGTCGAGCAGCAGGATGATCGCGTCGGCGGCTTCGATGGCGACGTCCACCTGCAGATTGACCTCGGTGGTCAACTCGTCCGTGTGCACCGTCGACAGGCCGCCGGTGTCGACCAGATGGAAGCGCTTGTCGCGAAACTTCACCTCGGCGTAATTGAGGTCGCGCGTCACGCCGGGGATTTCCTGCACCAGCGCGCGGTCGCGCCCCGCGAAACGGTTGAACAACGTCGATTTGCCGACGTTCGGCCGGCCGACGATGGCCACCAGCGGCAGACTCATGGATTGTAACCCATCTCGCGCAACAGGCTCTCCGAGCGCGTCCAGTCTTTCTTCACTTTGACGAAGAGTTCGAGGAAAACCTTCTTCGCGAGGAACGCTTCCATTTTGATCCGCGCGGCCGTGCCGATCGCTTTGAGCATGGCGCCTTCTTTGCCGATCAGGATGCCCTTCTGCGAATCGCGTTCGACGAATATCTCGGCCGCGATGCGCACCAGACCGCCTTCGTCTTTGAATTGCTCGATCAGCACCGCCGAACTGTACGGGATTTCCTGCTTGGTCAGCAGAAACACCTGCTCGCGCACCATTTCGGCGACGAGAAAGCGCTCGGTGGCCTCGGTGATCTGATCCGGCGGAAAATACAGCGGACCCTCGGGCAGCGTCGCCGCCGCCTCCGCGACGAGCCGGTCGACGCCGTCGCCGCCGCGCGCGCTGATCGGCACGATCGCCCGGAAGGGAAACAGCGTTTGCAGATGTTCCATCTGCGGCAACAGCGTGCGCTTGTCGACAAGGTCGATTTTGTTGATCGCCAACACGACCGGGCGATTCAGTCGATTCAGACGCTCGATGATCTCCTGCTCCGAATTCGTCAGGCGCGGCGCGGCCTCGATGACGAAAATCACCGCGTTGGCGTCGTTGAGCGCGGCCTGCACCTCGCGCTTGAGGAAATTGTTGAGGCCGCGTTCGGATTCCACCACGCCGGGCGCGTCGAGAAAGATGATCTGGCTTTCGGCGGTGGTGCGGATGCCGGCGATGCGCGAACGGGTCGTCTGCGGCTTGGGCGTCACGATCGCCAGTTCCGCGCCCATGATCGCGTTGAGAATCGTCGATTTGCCGACGTTCGGCCGGCCCAGCAGCATGACGTAGCCGGAGCGAAATCCCGGGCCGGGCTGGAAGGCGTTGGTGCTGCGTTTGCTCGGCATGGTCAGCGTTTCTCCGCTTCTTTTTCGTCTTGCGAAATTTTCTCGAACGCCGCCTTGGCCGCTTCCTGCTCGGCGTCCTTCTTGCTGCGTCCCTGGCCGACCCCGAATATCTTGCTGCCCAGCGACGCCTCGATCGTGAAGCGTTTGTCGTGGTCCGGGCCGGTCGCGCCGAGCACCCGGTAGGTCGGCGCCGCGCCGAATCTCGCCTGCGTCGTCTCCTGCAACCGCGTCTTGTAGTCGGTGAACAGGATGCGGCGGTCGTAGCCCTCGAACAGCAGATCGAACCAGCGTTCGATGAACGCCGCCGCTGCGCCGAGGCCGGCGTCGAGATAAAGCGAACCGATCACCGCTTCGAAGACGTCCGCCAGAATCGTGTCCTTGTCGCGCCCGCCGGTCTTCTCTTCGCCGTGGCTCATCCGCGTGTGCTCGCCCAGCCGCAGGCGGCGGCCGATCGCCGCCAGCGTCCGGCGATTCACCGCGCTGGCCCGCATTTGCGACAATTCGCCCTCGCGGCATTCGGGGAAACGGTCGAGCAGCATGTGCGACACGATCAGTTCGAGCACGGCGTCGCCGAGGAATTCCAGGCGTTCGTAATCGTCGCCGCCCGGATCTTCATTGGCGTAGCTGGAATGGGTCAGCGCCTGCCGCAGCAGCGCCGGATCGTTGAATTCGTGGCCGATGGCCAGCTGCAATTCCGCATCGGATGCAATCGCCAACTTTCACCTCGCCCGGCTGCCCGCCCTTGCGGTTTCTTTCGGAACCGGTACAGTAACACACCGTTTTTCACCGGAGGCGGCGACCATGGTGCGCGCTAGGTTTATCCCATTGCTGGTCGGGCTGGCAAGCCTTGGCGCATTTCTCGCGGCTTGCAACACGCCGACGACGCGGCAGATTCTCGCGCCCATTGCCGAAAGCCTCGAAATCTACCCGAATCCGGTGACCGCCGGCGACCAATCGACCTTCATCATCAGTTGGCGCGACGCCGAAGGCGCCATGACCAAGCCGCAGATCAACATTCTCTCGACCAACACCTACAGCGGACAGACGATGCCGATTCCGGTCGTCGATCCGCAACTCATCGGCAACGCGAACGCCGGCACGATCTCCTTCACTGTCGTCGCCCAAGCCGTCTACAACGGCAAAATCACTCTCACCCTCGTCGATGACGACGGCGGCGTCAGCAACCAAATCATTCAATACTTCTTCGTCAATACCGCCCCGCCGGACTCGTCGCCCGAATAGGCAGCCCGCGGGTTCTGCACTGGACTGAGGTTGGATCGCTTGCGGCCACGGCGCCGCCGCGACCATCCGATGGCCGCCGCAGAAGCCGTTCGGTACCCGAAACCACGCCGCCGGCGTCGGCCGCCGGCGGCGTTTTCATTCACGTATTGGCGCCGCCGGCGCCGGCCACCATCGTCGTGAGCGCCGCGAGCAATTTGTTCCCGTTGGGCGCGCCCCAGCCGGTGACGGCGTCATACCCGGCTTGCGCATAGTAGCCGCCGACCGCGGCCGTCACGTTGTTGCCGCTGGTGATGTCTTTGCAGCATGTCGAGCCCATCGTGCCGCCGGCCACGTTCGCGTACAGCAACGGCGTCAAATAACCGGCCGCTTTGCCCTGCGGCAATTTCGCGTTGATGCGCGCGATCAACGCCGCCCACAGCGGCGACGAGGCGCTGGTGCCGCCGGACGGCTCGCCCTGCCCGTCGACCACCGTCCAGTAACCGGTGTTCGCGCTGGCGTCGGCCGCGATATCCGGCACGACGCGACCGGCCATCGCGCCGGGGTTGACCGATTGCACCGCGACGTTGTGCTGCCAGGCCGGCCGCGGAATGCGCGTGCTGACGCCGCCGCCGGTGCTGCCGCCGTTGGGGCGAACGCCGCTGCCGTCTTTCCAGGCGACTTCCGTCACGTTGCCCGCGGCCTTGCGGACCGTGGTGCCGCCGACCGCCAACACATAGGGGCTGGTCGCCGGGAAATTCACGTGGGCGTGGCCGTCGGTTTGCGCGTCGCTGGAACCGTCGTCGCCCGCCGCCACGCACACGGTTTTGCCGAGCATCGCCGCTTGCTGCAAGGTTTGATTCACGGCGTTGATCGCGGCCGTGGTCCAAGCGCCGGCGTAATCCTCGGCGTAACCCCAACTGATCGAGATGACCGACGGATTGTTTTTCTGGTCGTGAATCGCCGCGTCGATCGCCGCGACCCACCCGGCTTCCGAGAATTTGCTGAAGTAGACGGCGATGTCGGCCTTCGGGCAAACCCCCGCGACGACCTCGACGTCCAGCATCACCTCGCCTTCCGCGCCGTCGTGCCGGTTCGTCGCCGTGTGATTCACGCTCACCGCGGTGACTTTCGGCACGCCGACCTTGGCCGTCTGGCAGAAAGCCTGCAGGTCCGCCGGGAAATAGCCGCCGCCGAACTCCAACAGACCGACGCACTGCCCCGCGCCGTCGCCGGCCGGGAAATCATAGAGCGCCGCCAGTTCCGCCGGGAAAAACCACGGCCGCCGCGCAATCGTCGCCGCCGTCAACTCCCGGGCCGCGTGTCCGTGCCCGCCGCGCCTTTGCACCACCCGGCGCGTATCGAGGCCGAAGACCCCTTCCACGACGCCGTCGAGTTCCGCCGGCAGATGGATGGCGCCGGCGCGCCCGCGGTAGTCGCCCTGCTCGTGGGTGTAGTGGAACAACTTCACCTGAAACGCTTTTTCGATCGCGCTCACCGGCCCGCAGAATTGGATGCTGCGGGCGCCGGCGTTCGCCTCGACAAAATCGAGGCCGTACTGTTCGAGCGTTTTCCGCACCAACTGAATATCGGCATCCGCCGCGCCGTATTTCTCGATCAATTGGGCGTGCGTCAGGATGTCGCTCGGGCGCCCTTCGAGCGGCGGCATCGCCGCTTTGCCGCGGATCTTGACGGTCAATTCCACGCATTCGTCCGGATCGGCCGCCCGGGCGACCTGCGCGCCGGGCATGACCGCACGCTCGCTCCCGTTCAATTTCACGTGTTTCGCCTGGTTCATCTTCGGTTCCTTTCTGGTTCGAAATTGCGACCCCGTTGCGCTGTCGACTATCGATTGACGATGGCGTCGATGACCGCCCACGTCGCGATGACGCTGGCCGCGGTCGTGAACGCCCCATATTTGGAATAAATTTCCCCCGCTTCTTTGTCGGCGGCCTTGATGTCGTGGTTCGGATTCGGAATCTGCGGGTCGGACGCGTTGCGGATCGCGAACCATTGGATGTCCGGATACGACTGCATCGCCAAACCGACCATCGCGTCGCCCATATCGCAGACGCGGCCCAGCCCCTGAAGATGGTAATAGTCGGTCGAATCGTCGAAGCCGAAAAAGTCCGTCGTCACGATGGCGTCGGTGGGCGCGCACCAGATCGTCGGCGTCGACCGGGCGTTCGGCACGCGAGCGGCGTTGACGTACGTCAACGCGGGCGTGATCGCGGCCAGGGCCTGGCGCGGGACGGACGCGGGGCAATAGCTGCCGCAGTTCCACGGAAATTTCTGCGGGTCTTTGAATTGGGTGACGCAATCGAACACGGTTTTGCCGGCAATGACCACATCGCCGAGCGCCACGTCGCTGCCGATGCCGCCGCCGGTGCCCGTGGTGATGAACACCTTCGGTTGCACCACCTGGGCAATCTCGCCCATCAGCTTGCGCACCGGGATCGCCGGCCCGTCATAATCGAGGTGCAAGCCGGATTTCATCACCAGGACTTTGGCGCCGCCGATGCGGACCGGGAAATACAGGCCGAGGCTGTGATAATAACGGGCCATGTCGGTTTGTTTGTCGTTAAACGGCGCCCGGCCGCCCGTGACCAGCGGCAAATAGGCGGCCACGTCATGCCGATATTCGTACCATGCCGACGTCGAATAACCGGGCGTGAACAGCGCGGCCAGCGCCGCGGCTTCCGCCGACGTCCAGGTGACGACCACCGCGTCGTAGCCGCGAAACTTCGACAGGTCGTCGGTTTCCGCGGGCGCTTTGGGCAACGGCGCCGCCGCCGGCGCCTTCCCGGCCGGCCACGGCGGCGCACTGGGCAGGCGGTCGCCGGCGCGCGCCGTCAACGCGGCCTCCAATCCCGCGGCTTTGAACCGTTCCTGCGGTTCTTCCGGGTTGTAGTTCAGGTGCAAATCGTGCGGATCAATTTGTGGTTTCATCGTGTTTCCCCTCCCCGTGTTTGGTTATTATGTGACAGATATTTCGACGGGGCGGCTGCCGCGCCCGATATCGAAATGACGATCGTCGGCAGAACGGCATGCCGTTCCCTCGCTGGGCGAGTTCGCCTTCGGTTCGCTTCGATGACGGTAATTCGATGTTGCCGATATATGGTAATGGTTGTGCCAATTGAAGTCAAGCTTTTTCTGGGACAATCGAGCGTCGATCGCGGCGAGCAACCGCTCGCGAAGCGGCTGTTCGTTTCGGCGCGTAAAAAGGCGACCTTTTTTGCCCGTTTGTCGCCGATATGGGACCTATATGTCCTATAAGACCTATACGTCCCATCGACGCTTTCCCACCCGCGGTTCGGGGCGCCCCGGCGAGATCGTCGCACCCGGCGACCGGTCGCGTTCGGCCGCGCGCTGGCCCGTCGCCGGGCGTCTTTACGCGGGGCCGGAAAACAATGATTATTGAATTACTCGAATTGCCGCGGAGAGGTCGCAGAAGTCATGGACCGCAAGAACGCGCAGGCTCGCATCGACCAGTTGCGCGCGGAGCTCGGCCGCCACAACCGGCTGTATTACGAGTTCGACCGGCCGGAAATCACGGACGCCGAATACGACGCGTTGCTGCGCGAACTCGAAGGCCTCGAATCGCGTTTCCCCGACCTGCGCACGCCCGACAGCCCCACGCAACGCGTCGGCGCCAAACCCGCGGAGAAATTCGCCAAGATTTCGCATCTCGCGCCGATGCTCAGCCTGCAAAACGCGATGAACGAGGACGAAATCCGCGCCTGGGACGCGCGCGTCAAACGCCAGGCCGGCCTTGTTGCGGACGCCGCGATCGAATACGTCGGCGAACTCAAACTCGACGGCCTGAGCATCGAACTCGTGTATCGCCACGGCCTGCTGGAAACCGCCGCCACCCGCGGCGACGGTCTCGTCGGCGAAGATGTCACCGCCAACGTGCGAACGATCCGCGCCGTGCCGCGCCGCCTCAAAGATTCGCCGCCGGAACTCAGCGCCCGCGGCGAGATCTTCATGAACAAGGTCGATTTCCAGCGCATGAACGAACGCCAGGAAGAGGAAGGCCAGCGCACCTTCGCCAATCCGCGCAACGCGGCGGCGGGAAGTCTGCGGCAACTCGACCCGGCGATCACCGCGGCGCGGCCGTTGACGGCTTTTTTCTACGCCGTCGACGACGCGGCCAAGCTCGCGACGGAGCGGCAGGACGACCTGCTGGCGAAGCTGGCGGCGCTGGGCCTGCCGGTGAACGCGGACCGCCGCGTGTGCCGGGGCGTCGACGAGGCGGCGGCGTTCTACCGCGAGATGCACGAACGCCGGCGGGCGCTGCCGTATGAAATCGACGGCGTGGTGCTGAAGGTCAACGACCTGGCGCTGCAGCAGCGGCTGGGCTGGGTCAGCCGCAGCCCGCGGTGGGCGATCGCCGCGAAATTTCCGGCCGAGCAGGCCGAGACCGCGGTGCTCGACATCGAAATCCAGGTCGGCCGCACCGGCGCGTTGACGCCCGTGGCGAAGCTGGCGCCGGTCAAAGTCGGCGGCGTCACCGTGTCGAGCGCCAGCCTGCACAATCAGGACGAAATCGACCGGCTGGACCTGCGCATCGGCGATCGCGTAATCGTCCAGCGGGCCGGCGACGTGATCCCCGAGGTGGTGCGCGCGCTTGTCGAGAAGCGCGACCCGATCGGCCACGCGCGCTTTTCGATCCGCCAGAAGCTGCACGGCCGCTGCCCGATGTGCCGCGGCGAGATCGGCCAACTGGCGGACGAAGTCGCGTTGCGGTGCTTCAATCCGCTGTGCCCGGCGAAACTCGTCGAGCGGATCAAGCACTTCGCCTCGAAAAACGCGGTCGATGTCGATGGCCTCGGCGACAAACTCGTGCGGCAGGTCGTCGAAAAGGGCCTGGTCAAAGAGCCGGCCGACCTGTACCGGCTGACCTTCACCGATTGGGCGAATCTCGAACGCCTTGGCGACAAGAGCGCCCAGAACCTGCTCGAGGCGCTGGCCGCCAGCAAAGAAGCGCGGCTCGACCGCTTTTTGTACGCGCTCGGCATCCGCCACGTCGGCGAGGTGACCGCGCGCGCCCTCGCCGACGCGTTCGGCTCGCTCGACGCGGTGCGCGCGGCGACCGTCGAGGAGCTGGCCGCCGTGCCGGACGTCGGCCCGATCGTGGCGCAATCGATCCGCGACTTTTTCGCCGATGCGGCGAACGCGGCGCAAATCGACGCCCTGCTCGCGGCGGGTTTCCGCCCAACGTGGGAAAAGCGCGTCGCGCCTGCCGACTCGCCGCTGGCCGGCAAAACGGTCGTGCTCACCGGCACGCTGACGCGCCTGACGCGCGACGAGGCGAAGGCGCGGATTCTCGCCGCGGGCGGCAAGGCGGCGGGGTCGGTCAGCGCCAAAACGGATTTGGTTGTCGCCGGCGAAGCCGCCGGTTCGAAGCTCGCGAAGGCGGAACAACTCGGCGTCAAAATCATCGGCGAAGACGAGTTTTTGGCGCTCCTCCAGGAGAAATCATGATCGCCAAGAGAGTGGAAGCGTCCGGCCGCGTGCAGGGGGTTTGGTTCCGCGCCAAAACCAAGGAACAGGCCGACCGGCTGGGCGTCAAGGGCTGGGTGCGCAACCGGCCGGACGGCGTGGTCGAAGCCCACATCGAAGGCGACGAGGACAAGGTCGACCGGCTGATCCGCTGGATGGAACTGGGCCCGCCGCTGGCGCGCGTCGAGAACGTCCTGGAAGCGGCCGCCGCTGTCGAACATTGCGGGTCGTTCGAAATCCGCGGCTGACGGGCGACCACGAGCCTTCCTCGGGCATCGCCCTACGCTTCGACCCAATTCACCTGGAAATTTTTACGCAGCGGCAATCGCGCATAGCTGACGTCCGGGTGGCCGACCGCCAGCACCGCGTGGGCCTTGTGGCGCCGCGGAATGCCGAGCAGCGTTTTGAGCCGGGCGTCGCGGTTGACGGCTTCGCGCGCGTAGCCGATGAAACAGGTTCCCAGACCGAGCGCGTGCGCCAATAAAGTGATGTTGTAGGCGGCGTATTGCGCATCTTCGAGCGGCGTGCTGCCGTCCGGACCGCTGTGCACGACGATCAAGGCCGGCGCGCCCCAGAAGAACAAATCGCGACCGGCGTCGGCCTGCCGAACCATGAACTCGATGCGGACGCGCCGCAGGCGATGATAATCGAGCAGCCGCTTGCCCGTGACCGGCACGCTCAGCGCCCGGACGATGGGATTCCCCGCCAGGCGATTGAGCCGGCGGTAAAAGGCGACGAGTCGGGCGCGCACGGCGGCGACGCCGGCGGCCGTGCTCACCACGGAAAACTCCCAATTCCGGCTGTTGCTCCCCGACGGCGCCGTGGCCGCGAATTCGACCAGGTCGGCGAGCGCTTCCCGCGAAACCGGCGTGTCCTGGAAACGGCGAATGCTGCGGCGCGACAACGCGGCGCCCGCCAACATCGTGGCGTCGATGCGCTGCGCGTCGAACACTTGTTCGGGAGGCGCAAACGTCCGAAACGTCGGCGCCTGCAATCGATCCGAATCGAACGCGACAGCGTTCGCCGGACAAACAGCGTAGCAGTGCGCGCAGAGCAGGCAGGCGTCTTCGGTCAGAACGACCGCTTGGTCGACGATCGCGAGAATTCGGCGCGGACAATCCGCCACGCACGTCCCGCAGAGCGTACATGCCTCCCGGCTGAAAATCGGACGAGCATTCATGGTGTTTTCTCTGTGCCCTCGGGGCAATCGGTGAGGCGGCGTTTCCGCGCGCCGTACGTCTCGAGGAATTCGGCGGGATCGCCTCGCCGGGCCATATTTTCAAGGTACGCGCGAATCGCCGGGCGCGCAATCGCGACGCCGCCGGGACAGCGGCGGCGGCCGCCTCGAACGCCCGCTGTTGCGCCGGCTCTTGACCGCCCTCGCCCTCTTTTCGGCGCTGGCGCTCGTGCCCGCGGACTCCCAAACCGCGAAATTCGGTCCGGCTGCTTGAACGCGCTGTGACGCCAGCGTAATCTCAAAAATGTGCGCGGAGGAGTTCATGTCCGGAAGGCGGTTTGCGTCAATGTTCGCGATTCTGCTGCTGGCGGCGGCGCCGGCCCTCGCGGACGAGGCGTTCTCGGGCATGGTGCGGGTTCCCGGGGGAACGTTTCTAATGGGTTGCTCGCCGGGGGATGCGGCATGCTACGACAACGAGCAGCCGGCCCATCGCGTGACGGTCAACGCGTTCTGGATGGACGCGAGGCTGGCGACCCACACGCAGTACGAAAAGGCGATGGGAACCTACTTCAGCCGCTTCGCCGATTGCCCGAATTGCCCCGCGGACAGCGTCTCTTGGCACGATGCGCAAAGCTATTGCGAGAAAGCGGGCAAGCGGCTGCCGACGGAGGCCGAATGGGAGTTTGCGGCGCGGGGCGGAACGACGGCGGCGCGGTACGGCGACTTGGACACCGTGGCTTGGTATAAAAACAACGCGGGCGGCAAAACGCATCCGGTTGGCGAAAAACAGCCGAACGCGTACGGCCTGTACGACATGCTGGGCAACGTGTGGGAGTGGTGCGCGGATTGGTGGGACGAAACGTATTACGCGTCGTCGCCCGCGGAAAACCCCACGGGGCCGGGCGCCGGCACGTACCGCGTCTGGCGCGGCGGCACGTGGGAAACCGGGCCCTGGATCGTGCGCGCTTCCTACCGCGGCCGCGGCTCGCCTGTCGGCCGCGACGACCTCGGGGGAGTGCGATGCGTCCGCGACGCCGATGCGCCGCCGCCGGTCGGCCTCGTTCGCCTTCCCGGCGGAACGTTCGCGATGGGTTGCTCGCCGGGCGATGCGGAATGCTACGACGACGAGAAACCGGCGCACGAGGTGACCGTCAGCCCGTTCTGGTTGGACGCGACGGCGGTGACCCAGGCCGCTTTCCAGGCGATGATGGGCGCCAACCCCAGCCATTTTTCCGGCTGCCCGACCTGCCCCGTCGACAGCGTCACGTGGGACGAAGCGCGAAGCTATTGCGAGAAATCAGGCAAGCGCCTGCCGACCGAGGCCGAGTGGGAGTTTGCCGCGCGCGGCGGAAAGACGGCCGCGCGCTATGGCGACCTCGACGCCATTGCCTGGTGCGCCGAGAATTCCGACAACAAGACCCACCCGGTCGGCCAGAAAAAGCCGAACGGCTACGGTCTGTACGACATGCTGGGCAATGTGTGGGAGTGGTGTGCGGACTGGTACGACGAGCGATATTACGCGTCCTCGCCTGCGGTAAACCCGAAGGGTCCGAGTTCCGGCAAACGCCGCGTCTTGCGCGGCGACTCGTGGCGCACCCCCGCCGCGGCAACGCGAGCGTCCGACCGATTTTGGGACTCGCCCGATGTTCGGTACTACAGTTTTGGTTTCCGTTGCGCACGAGATTGAACATTGTGCGAAGCCGGCGCAACGCCGATGCGTCTTAATTGATGTCAACATCCGCGAACCAACCCTTTTTTTGAGGTGACGATTCCCTTCACCACGGGAACGGTTGCCCGGAAACCGATTCCCCCGCCGGCGCCAAAACGGCTTGTGATTCTGCTAGTCCACCGAAAACGCCCGTGAAGACAACCAGTTAGCGGCCCGCGCGCAAAATTCGAAATCGGCTGCCGCTTGGCGCCCTGCTTGCACGAGTCAGCGGCTCGGATGCGCGGTCCGCCGGGTGCGCCGTCGGACCAGGGCCATATGTTCGCATCG
>CAZHPN010000166.1:0-13436 GCA_964534375.1 uncultured bacterium | reverse complement strand
GCTCGGCGCCGACCTCGCCGGCATCGCGGCCCCGCTGCTCAAGCCGGCGCTCCTCGGCCCCGAGCCCGTCAAGAAAGCCCTGCGCCGCGTGATCGAAGAAATGGAAATCCTCTTCTTCTGCCTGGGCAAGAAAGACCTCGCCGCCTTCCGCGCCGACAAGGACGTCCTGCACCAATATATTCCCCTGGCGCCGCACCAACGCTGATGGCGCGCCGTCAACTGCTCGCCTCACAAAATTGGCTTTGTTTCGTAATTTTTACAAAACGCCGTCCGGCCGCGCGAAAACTCCTATCCAAATGTTTCACGTGAAACAGCGTAAATTACGTTTATTTGCTGTTTAAAGTCATTTGTTTATTTGTTTAGCCGCGAAATCCCGGATCCCGGACCCCGGAACCCGGAACCCGGATCCCGGATCCCGGATCCCGAATCCCGAATCCCGGATCCCGAATCCCGAATCCCGAATCCCGAATCCCGAATCCCGAATCCCGAATCCCGAACCCCGAACCCCGCTATTTCGTCCCTTGCCCGCCCGGCGCGTTTTTCACGTACATGTCGAACCACCGCACCATTTCATAAAGGACATGCTGCACCGATTCCAGGCTCTGATAGCCGTGGCCTTCGAACGGCAGCATCACCAGGCGCGTGGTGCCGCCGACGCCGCGGACCGCCTCGAACATGCGTTCCGACTGCAACGGCGTGGTCCCGGGGTTCTGATCGAGATCGCCGTGAATGAGCAGCAGCGGCGCCTTGATTTTGTCCGCGAAAAACAGCGGCGACACATTGAGGTAGGTTTCCCGCCCCTCCCACAGCGTCCGCCGTTCGCTCTGAAAGCCGAACATGGTCAGGGTCTTGTTGTAGGCGCCGCTGCGCGCCACGCCGGCCTTGAAGAGCGTCGTGTGCGCCAACAGATTGGCGACCATCAAGGCCCCGTGGCTGTGGCCGATCACGCCCACGCGGTTCGGGTCCGTCACGCCGATTTCGACCGCCTTGTCGATGGCCGCCTTGGCGCTCGCCGTCAATTGCTCGATATAGGTGTCGTACGCCTTCATCGACGGCCCGACGATCGGGATCGCGGCGTTGTACAGCACCACGTAGCCGGCCAGCGCGAGAAGCTGGACGTCGGGGCCCCACGAACTCATGAAACTCCGGGGCGACTCGCGCACCTGGCCGGCGACGCCCTTGTCGGTGTAATCCAGCGGGTAGGCCTCGATCACGGTCGGATAACGGGTCCCCGGCTTGTAATCCGGCGGCAGCAGCAGCATGAACGAAAGCTCGACCCCGTCCGGGCGTTTGTAGGTGACCAGCCGCTTGGCGATCTTCCGCAACGCGGGAACCGGATCGGGAAATTCCGTCACGGTTGTCATCGTGGACTCGAAAGCCGCCTCGCCCTTGGGCGCCGCCTTGATTTCGTCGGTCAGCCGGCGCAGGAAAAAGTTCGGCGGCTCCGTCGGCGATTCCCGGCGCGTCAGGAACAAGCCTTGTTCGACGTGAACCCAGCCGATGAACGATTCGTCGTGCTCCTGGTCGCAACGGAACAGGCGCACTTTTTTGCCGGTCGCCAAATCCAGCCGATCCAAGAACGGCCGATCGCCCTCCGGCGTGCCGCCGTTTCCGCCGAGAAACACCGATCCGTCGTGCACGCGGACCACCCACCAGCCGTTGGGCAATTGCACCATGTCCGGCGAACCCGGATCGCCGTACGATTCATCCCGCGAACCCTCCCACACCACGCGAAGCCGGGCCGGGCTCTGGCTCAGGTCGGCCACGATGTACTGCAACCAATGGCGGTCTTCATCCACGGCCCAGACCCAACCCTGCCGGCCGGATTGCATGTCCATCATGCCGCCCGACCGCAACTGCGTTTTGAACAACTCTTCCGGCTGGCCCTTGAACGGCGCCTGAATGCGCATGATTCGGCTGCGGAAGGGAACCTTGTTTCGCCAGTCGCCGCCGTCGAGCGCCTCCGACCAGGTCAAAGTCGCGTTCTCGGTCGCCTGCCAATTCACGTTCCGCGGCCCGGTGCGCACCCCGTGGATCGGCACCTGGTCGGCCAGCGGCAACCGGGCGACGTTGCAGACCGGCTCGCCGGCGATGGTCCATACGTCGATGTCCATCGGGAACCGGTCGGCCGTCAATTCGTAGGAATACGGGCGATGCAGGCTCCACACGGCGATATATTTTCCGTCCGGCGACACGGCCGCCCGATCGTAAATCGCGGGTTTGCCCACGCGCGAAATCGCGCCGGTGTCCGGATCGACCAGGGCCAATTGCGCGGTCGCGTAGTAGTCGAACAGGCGCGCGTCGAATTCGTTTTTCAGCACGTCGCGCGCCTCGTAGGTGCTGGTGGGCTTCGTTACGCCGCGCGCTTCGAGGATTTTGGGGCCGCTGGGCGCCGCGGGCGGCGCTGGCGGCGCGCCGCGGTCGGCCGGAACCAGCCGAACCAGCAGCCGCTTTCCATTCGAGATCCAGGCGAACGGCCGGCCCCATAGCATGTCGCTGAGCACGACGCCCGGGATCCGCCGGGCATCGCCCGTGGCCGCGTCGGCGACCCAGAGCTCGATCCCGTTGTCGGTCGTGCTCTCAAAGGCGACGCGCGTGCCGGCGGCGTTCCAAGCGAATTTTCCGGGCCGGACGCCCGCGGGCAAGCGGACCGGCGTTTCCTTCTTGTCCAGCACGGATTTGAATATGAGATTTTTCCACGTCGTGGGGTGATGCGGCCCGTTGGTCGTCGGGTCGAGACGAGTCCCCGCCAGCCGCAACATCGGTTTGGCCAGATCGCCGATGGGCGGATAGAGGACCGGCGCGCCCAGCAATATCGTGCTGCCCTGCGGATTGAGAATTCCGAAGGGCGTCCGCGGCGCATTGACCACATCCGCAATCGCCGCCGGCGGAAGCTGGTAGGTCAAATCCTCCGCGTGCGCGATTGCGGCGAAGAGCCCCATGAGCAGGAGGCATCCGAGCCAACGCCAGGAAATGCTCGTTTTCATGAGTTCCCCCAAGTTAAGAGTTCCGAACTGATGCGTGTTGATGCCATAGTTACGCAAGCGGGTTCCGGCTGTCAACAGTCGTTTTCCACCCCACTTTGACCGGCAGGGGCGGGTCCCCGCGCCCGCCCCCGAAAAGATGACGCGCCTGCGGGCGCAATCCTTTTCCAATCCCGCCCGAAGCGGGACTGTGCTTCCGTCAGAGCGCGAGTATCCCTACCCGCTATTATCTTGTCACAACCCCTAGCGGGGGGGGGTTGTCATACACGCGGCCGCTGCGGCCGCCTTTTGATGATATCGACCCTTATTCCGGATGCCCCCAGTGCGTGACGAGCCGCAGGATGCGCGCCGGCGTGCCGGTGATGGTCGCGCCGCAGTAGGCGGCGATGCCGCCGAAGCGCTCGGCCACGCCCTGCTGGCCGCTGAGCGACATCGCCAACTGGATGGGTTGGGCGCCGCACGGGCCGCCGGCGATCGGCGGGCTTTGGAACGTCAACGTGTGAATTTCGTGGAACGCCTCGGGGAAGCGCAGCACGCTGCCGCTGGCGCTCATGGTCACGCCGGCCGCGATCAAATCGTCGCCGTAGCCTTTGCCGCATTGCACGGTGGCGTTGGCAAGCGTGTCGCCGCTCTCGTACCAAACGATGTGGCAGTTATTGCGAAACTCGAACACCGCGTCGAAGACGCGCATGACGCCCGGCGAGGCGTCGTCATCGGCGGCCGGCGAGGAATCGTCGTCGTCGTCGTCGTCGGAGGGCGTCGGTTCGGCGTGATGGCTGGACGAACTGCTGCTCGCGCTTTGGCAGGCGAGCGCCGCGGCGAAAGCGAGCGTCAACAGCACGAGGAGCAGCAGGAATCGGCGGTGCATGGCGGGCCTCCTTACCGAACCAGCGTGGGCTGGATGTTCAGGCCGTTGGCGAAAGCGAGGGCGTCGGCGGGCGTGCCGCGCAGGAAGTAGAAGCGCCAGTTGATGGCCGAATCGACGGTGGCGGTGTCATCCTGGAACGTCGCCGAGCCGTCGGTCAGGACGATCTTGGCGGCGACGTGGACCATGCTCAGATCGGCGATGACGAACAGGTCGTCGTCGAGATTGAGCATGCCGTTGGGCAGCGGCATCCACCAGTGGTCGAAGGTGAAATCCGAACGGTTGAAGATGACCGGTTCGTTGTCGACCAGGGCGTGGGTGAAGACGACCTCCGTCGAGGTCCCGGGGAACGTGACCGCAATCGTGCGGTTGGCGCCGGCGCTGAAGCCGATGTCCAACCGCCAGAGCTGCGGGTTGTCGGCAGACTGGCGCCAGGTCGAGGTCGCCACGCGGCCGGTGACGTCGATTTGCGGCTCGACCGGGCCGCTGGCCACGATCGGCGGCTCGGCCGGCGCGGTTCCGGCGACGGCGGTTCCGGCGGCGATGTCGATCGCCGCGGTCGTCAGGCCCAGCTTCGTTTTGCCCTCCTCGATGATTTCGCGGGCGCGCCGCGCGACCTCGGCGGCGTGCGAAATGCCGAAGCCGGCCTCGCTGCCGATGGGGTTGACGCCCGTCGCGTCGCTGCCCATGCCGAGGTTGAGCAAATGCCACAAGACGTCGATCTCGTCGGCGACCGACAAACCCGCGACCGTGGCGATGGTCTCGGCCGCCTGCAACTCGCGGAAGGCGATTTCATTGAGCGTGTGGACGTGGTTGTCGCGCTCGCCGTCGGACTCGAAAAAGAGCGTGCCGAGGCCGCCGAGCCAGCGATGAACGCCGTCGGTCGAACTCGGTTGCCACGTGCCGTCGAACAGCGGCGGCGGCGCGGCCGGCGCGATGTTCAGGGCGTTCACGGCGGCGATGTAATCGGTCACGCGCGCGATCTTGTAGCCGTTCGTCTCAAGCTGCTCCAGTTGCGTTTCATAGGCGTCGATGCAGCTCTGGCAGGTGATGAAAAACGGCGGGAAATAGGGGTCGATGCCGTTCGTCGCCCAGATTTCCTGGTCGTCGAGGTAGGTCCACGTGAGCTGCAATTGGCCGTTGTTGTAATTGATGTCGAGCGGCGCCGGAACCATATCCAGATTGCCGAAGGCGTACAGCGGCGCCGGCGTGAACGAGCCGTGCTGGTAGATCCAAAGATTTTTCGGCCACACCATGTGCTTGTAGCCGTTGGCCGCCATCGCCGTCGCCATGCCCATGCCCGACTGGCCCTCCTGCGCGAAGACGACGTCGGACAGCGGCACGCCGTATTCCGTGAAATCGGCTTTCACCTCGGCGACCGAATGGTCCCAGGCGGTGCGGCCGTAGGCGAGGAAGAACTGCGCGGAATAGTGAAAGCTGATGACCTCCGCCTGGTTGTTTTGGATCAACTGGATGAGCTTCGCCAGCACCGTCGGGTGGCGCGCCGCCAGCACTTCGAGGTAGTAGCTCTCCATCTCGATGTCGAGGCCCCACGTCGGGTGTTTGGCATAGAGGTCGAGCAGCGGCTCGAAGCTGCGCTCGATGATCATGTCCTCGATCGCGTTGTTGCCTTGCTCCCAATTCGGAAAGACGTTGAGCAACCCGGGCAGCGGCAGCATGCCGAGCGTGCCGCCCTCCACGTATTGCAAGTTGCAGTGAAACAACGCCGCGGCGAACTTCTGCTGCTCCTGCGCCGCCGCGGCCGAGGCGAACGCCGCGACCAACGCCGACGCCGTGAGCAGACAGCACGCCGCCCGCATCCGGAAACCGCCCAACAAGCTGTGCCGGCAAATCATGACGTTTCCTTTCCTGAAGGGGACTGACCTGCGCGATTAAAGGAGCAAAACAGCGGCAAGTCAAACGTGGCCGGCCGGCCAGCGAGAGCGGTCAGGCGTTGCGGCGCCAGCCGTTTCCGGGAATCGACCGATTGCGCGCTGCCGGTGCGGCTGGGCTTGCCTTTTTCCGGCGACGTGCGATACGCTGAAACAACAGAGCGAAATGGACTTGCGGCGACGGCGCATTTGACATGCCCGCGCGGGTTGCCCGGCGCGAATGGGGGCGGTGATGAAAGGTTTTCGGCTGTTGGTTGCTGCTCTTTTGTTGACCGTGATCCTCGCGGCGGCGGCGGCCTGCGGCGGCGCCGGCAGCCGGGCGAAACGGACGATCGACAATACGCCGGCGCCGCCGATCGACGATGACGACAATGACGATCAATCGCCCGCCGGGGATGACGACTCTTCGCCGACCGGCGACGATGACGACAACGACGATAATGACGATGACAACGACAACGACGATAATGATGACGACAACGACGATAATGACAACGACAATGACAACGACAACAATGACGACGACGACAACGACGACGACATCAGCGCCGGTTGCAGCCCGACCGGGTGGTGCTGGCAAAATCCCTTGCCGCTGGGCAACTACCTGAAGGCCGTCTGGAGCGATTCGCCGGCGGACGTTTTTGCCGTGGGCGACATCGGCACGGTTTTGCATTTCAACGGTTCCGCGTGGACGGCGATGGCGAGCGGGACGGTCGCGACCCTGTACGGGGTCTGGGGAAGTTCGCCCGCGGACGTGTTTGTCGTCGGGACGCTTTTGGATTTCGCGGCCGACTCCGTCTCCGGCGTGATATTTCATTATGACGGGTCGTCATGGGCGCCGATGGCAAGCCCCGCCACCGACGATTTGTACGGCGTTTGGGGCGCCTCGGCCACGGACGTATTCGCCGTCGGCTTGGGCATGAACAACATTGTCCATTACAACGGAACCTCATGGAAGGCGATGTGGCAGGGCGCAAACCTTTACTCGATTTGGGGCGCGTCGTCCGCCGACGTTTTCGCCGGCGGCGACCAGGGGGCGATCTATCACTATGACGGGAAATCGTGGTCGCCGATGATCAGCGGGCAAGCGTCCAGCACCACTGTCGAGGACATTTGGGGCGCGTCGCCCGCGGATGTTTTTGCCCTTTCGTTCTCCTATCGTCCCGCCCCGGGCGTTTCGATGATTTCGCACTTTGACGGCTCTTCGTGGGCGCAAACGGCCAGTTTCGCGGGATACGCGCTCAGCGGCATTTGGGGAAGCTCATCGTCCGACGTGTTCGTCGCGGCAAACAATTGGAACCCGGGCGAGGGCGGCCAGACGATCGTGCACTACGATGGAACGGCGTGGTCCGTGGTTTGGGCCGGCCAGCCGATGGACGGCGGGCTCAACCGTATCTGGGGAAGTTCGCCTTCCGATGTTTTCGCGGTGGGCGCGCCGGGGGTGATCAATCATTATGATGGGGCAACGTGGTCGACGATTTCCAGCGAGATCACGACTTTCGCCTTGTGCGGCTTGCACGGCGTATGGGCCGCGTCGCCTTCCGACGTTTTCGCCGTGGCCGCGGGCGAGGATTACGGCCCCGGCGCCATTTCCCATTACGACGGCTCTTCATGGTCGCTGACGGCGACCGGCATCCGGGAAACGGCGCCACTGAACGCCATTTGGGGCGATTCGCCGTCGGATGTGTTCGCCGTCGGCGGGGTGTTCATAGTCCCGAACCCGGGTCCAGGCGCGATCTATCACTATGACGGCGAACAGTGGGAAACGATGAGCACGCCCGCGACACAGGCGCTGTTTGCAGTATGGGGATTTTCCGCGTCGGATGTGTACGCAACCGGGTACGCCCCCAATGGCGGTCTGTTGCACTATGACGGCTCCACCTGGTCCGCCATCGCGCCTGACGGGTCGATTTTCCAAGCTCTTTGGGGCAGTTCGCCATCGGACATCTTCGCGGGCGCGTACGAGGCGGTTTGGCGCTGGGACGGGTCGAGCTGGTCGACGACGACCGTCGCGCCAGGCGCATATATCTTGAGCCTTTGGGGCTTTTCATCGTCGGACGTTTACGCGGCGACGGCCGCGTATCCCGAATATTCGACGATCGTTCACTACGACGGAAATGCGTGGACGGAAGAGTGGAACCCGGGGCCGAATCCGACAGTTTTGTACGCGATTTGGGGCGATTCGCCGACAGACGTGTTTGCCGTGGGCACGGTGGCCGGTTTCAACGAGCCCAGCTTGATCTTGCACTACGACGGGTCAACGTGGTCATCGATCGCCAATAGCGGCGACATGCCGCTCTACGCCGTTGCGGGAACGGCGCCCAACGACGTGTTCGCCGTGGGTGAATACGCCGAGATTCTGCATTTTTCGGGGCCGTGACGGCGAATTCCGCGGGCGCAATACTCATTTGCCGCAGAAGAGCAAAACAGCGGCAAGTCAAACGAGCCTCACGCGGAGCCGCCGCGGTCGACCGACCGCGGACCCCTGGGAGCGCGGGTGTCCCCACCCGCCCCGGTCATTCCATGCCGCCGCGCCGGGCCGCCGCGCCAATCGGCGCGGATGCGAAAACGTGGGGCAGGCACGGAGACCTGTCCCAACACGAGGGACGCCTGATTTTATGTCGTCTCAGTCTTGTCCGCATTTTCTGTAGTCAATAACAATTCCTTGTAATCCGCCCCCCCAGGTTTTGTCAATCCGACAAATCATTCTTGAACGCCGTTGCGGCTTCGATTTCCCGCCGAATGCGATCCGTGCCGCAGAGGAGATCGAACGCCAGCCGATCGCTGACGAATTCGTAGGGCTCGGTGCGCCAGGCGAAGTCGCGGCGGCTCTGGCGGCGGGCGGCGGCGATCAGATGCAGGTAGGCGTCGAACGGGCGGAAGGCGTCGCGGTCGACGACGTGCACGAATACGCCTTCGCAGGTCCGGGCCGCGAATTTGTGAAACGTCGGCACGAACGAAATCGGCCGGAAATGTACGCCGGGCAGGGCGAGGGCGTTGAGTTCGGCGGCGAGCGCGCGGCCGTCGAGCCACGGCGCGCCGGCGATTTCGAACGGGCGCGTCGTGCCGCGGCCTTCCGACAAATTCGTTCCTTCGACCAGGCAGCCGCCGGGGTACACGGTCGCCGTGTCGAGCGTCGGCATGTTCGGGCTGGGCGGCGCCCACGGCAGGCCGGTTTCGTCGAACCACATCCGGCGATCCCAGCCGGAGCACGGCAGCACGAGCAGCTCGGCGTTCCAGCCCTGCTCGCGGTTCCATTGCCGGGCTAGTTCGCCGATGGTTTTGCCGTGCCGCACCGGCAGCGGAAAACGGCCGACGAACGACGCGAACGCCGGCTCGAGCACGGGCCCTTCGACGGCGACGCCGTTGAGCGGATTCGGCCGATCGCACACGATGACGCGCTTGCCCGCCGCCGCGCAGGCCTCGAGGCAATAGGCCATCGTGTAGATGAAGGTGTAATAGCGCGCGCCGACGTCTTGCAGATCGACAACCAGCGTGTCGATGCCGGCAAGCGACTCCGGCGTCGGCTGCAGATCGGCCTCGGTTTTGCCGTAGAGCGAGCAGACGGGCGCGCCGCGGTAAACGGAGCGGCCGACGCCCACCTGATCCTGCGCCGCGCCGGCGAGGCCGTGCTCCGGACCGAACAGCGCGACGAGCCGCACGGCCGGATGATCGAGCAGGCGATCGGGCAAATAGGACAGGTCGGGCAGGATCGAGGCCTGGTGCGCGAGCAGGCCGACGCGCGCGCCGCCGAGCAGTTCCGCCGCGCGGTCGAGCAACTCGATGCAGCCAGGTTGCACTGTCGTGGTGGTCATTTTTTTTTACCGCAGATTACGCAGATTACCGCAGATAATTCGCCCGGATCGGCCGAGTTGCGCGATTGCGCGCAACTCGGCCGATCCGGGCATCTCTGCGAAACTGCGGGCAACATCGGCCTTTCCTTTGCGTCAAAACGCCGGCGGCGACGACGGCGTGAACGCATATCTGCGATGTTCAAGACTTGGGCCGCCAAAATGAAGAAGCAACCCGACCGTTTTGCTGCCAGCCCGCAAGTAGTTGATAAGCTGCGCCTCATCGGCGGCTGTGACGCTCGCGCTGGCCTTGAGTTCGACAATCACGTCATCATAGCAAATAAAATCGACCCGGTATTTCGCCTCCAAAGGCTCTCCGCGATAAAAAACAGGGAGTTCCACTTCGCGACGAAAGGGAATCCCCCGCGCTGTCAGTTCTCGCGCCAAGGCAGCCTGGTAAACGGCCTCCAAAAATCCACGACCCAACCGCCTATGAACCTCCATCGCGGCGCCGATGATCGCGTACGTACGCGGATCTCTTTCGTTCGGCGCTGTCACGAAATCACGCTGTCCGCGCCAAACGTCGGCGCCGCGACGACATTTGGCGCGCGCAGATCTGCGCAAATCGGCGTAATCTGCGGTTAACCAAAAACATCACAAGTATTTCTTCCATCCCCGTCGTTCGAACTCTTCGAACACGCGCTTCACGCCCTGCGCGTCGTCGCGCCGCGCGACGAGCGTCGCGTCGGGCGTATGCACGATGATCAGCCCCTCGACGCCGACCGCGACCGCCACGCCGCCCTGCGCATAGAACGTGTTCTCGCCGCCGTCGAGCGCGAGGAAGTCGCCTTGGCCGACGTTGCCGTGCGGGTCGGCCGGGTGCAGTTCGCGCAACGCGGTCCACGAGCCGACGTCGCTCCAGCCGATATCGGCGGGAAAGACCAAAATGTTTCTCACCTTTTCCATCACGCCGTGGTCGATGCTAGTCGGCGCGAGCGCCGGATACAGTCGCGCCAGCGCCGCGCCGATTTTTTCCGGCGGCGCGCAGCCGTCGATTTCGGCGACGGCCGCCGCGAGATCCGGCATCGCCGCCGCCACCGCGCGCAAGAACACCGACGCGCGAAACACGAAGATGCCCGCGTTCCACAGGAACCGGCCGCTGTCGAGAAAATGCTGCGCGGTCGCGGCGTCGGGTTTCTCGTGAAAGGCGGCGACGCGGAAATACGGCCGGCTGTTTTCCTCGTCCAAGGGGTCGCCGGTTTCGATGTAACCGTAGCCGGTTTCCGGATACTGCGGTTTGACGCCGAGCGTGAGCAATTCGTCGGAGCGCGCGGCGACCGCGAACGCTGCGGCCAGCAGCGTACGCAGTTCGTCTTCTTTGCGAATGACGTGATCGGCAGGCAGCAGCGCCATGACCGCGTCGGGGTCGCGGTCCAGCAGGATCTTCGCCGCGACGGCGGCGCACGGCGCGGTGTTGCGGCGCAGCGGCTCGGCGATGATATTGGCCGCCGGCACCTCGGGGAACGCGGCGGCGATCGGCGCGGCGATGGCCTCGCCGGTGACGATCAGCACGCGGGCGGCCGGCGCGAGCGGCGCGACGCGGCCGATCGCGCGCGCGAGCAACGTTTGGTCGTCGCCGATGGGCAGCAGTTGTTTGGGCAACGTCTGCCGGCTGAGCGGCCAGAAGCGCGTGCCGGCCCCGCCGGCCATCATGACGGCATAGTTCACGGTTCCTCCTTGGTCTCCGCCGCCTTTTCCGCCCGGCCCGTTTCGTCGAGCGCGGCGCCGAGCGCGGCGAGCAGTTCGACGATCCCCAGGCCCTCTTTGGCGCTGATCGGCAGGAACGTCAGGCCGCGTTGCGCCATTTCGGCGCGCACGCGTGCGAGGTTCTCGGCGGCGTCGGGCAGGTCGATCTTGTTCGCGACGATCAACTGCGGCCGGCGGCCGAGCGCTTCGCTGAAGGCGGCGAGTTCAATATTGAGCTTGTCGAAATCGGCGATCGGATCGCGGCCGGTCTGCGGGTCGAGGTCGAGGATGTGCAGCAGCAGGCGCGTGCGTTCGATGTGCTTCAAGAACCGCTGGCCCAAACCGGCGCCATGGTGCGCGCCCTCGATGATGCCGGGGATGTCGGCGACGATGAAGCGGCGATTGATGTCGAGGTCGACGGCGCCGAGGTTGGGCTTCAAGGTCGTGAACGGATACGACGCGACCTTCGGATGCGCCGCGGAAATCGCGCCGATCAACGACGACTTGCCCGCCGACGGAAACCCGACCAGGCCGACGTCCGCCAGGGTCTTGAGCACCAGCCGCAGCCGCCGCGTCTGGCCCGCCTCGCCCGGATCGTGGCGCGTCGGGGCCTTGTTGGCGTTGGACAGAAACCGCGCGTTGCCGCGGCCGCCGCGTCCGCCTTTGGCGGCGATCCACTCGACGCCCGGCTGGTCGAGGTCGGTGAGCTGTTCGCCCGTGTCGGCGTCGTAGACGATCACGCCGGCGGGCACGTGGACGCGCAGGTCCGGCGCGGCGCGGCCGTGCAGGTCGCTGCCCTTGCCGTGCACGCCGCGCTTGGCGCGGTAGAGCGGCTTGTAGGCGAGGTCGTTGAGCGTTTGCTTGGCGTTGTCGGCGACGAAGACGACATCGCCGCCCTTGCCGCCGTCGCCGCCGTCGGGGCCGCCGCGCGGGCGATACATCTCGCGCCGGAACGACATGCAGCCGTTGCCGCCGTCGCCGGAGATGACCGTAATCGTCGTTTCGTCGATGAAGCGCATGCGGCTATTTCGCCTCGTATTGGTGGACGACCGTCTTGGTGCGGCTGAGGCCCTCGAAACCGTCGAAGCGCACCACGCGGTGCGGCGCGTCCTTCGTGAACCACATGAAGAGCTTCGTCGGCAGCAGGCCGAGCGCGCCGGTCGGCTTGAGTTCGAGTTTGTAGGTGTCGAACGTGCCCATCGGCGTGGTCAGTTTTTCCTCGCCGCGATGAATGACTTGCCCGCCCGAGAGCGTGCCGTCGGTGTTCAGCACCTTGGCGTTGACCACCGTCCCCGCGCCTTTTTCAAACGGGAAGCCGCGCAGCACGATGTACACGGCGTCGCCGGGAAACGTGTTCTTGTCGATCGCAAACGTCTTCTTTTCGCTCTTGCCGGCCGCGCGGTCGGTGAAGCTGTACGCGGCGTTGCCGGCGTCCCAATGGTAGCGAAGTTCCCAATCCATCTGCTCGGCGCCGGTCGAGGTCTTTTTCCAGAACACCGTGCGGAAGCGGTCGGGCAGTTCTTCGATTTTCGATTCCTCGGTCCAGTCGATTCGTTCGGCGCCTTTCTTGTCGTTGTCGCCGGCAGTCTTGCACACGATGAAGGTCTTGCCGCCCTCCTGCACGCGCGTGTAGCTCCAGCGCATGTTGTACAGCACCTGGTCGTTTTTGAGCAGTTGCACCTTGTCCAGGCCGGTTTCGCGATCGGCCACCTGCGGCTTGGCCATTTGCGCGCGGGCCGAGGCCGTGAACAGCAGGAAAAACGCAAAGCTCAAAAAAACAAGCAGAATTCGCATGTCGACCTCGTAATGATAGGTTGAGGACAGCGTAGCGGGCGCATTTTGCCGCCGATTCCCCCGGGTCGCAAGCCGTTGCCGGGCCGCACCTTGCTTTGAGAAGTGGGTTCAACTGCCGCTGGGCGGCGCGTGCCAACGCAATCCCCGTCAGCGCTGGATTAAGACCCGCGAAGACGTAAGCAGGGCTGAATTTCGCTCGTTCTTGATCGTGCAGACCTCTCCCCGGAAATTTCGGTTCCCGAAATTTCCCGCCCCTCCCTGTGTCGGCATAGGCTTTAGGATAAAGAGCGGCGACGCTTGGAAAAGCGGATTTGCCTGATCCTTTCTCGGCGGGCGCAGACCTCTCCCCCGGCCACGCCCGGCG
>CAZHPN010000165.1:0-13436 GCA_964534375.1 uncultured bacterium | reverse complement strand
AGTTGTACAAAGCGTCGGTCAGTTCGCACCAAGTGGTCGCCTGGGCGGCGGTCACGTCCACCGGCGGGTTCTCGGCGTCGGGAAGCTGCAGGCCGCAGGTGGTGATGACGTCGTTGGCCACTGTCCCACAGGCGCCGCCGGTGGGCGAGGTGTCATTGTCGTCGTCGTTGTCGTCGTCGTCGTCCGTAGTCGTGTCGTTGTCGTCGTTGTCGTCGTCGGTAGGCGTGAAGTCGTCGTCTGTCGAGTCATCGTCGCTGCTGCTGCTGCTGGTCTTCGTGCTGCAGGCGATGATCACGGCGCTCAGCGACGCGCACAGCACGGCGATCAAAACCAGCAAAAATAATTTCTTGTTCCACATGTTCGCGTACCCTCCTTCTTACGTTTGTTTGCTTTGCCCTGCCGTTGATTTCGGTCGCCGATCTTCGCTCTTCCGTCCGACGACCGTTTTCATCTCCGGCTCAGCCCACATGAGCATTTGGACAAAATGTTACCGTTAAAACCACCCGCCGTTCGCGAGGAATCCGCACCTTCCTCGCCAAGTCATGCCTTCGTCTAGCACATCTTTTTTCGCCCGGTCAAGAGGGATTTTCTGTCTCCGGGCGCAAATAATTCACAAAAATAACAAAATCAACCGGTTACACCGCGCCCGAAAACCCGGCGCCGCCGGCGAAAAAACAAGAAAACCGGCGCGACGGCCCGGTTTTGCCGACGCAGACGATGGTCGGCGAAGCGTTTGCCTTGACGCCGCGACGCCGCCCGTGCTACCACCACTTCACGTCGGCGAGAGCCGAAACGACAGACGCCGGGGAGTCAGCGCGCGTGAGATGTCCCAGTTGTGGCTTCGTAACCTTTGACGATCTGCCCGCCTGCAAGCGGTGCGGTTTCGACCTCGACGCGTTTCGCGAAGGCCGGCCCGTGCAGAAGCCGTCGTGGTGGGATCGGCGCAAGCTGAAACGACCTGCCGAGGCCGACGGCGAAAAAAGCGCGCCGGCGCGCCGCCCCGAGCCGAACGCCGAAGACCGTGAAATCGCCGCCCGTCGCGAACGCCGCGCCGCCGAAAACGAATTGCTGGCACAGGAACGCCGCCTGCGCGAAGAACGGCAGCGTCTTCAGCGCGCGGTCAGCGGCGCCAGCCAAAGCGAACAAATCGATCTCCGCGCCAAACTGGCGGCCGTCGAGCAGGAAAAACAGAAGCTCCGCCGCCAAGTGGAAGATTTCGAAGGCCGCCAACGCGTCCGCGAAACCGAGGCGCGGGAAAAATTCGAAAAGGAACGGCGGGCCGCGTTGGCCGAACTGGCGCAGACGCAGCGGCTGAAGGAACAGGTCGGCAGCGAGATTCAAGAAGCGCTCGAGACGAAAAATCAGGTGCAATCCGACCTGAAGGCGGCCCTGGAGACCAAGGAGCGACTGGCGGCCGAACTGTCCGCCGCCCGGCGCGAACAGCAGGAGCTGGAGAGCGAACGAAAACGGGCGGCGGCGACCCGCGCGCAACTCGAGGCCGAGAAAATCCGTGCCCAGGCGGAGATGGAAAAGGCGCGCCGTGCGGCCGAGGAACAGGTCCGCCGCCACGCCGAGGAAGCCCGGGTCGCGGCGGAGCGGCTCGTGGAGGAAGCGCGGCGCGCCGCGCTCGAAGAAGCGAAGCGGCAGGCCGAGGAACTCAAACGCCAGGCGTTGGCGGAAGCCGAACGAAGAGCCGCAGCCGACGAGGCGGCGCGCCGCGCGTCGCTCGAAGAAGCCAAACGGCGTGTGGAACAGGTTCGGCGCGAGGCCGAGGAAGCCCGCGTTGCGGCGGAGAGGCTGGCCGAAGAAGCGCGGCGCGAGGCGCTCAAGGAAGCCAAGCGGCAGGCGGAGGAACTCAAGCGCGAGGCTTTGGCCGAAGCCAATCGCCAGGCGGTCGAAGAGGCGAGAAATCGCGCGGAGGAAGCTCGCCGGTTGGCCGCGCAGGAAGCGGAGAACGCCGGCGCCCCGCGGGGCTTCGCCGCGCACGAATTGCTGCGGCGCCAGCCGTCGGAACGGCTGGCCGAGCCGCCGCCGCCGGTCGAACTGGCGCACCCGGCGGCGCGGGCCGAAGACGTGCTGGAGTTGCTGGGCCGCGCGCGGCAGCGCCCCGAGCCGCCGCCGCCGAAGCCGCCGGCGCCGGTCGCCGCACCGCCGGCGCGAAAATCTGCTGCCGAAGTCGACGCCATCGTCGACGAGGATGAGGCGTGGCCGGACGCGGGGGTCGGCGCCGCGGCGTTTGAGGTGTTGGAAGAGGAAGAAACCACTCCGGTCGAGGAAATTGTCGCCAAGGGCGGGTTGATTTTCCGGACGTTGGCCGGCCTGATCGATGTGGCGCTGTTGCTGGCGATCGTCGGCGCGTTCGTGGCGATCGGCCGCGTGGCCGCCGGCAGTCACGCCGGCAGCTTCTGGAAAATGGTCGTTGCGCTGGGCACGCCGTTCTACATCCTGTTCGTGCTGCTGGCCACGGCGTATTTCAGTTACATGCACGGCGCGTACGGCCAAACGGTGGGCAAACGGATGCTCGGCCTCAAACTGCTGACCACGCACGGGGAAGAAGTCGGCTATCTGACAGCCTTCTTCCGCTTCGTCGCCTCTTGTTTCGCCGCCGGCCTCGTGGGGATGGGCATCGTGTGGATCGCCCTCGACCCGAACAAACAGGGCTGGCACGACAAACTCGCCCGCACCGTAATCGTCCGTTTGTAGGTCTAGTCGCTGTCCTGCGCTGGATCGTGTTGCATTGGCCCAATCGGTAGATTATTCTAGCGGCGTTCGCGAATCCCCAACGGAGCGGAGGGGGCCGGTCAAAACGTTCACACCGAGAAGCTGGTAGCAGCGCGTTCATGTCGTTTACCCGCGTCATGCTCAGAATACTGCCGTGGATCCGGAGGTTCTGGATCGTCGCCTCGGTGTTGATGGTCTCGCCGTTCCTGATCCTGGTCACGCTGTTTCTGTGGGAAAAAATCTCCTGGAAAACCGATCGCGACCATGCCCTGTTTGAATCGGTCTGCGACCATTGCCATCCGCCGATGCGGGCGCACCGCTACGCCAAATCGCCGGACGAATGGCGAAGCACTGTGCTGCGCATGCTCTCGAAAGACTCCGAGTACGGCAAGCACATCGACCTGGACAAGCGGGAGCGGATCATCGGCATGCTGATCCGCACGCGCTCGGCCTCGCCGCGCGTTCTCTACCATTTCCGTTGCGGCCAGTGCCATTCGCGCTCGGTGATCGAGCCGTATCTCGACCTTGACGAAAAAACGCTCTCGGTGTTGGTCAGCCAGCACAACCGCCAGATGAACTACGCGATCCAGGCCTGGGAAGGCGACTTGATCGCACAGCGCATCAGCGAGATGCGCGAGAGGCGGGCGCCGGTGAAAACCGTCAGTTCGCGCGGCGACCAATACCTCTTTCAAAAAGACTGCGGCATCTGCCACACCGTCCGTTTCATGTACCGCACGATGTGCCTGACCCCGCGCGACGACCAGAAGTGGACCGACCTGACCGTGCGCATGCAGGAAAAATCGCCGGAGTACATTAGCAAAGACGAGGTCCCCGCATTGATGCGGCAGGCCAAAATGATCTGCGAAACGAAGAAGGTGGCGCCGTGAAGTAGTGGTCAGTGGCGGCCGGCAACAAGCAGTTCGCCAATCACAGGACGCGGAGCGTCCTTTCGCTCATGCCGCGCAACTGGCCACTGACCACTGGCCACTGACCACTACTTCTTGACCTTGAAAAATCGTAGCACGCCCCAGCCGAAACCCGTAATCGCGAGCAGAATCGGCGTCGCGAACGTAGCGACTTGCTGGATGTTGGTCACGCGCATGCGGTTGTTGGTTTCGTCGAGCGACGAAGCCATCCAAAGCAAGTATCCCGTGCGATAGACGATGTCCGGGCCGGCGTACTGCCAAAAGAGGCGGAAGCCGTAGTACGGCAGAATCGTCAACGCCGCGAGAATGGCGACATTCAGCAGAATCTTACCGAGCCGCATTGGCCTTGGCCTCGAGGAATTGGCGCGGGATAATGACGCGCCGGCCGCGCAGAATGAACTTGCCGCCGGCCGTCGCCGGCTTGCCGAGTTGGTCTTCGCCCTGAACGAACGCGACGATTTCGACGATGTTGGTGAGCACGCGCGTGCCCATCCCGGGTTTGGTCAGCAGCGTCCGGATGTTGGTTTTCAGCAACCGATAGAAACGCTGCCAACTGCTTTCGATGTAGAACATCGAGAACGGCGACGCCATTTCGCTGATGTGCGGATACTGCGCCGCGAGTTGATCGGGATAAATCGTGAAGCTGAAGCGGTTGTCGCGCACCTCGCCCTCGCCCTCGTCCATCAAAATGCCGGGCGTCACCACCGAATAATAAAACTTGCCGGATTTCAACGGCGGCTCGATGCGTCCGCCGACGCGCAGCGGGGCGTTGATGTCCACCGGCTTCATCAGCGAGTAGTCGAAGTACACCTGATACGGGCTGTCCTTTTCCACGGAATAGACCTGGTACCAGCCGCCGCGCGCGCCGACGCATTCGCCGGTCGCCGGGCCCTTCGAGAATTTGGCGTACACGCGGTACACGCCCGCTTGATCGAAGACCAGCGACCCGGTCGGGCAATTGAAATCGCCGATGAAGTCCGCCCGGCCGCGGCATTCCTGCGTCGCGCCGTTCGGCTTTTTGACGACGATCTCCACGTCGTGCGGCGCCATCGGCACGGCAATCGAGCCGAGGCCCTTGATTGCGCCGGTTTCGTAGATCGTGCCCGGCGACGGGCCGACGCCGCCGTAAATGAACAGATCGACGCCGTTGATGTTCGCCACCGGTTCCTCAAACGGCGGGCCGAAAAACTTGGTTTGTTCGCCGCGCCGCAAGGCGACCGCGCCGGAGCCGTAGATGCCGAAATACGATTTTCTTATCGGCAGGTCGGCGAAGACGGCAGTGGCCACCGACCAGTTGATGTCGCCCGGCTGATCGCCGTGCATCGAAACGCCGATCGTGTTGAAGTAGTTGTCGCGTTCGTTGAACCAGTAGTTGTCGAACACCGTGGTGTCCGAAACGTTGAAGAAGATCGGGAACCCCGGACGCGAGGCGGCGATGTAGAAGTAGCCGCGGCGGTCGACGAGTTCCGGAAACTCGAACGGCGAATAGCCCTTCGAGGTCGTGCTCATCAGCGGCAGATAATCGTGCGTCTCATAATTGTTCGCGTAATAGCGCACCGGCTGGCCGCAGCCCGGGAACAGCGAAAACATCACGCCAATGTTGCCGACTTTGGTCAGGTCGTCCGACAACTTGATGAGTCCCGGCGGAAACTCCTTGTCGATGACGTCCTGCAGATGGCCGGTCGGCTCCTGAAGCGCCATTGCCGGTTGAATGTTCTGATTGGGGTTGCCGTAGCCGGGGTAATAGACCATGTCGCCGGATTTCGTCGGAAACAGAATCGTGCCATAGAGTTCCGTATCGCCGCCGTCGAGCGGATACAGCAGATCGTAGTTGCGATTGTAAAAATGCGGCGGTCGGCCGCGCACTTCCATGTCGGGCTTCTCGTTCATCACCACGCCGGCGTTGCGCATGTTGCCCATGTAAACGCGGCCTTCCTCGTCGGTGTACGTCGCCAGAATCTCGAACAGGTACTCGCCGGGCTCGTTGAACACGTACGGCTTCTGCGACGGGTCGGGGAAGTAATAGCCAAATTTCTGCGCCTTGCCGTGGTACACGGTTTTGACCGAATCTTTCGGGTGCAACGCCGGATAGAAGGTGACGGTCGCCGTCACGTCGGCGGGCACCGGCGGGTTGATCGTCGCCGCGACGGGGTAGTAGTGGCCGGTGAATATCGGGTTCCCCGGTTTCATGCCAGTGGAGAAGGTGAGCGGGATCGCCGCCCAGACCTCGTACGTGCCGCCGGCTTCGTAGCGGTTGCCGAAGCGGTCGTACATTTCGCCGGTCATGGAGATTTCATATTTGCCGTAATGTTTGAATGAGCACCAGACGTTCGGCCCGTTGCCCGTCGTGAGTCCGTTCCATTTCTTGCCGACGAACGGCAGCTTGCCGAAGTCGCGCACGTCGCCGTTCGGGTCCTTGACGCTCGCCTGCATGAAGCCCTTGGTGTAGTCCGGCTCGATCATCGCGTACTGGAAAGAACGCGCGTTGAAGATCTCCTGCGTGAAGTTCGTCGGCATATCCGGTTCGAGCGCGAGGCCGCAGCCGTCTTCCGGCCGGCAGGGCACGATGTACCGGGTCTGCAGGCGCGTTCGATTGGACATCGCGAAGTACGGCGAGTCTTCCTTGGCCACGACGCCGGTGATGCCCAGGTTCGGATTGTTCGCGAACAGCGTCCAGATCGCCCGCGGCTGCTTGATTTTCCCCACGGTCATCGGCGGCAGCAGATTTTTCTGGAAAACAAGCCCCTCGAAATCCGGCTGGCAGCCGCCGACCGACGCGTCCGACGCCTGGATGATCTGAATCGGAAACCACATGTTGTTCACATAGCCGAAGATCGCGATCTCGACGCGGTAGAGGCCGGCGGGGAAATCGGCGTCGAGCTTCGGATTCACCGGCAGCTTGAACGAAATGCCGTCGTTCTTCTGCTTCAATTCCTCTTTGGCGATGATTTGAAAATGATCGAGCGGCGTCTTGTACGGCCCGCCGACGTGGCTGTTGTGAATGAAGTACGGAAAACCTTCCACCGGCAGGCCGGACGGCGTTTGAAACGTGGAATAGTGGTAGGCGCGCGGGTCGCGGTAATGGCCGTCGGCGTCGGCGATGCGGTAGGCGGCCAGCGCCAGCGCGAATTTTTCCGCATGGTCGACCGCCTTCGACAGGCCGGAGCCTTCCATGTCGAACGCGACCGTCCAGTTCAATTGGTCGCCCGGATTCATCTGCGGCTTGAAGCCGGCGACCGCCATTGACCAGCTTTCGTTGGCGTAGCCGGCGCCGTGGAACTTGACGACGTCTTTCGTCACGTCCATGTCGGAGTACGCCGGCCCGGCGCAACCGGCCGCAACGAGCAACAGGCCGGCGAGCGCCGGCGCGACGAAAAGCCAGAGTCCGCGTGAGTTTGTATTCATTTTCACATTCTAATCATCCCAAATGCCACGGCGCGTCGCAAGCCCGCTCGCCCCGGCGGTCGCCGCCGCGACCCTTTCTCGCCGCGGCGCGGCGTGTTATAAAAACGCGCCTTCGACCCAGGGAAAAAGGAGCGGCCCATGGCGCGACGTATTTTGACGACCTGCGGCCTGCCGTACGCGAACGGCAGCATCCACCTCGGGCACCTGGTGGAGTACATTTACGCCGACATTTGGGTCCGTTATCTGAAGATGCGCGGCCACGACGCGATCTACCTTTGCGCCGACGACACGCACGGCACGCCGATCCAGGTGCGGTCGATGAAAGAGGGCATTGCGCCCGAGGAATTGGTCGCGCGTTTCCACAAGGAACACACCAAGGATTTCGCGGACTTCCACATCCAGTTCGACATGTACCACTCGACGCATTCGCCCGAGAACCGCAAGTGGTCCGAGCGCATTTACCAGGCGGCGAAGGCCAAAGGCGCCATCGCCCGCCGCACGGTCGAGCAGCTCTTTTGCCCGCAGGACAAGATGTTCCTGCCCGACCGCTTCGTGCGCGGCACGTGCCCGAAGTGCGGCGCGGCCGACCAATACGGCGACGTGTGCGAGGTCTGCAATTCGACCTACAGCCCGACCGAATTGAAAAATCCGGCGTGCTCCGTCTGCGGCACGACCCCGGTGCTGCACTCCAGCGAACACCTGTTTTTCGAACTGGCCAAGTTCGCCGAGCCGCTGCACGAGTGGACGACGACGCAGGGCCACTTGCAGGACGAGGTCAGCAACTACGTCAACAAATGGATCAGCGAGGGCCTGCGCGATTGGGACATCAGCCGCGACGGCCCCTATTTCGGCTTCCCGATTCCCGGCGAAACCAACAAGTACTTTTACGTCTGGCTCGACGCGCCCATCGGCTATATCGCCGCGACCGAGGCCTACTGCGCCAAGGCCGGCCGCGACGTCGCCGACTACTGGGAAAAACCGGGAACCGAGATCTTCCACATCATCGGCAAAGACATCCTGTATTTTCACACGCTTTTCTGGCCGGCGATGCTGATGGTCGCCGACCTGAATCTGCCGAAGCAGGTCGTGGTGCACGGCTTCCTGCGCGTCGAAGGCGAAAAGATGAGCAAGTCGCGCGGCACGTTCATCAACGCGCGCACGTATCTCGACCACCTCGACCCGCAGTTCCTGCGCTACTACTACGCGGCGAAGCTCTCCGGCAAGATCGAGGACATCGACCTGGTGTTCGAGGATTTCATCAACCGCGTGAACGCCGAGTTGGTTAACAAAATCGTCAACCTCGCCAGCCGGTCGATCAGCTTCGTCGGCAAGCGGCTCGACGGCAAACTCGGCCGCGCCCCGGACGACGCCCGCGCGATGATCGCCGCCGCCGAGGCGGAAGGCGAGGCCATCGCCGCCGCCTACGAGAAACGCGACCTGGCCGAGGCAATCGAACGCATCTGCCGCGTCGCCGAATCGGGCAACGTCTACCTGCAAAACGCCGCGCCGTGGGATGCGCTGAAGGCCGGCGATTCCGCTCGCGCGCGCGACATCTGCACCGCCGCGATTCAACTGACCAAACTGCTCGCAGTTTACCTCAAGCCGACGCTGCCGAAATTCGCGGCCGACGTCGAGGACGTGCTCAATCTGCCGCCGCTGGCCTGGGCCGACGCGAAGGCCGACCTCGCCGCCGGCCACGCGGTCAAGGAATTCAAGCACCTTGTGCAGCGGGTCGAACGCGAGCAGATCGACGCTGTCATCGCTGCCAGCAAGATCGTCGAAGAGAAGCCGGCCGCGCCGGCGGTCGATTTCAAACTCGAGCCGCTGTCGCCCGAAATCACGATCGACGATTTCGCCAAGATCGACCTGCGCGTCGCCCGCGTCGAGGCCGCCGCCCGCGTGCCCGGCGCGAAAAAGCTGCTGCAATTGACGCTCGACCTCGGCCCGCTCGGCAAACGCAACATCTTCGCCGGCATCGCCGAGCAGACCGCCGACCCGGCGACGCTGGTCGGCAAGAAAATCGTCTGCGTCGCCAACCTCGCGCCGCGCAAAATGAAATGGGGCGTCTCCGAGGGCATGCTGGCCGCCGCGGTCGGCGAGGCGAAAGAGGGCAAGGGCGAGCACATCACCGTGGTCGAAGCGCCCGACGGCAAGCCGGGCGAACGGATACATTAGGGAATCGCCCCGACACGGGATCAGCCGCCGAATTGCGCAGGAGGCGCTTGCACAAATCATTTGGCGTCAGAATTTAGGCCGCTTGTTCCAGCGCTTGACCCGGCTGGCATTGCCCTTGCTCGGAAACCGCATTAACCTCTCGGTTGTCGAATAAAATTGCATGACCGAGGTGTCTTGATGGACGATCTGAAAGAACAGGCTCTGGAGTACCACGCTCAGGGCCGCCCGGGCAAAATCGAGATCACGCCGACCAAGCCGTGCGCCACGAGCAAGCAGCTTTCGCTCGCCTACACGCCGGGCGTGGCGGCGCCGTGCCTCGAAATCGCGCGCAACCCGGACGACGTGTTCAAGTACACGGCCCGCGGCAACCTCGTGGCCGTCGTTTCCAACGGCACCGCGGTGCTGGGGCTCGGCAATATCGGCCCGAAGGCGGCGAAGCCGGTCATGGAAGGCAAGGGCGTGTTGTTCAAGCGGTTCGCCGACGTCGACGTGTTCGACATCGAAATCAATTCGCAGAACCCGGACGACATCGTCAACACCGTGAAACTGCTGGAGCCCACGTTCGGCGGCATCAACCTCGAGGATATCAAGGCGCCGGAATGTTTCGAGGTCGAGCGGCGGCTGATCGAGACGATGGAAATCCCGGTGTTCCACGACGACCAGCACGGCACGGCGATCATCTGCGCCGCGGCCCTGCTCAACGCCTGCGAAGTGACCGGCCGAAAAATGGGCGAGATGCGCGTCGTGGTCAACGGCGCCGGCGCGGCCGGCATCGCCTGCGCGAGCCTGTTCGTCACGATGGGCGTCAGCAAAGCGAACGTCGTTTTCTGCGACACCAAAGGCGTGATCTACAAAGGCCGCACCGCTGGCATGAACAAATACAAGGAGGACTGGGCGGTCGAGACCGCGGCCCGCACGCTCGCGCAGGCGCTGGCCGGCGCCGACGTGTTCATCGGCGTTTCCGTCAAAGACGCGCTCACGCCCGACATGCTGCGAGGCATGGCGAAGGACCCGATTATTTTCGCCATGGCCAATCCCGATCCGGAAATCACGCCCGACGCGGCCCGCGCCGCGCGGCCGGACAGCATTATCGCGACCGGCCGTTCGGATTATCCGAACCAGGTCAACAACGTGCTCGGCTTCCCGTTCATTTTCCGCGGCGCGCTCGACGTGCAGGCGCGGGCGATCAACGACGCGATGAAAATCGCCGCGGCGCACGCGCTGGCCGATCTGGCGCGGGAAGACGTGCCCGACTCGGTGGCGCGCGCGTACGGCGGCCGCCATTTCGCCTTCGGCCGCGATTACATCATCCCCAAGCCGTTCGATCCGCGCGTGCTGCTCTGGGTGGCGCCGGCCGTGGCGAAAGCGGCGGTCGACACCGGCGTGGCGCGGCGCACGGATTTCGACGTCGCCGATTACCGCAACCGCCTGGAGCGGCTGCTCGGGCGCGCCAACTGGATCATGCGGAACATCGTCAATATCGCCAAAAGCAAGCCGCGGCGGTTGGTGTTCCCCGAGGGCGACGACCTGTCGGTTTTGCGCGCCGCCCACCAGGTGACGGAAGAGGGCATCGCGACCCTGGTGCTGCTCGGCAACGAGGCCAAAATCCGCGAGCAGGCGGCGAGCCTGCATTTCGATTTGCAGCATTGCACGATCATCGACCCGTATCACGTCGCCTGCCCGGAGTGCTACGTCGAGGAGCTCTTCGCCCTGCGCCAGCGCAAGGGCATGACGCGCATCGAAGCGCAACGCCTGCTCCGCACCGATCCGATGTACCTCGGCGCGCTAATGGTCCGCATGGGCGAGGCCGACGGCCTGGTCGGCGGCGCCGCGCGCAATTATCCCGACGCGATCCGGCCGGTGCTGCATGTGATGGGCCGGCGGCCCGACTTCGGCGTCGTCGCCGGCGCGTTCATGATGCTGTTCAAGGATCGCGTGGTGTTTCTGGCCGATTGCGCGGTCAATTACGATCCGAGCGCCGAGGACCTCGCCAAGATCGCCATCATGACCTCCGATCTGGCCGCGTTTTTCGGGGTCACGCCGTGCGTCGCCATGCTCGCGTACAGCAACTTCGGCAGCGTGCGCGAAAGTCCGCTCACGCAAAAAGTGAGGCGGGCGACGGATTTGGTGATCCAGCAGCGGCCCGAGCTCGAGATCGACGGTGAAATGCAGGCCGACACGGCGCTCAATTTCGAGCACCTGCAGCGGAACTGGCCGTTCACGCGGCTGACGCGCGCCGCGAACGTGCTGATCTTCCCCGACCTGATGAGCGGCAACGCGGCGTTCAAGCTGCTGCACGAACTCGGCGGCGCGGTCGCGATCGGCCCGATGTTGATGGGCATCAACGGCGCCTTCAACGTCGTCCAGCGCGGCTCCGACCCCGACACGATTCTCAACGTTTCTGCGGTCACCGTCTGCCAGGCGAGCGGCCGGCAGAATCTCGGCGTGGTGAAAGATTAACCGGTTTCCAGACCATTCGACCAAAGAAGGAGGCGACGCATGGAACGGTCGTTGATTGTGGTTTTCGCTTGCCTGATCGGCGTGGCCGCGCTGGCGGCGACGGCGTTTTCCGCGGGTCCGGCCGCGACGGGCAAGACCGTTGCGCAACTGCGGGCCGACGCCGAGCAGTTGGTGCTGCAACAGGCGGAGATGGCCTGGAAAACCTGGGCGCTGGGCGAGGCCAGCGATCAGGACGCGCTCTATCGGCAATATACCTATTTGTTCACCCGCGACTCGATCGACAAGGTGAAGGCGGCGGGCGCGCAGGAAACGAATCCGGAGCAACGGCTGGCGCTGGCGTTTTTCCTCCACTATCTGGAAACGGAATACATCGGCGCGCAGACCGCGCAGCTTTGGGATATCGACGCCGATCTGCAGGCCAACGAATCCGTGCTGGTGAACGGCCAGATGATCCCCTATCACAATTTGAGCAAGCTGCTGGCCGACGAGCCCGATCCGGCGAAACGCGCGGTGATGGCGAAAGAAGAAGTCCGCATTTATCGCCTGCTCAACGAGGTCGTCCGCAAGCGCATTTTCGAAACCAGCCACCACCTGGCGACGGACCTGGGCTACAAGGACTATCTCGAGCTGTCGGTAGCCTACCGCATGTTCGATCTGAACGACCTGTACGCCAAGGCGCAGCAATTTCTCGATCAGTCCGAGGCGATGTACCTGAAGCTGTTCGACGAAGTGAGCCCGATTCCGCGCAAGGATTTCCACCGCAGCGACGTCGGGCGCCTGCTCGCCAAGAAAGAGTACGACGCCTATTTCCCGGCCGACTCGCTGCTGGCCACGGCCTACGCGACTTTCGACGGCATGGGCCTGGGCGAGCACGCGCGGAAGAAGATTTTCGTGAATTCCGAGCCGCTGCCGAAGAAGAACCCGCGCGCCGTCTGCTTCCCGATCCGCGTGCCGAACGACGTGCGGCTGTCGATCAAGCCGATCGGCGGCGACAACGACTACAAGGCGCTGTTTCACGAATTCGGCCATGCCCAGCATTTCTCGCACGGGACGACGCCGGTTTGGGAGTTCCAGCAACTCGGCTCGAACGCCGTAACCGAGGGTTACGCCTACACGTTCGAATCGCTGCCGGAACGCGAAGCGTGGCTCGTCAAGCACACGACGATGCCGCCGGACGTGCGCCGGAAATTCCATCGCCACGTCATGCTCGCCAACCTCTACATGGCGCGGCGCTACATGGCGAAGTTGATCTTCGAAACCGAATTTCACCGCGGCGTCCCCGATCCGCAGAAGCGTTATCAATATTGGCTGAGCAAGGCCTACGGTTTCCAACTGACGGACGACGAATCGACGCGCTATCTGACCGATCTCGATCCGTTCCTCTACTGCGCCGATTACGTGCAGGCCTTCCACATCGAGGCCATGCTCAACGAGCATCTGACGCGCGATTTCGGCGCGGTGTGGTGGGAAAATCCCAAGTCGGGCGCTTTTCTGACGCAATACTGGAGCGTCGCCAACAAGCTCAGCGGCGCCGAATTGGCCCAGATGCTCGGGTACAAGAGTTATGACAATAAATTGTTGCTGGCGTACCTGACCGGCGGGAAATAAGCGGCTGCCTTCTTAATTCGCCGATCGCAAATGATAACTTGTCTTGCGCCGCTACGGAGCCCATAGGACCTATAGGACCTATACGACCTATAGAGACTGTCTATAAAGTGAATTTTATCGTCGTGACGGCGATTCAGCCGA
>CAZHPN010000164.1:0-13453 GCA_964534375.1 uncultured bacterium | reverse complement strand
CGGGAGATCTTCATCCCGGACTTGCTGCCGGCCCAGCGGTTCGGCAGGGCCCGCGGCTTGGTGCCGCTCGGCTCGCGCGACCTGCTTTTGGCGCTGTACTACCTGGCGGGCGACAAAGACCCCGACGTGGCGAAGGAAGCGCAACAGAGCTTGCGCGAATTGCCGGAGAGCCTGACGCTCATCGGCATTTCCGGCGCCGCCAACCCGAAGTTGCTGCATTTTGTCGCGAATCGGCCGTACGACAATCATCACATCCACGAACGAGTCGCGCTGCACCAAAACGTGACGGACGCGACGCTCGCGGAAATGGCCGAAACCGCGGCGCACGATCGCGTCATCGAGGCGATCGCCGGCAACGAGCGCGCAATTCTCCGCAGCCCGGCCATTCTGTTTGGCCTGACGCGCAATCCAAACACGCCGCAGAGCGCCATCGACCGTTTGACGAAGTTTTACGCGATCGAAAAAGGCCGGCCGTTCACCGCCGATCTTTCGTCCGAAATGCTCGCCCGGCCGCCGGCGCGCCGGGCGGTCGCGCCCACCCCCCCGCCGCTCGACGCCGCGGCGGCTGAGCGCTTGCTGTCCGTGCCGGACGAGGATCTTCATCGTTGCGTGCGTCTGCCGGATCTCGCCACCGCCGACTTCGATATCGAAGGACTGTTCGCCGACGATTTGACCGCGGAACCGGAAACGGCGCTGGAAGAGGCGAAAAAAGTTCCGCTGCTGCGCCGCATCGCCCGCATGACGATCGTCGACCGCATCCTGCTCGCGCGGCGCGGCAATTCGGAGACGCGCCAGATACTGATCCGCAACCCGAACAAGCTGATTCAAGAGAGCGTGCTCGAAAATCCGCGGATCACCGTCGGCGAGATCGTTCACGTCATCAAAGAGCGCACCACGCCGCAGGCGATTCTGGAGAAAGTCGCACGCAATCGCGAATGGCTGCGGAATTATGACGTCACGCGATCGTTGTGCTTCAATCCGAAGGCTCCGATGCGGTTCGTCTTTCGCCACATCAGCATCCTGGCGAGCGCCGACCTAAAGCGGCTGGGCATGAGCCGCAACGTCGCCGGGTTCACGCGGCAGATGGCCAGAAACCTTCTGGAACAACGGGGGAGTCGACTGTGAAACGAGAGCGATCGGCGCCCCGGCGCGCGTGGTTTGCCGGCCTCAGCCGCCGCGTGCGACAGCCGCTCGGCGGGCTGCTCGAAGAGTTCGCCGCGCTCTTGGAAAACGCGGACGACGACAAACAGCGCGCCCTCTTGGAACTGGCGCGGGGCGAAACCCATGCGCTACTGGCGTTGATCAACGAAATCCTCGATTTGACGCGGCTGGAAGAAGGAAATTTCGTGCTGGCTCGCGAGACGTTCGACCTGTGGGATTTGCTCGACGGCGTGCAGGACGATCTGCTTCGGGAATGCCGGCGCCGCGGGGCGAACTGCGAATTTCTGTTGCATCCCGAGACGCCGGCCGTCGCGGTCGGCGACCCCGGCCGGCTGCGGCAATTGTTGGCGCATCTGGCGTCGCTCGGACCGACCGACGCGCCGCCGGCCGACGTTTTGTTGACCGCCGCGCCGGTGCGCGAAAACCCGGATTCGTTTGCCATGCGTTTTTCCGCACAATTCCCGGCGGCGGCGACGGCGAATCGCCGCCGCGACTGGCTGATGTTGCTCACGGACGATGCCGCGGCGGAACAACGGCTGCGTCAGGATCCGACGCCGGCTGTCCTGCGCGCCGCCCTGGTCCGCCGGCTGGCCGTCGCGATGGGCGGAACCCTTGCGGCCGCAGTCGGCGAGGCCGAAATGGAGGCGTGGTGCACGATCGCGCTCGGCCGGCGAACGACCCGGGCGGCGGTCGCGGCGGATCATCCGGCGAAGCTCGAAGGCATGCGCGTATTGCTGCTCGATTCGGACGGCGAACGCGCCGGCCGCTGGCGGGCCGCGTTCAGCGACTGGGGCTGCCGGGTCAAGATGGCGGCTTCGTTCGCCGGCGCGTTGACGGCGATGCGGCGGGCGGCGACCGGCGGCGCGCCGCTGCAGGCGGCCGTGGTATTTTGCGACCGCGGCGGGCAGGCGGCGGAGGATTTCGGGCGCGCGGCGTTGACGGACGTGGCGATGCGCGGTCCGGCCTTGCTCCTGGTCGCGGCGACGGGTCGGCGCGGCGACGCCGCGCGGTTGCGCGAGATCGGCTTTGCGGCTTACCTGACCGAGCCGGTCGAACCGTCGCTGTTGCTGCGGGCGTTGGCCGTTGCGGCGCCGCTTGCGGAGCGAGCGCCGGCGAAGCAGCCCGCCGCGATAATCACCCGCCACTCGTTGCGCGAACTGCGGTTCCGCCAACTGCAGATCGGCGTGATCGACGGCAACCCGGTTCATTGCCTGGTGATGTTGCGACTGTTGGAAAACCTGGGTTGCCGGGCGCACGCGCGCCGCGTCGACGAAATCGACCTGCTGCTGGGCGACGATTTATTGTTTGTCGACGTCGGCCAGGCGCGCGAGGTGATATCGGCGCTGTCGCGCGGCTTGCGGCAGCCGGCCGTCATTGGCATGGCGCCGCCGAACCGCCCGGGTTCGCGGAAGCCGCGCCGTATCCCGGGAATGCTGGAGATTATCGGCAAACCGATCCATGCGTCGGTGTTGCGCGAGGCGATCGAGCGGTATCTGAAAGAACGCCAGGCGCCGCGCCGGAAAGCCACGACGTCGCCGCTCGTTGCCGATTTGCTGGCGCGTTTCGATTGCGAAGCCGGCGCCGTCGACGAAATCCTCGCCCTGTTTCTGAAGGAATTTGCGCAAAACCTGAGCACACTCGACCAAGACCTGGCGGCGGGGCGCGGTTCTGGGGCTCGCGAAGCGGCCACGACGATGGCCGAGTCGGCCGCCTGCCTGGGCCTCGAACGCCTCCCGAGCCTGTTGGCCGATCTGGCGCGCGCGGCGACGGCCGGCCGGCGCGAGGAAGCGCGGGCGAAGTTCAAGGAAGTCGTCGCAGCGTTCGCCGAGATTCAAGAGAAGGTCGCGAGTTGCTGACCGCCGGCTTTTCGTCGCCTGCCGGATTCAACTGTCCTGACAGAAACCCGAAATGAGTCGGACGACCGACGATCTTCCGAACGCGCCAACCGCAGCGGACGCCGCGGCGCATTTGCCAGGGGGACGACGCGGAATCATGGACCGATGCAACGCCTGCTCCGCTTCCGCGCGCTTCCCACGGCTGGCCCGGGCCTGGCTGTGGGCGCTGCCGGCGGCATTCGGCCTGTTGATGTTTTCGTTCCGCTTTCTCGACCCGGATGCGGAGATCGGGGATCGCGCGCCCATCGGCAATGTCGCCGCTGGTTTGGCCGATGGTTTGGCGTCGTCGGTCTGGCACTATCAATGTGTTTACAATACTGGTTCGATGCTCTTCGGCGTTTTGCTGTATCCGGTTTACGCATGGTGCGGCTCGTCCTTTCTATGGCTTAAGATGCTCAGCGCCTGCTTTCTGATCGGCGGGATCATTTTCTGGGCGTTGGCGCTGGGTCGCATCGACGAGCCGCCGGTGAGATTGCTGTTCGTTTTGTGGGCCGTGTTTCCGCCGCCGTTCTTGGCGTCGACATATTTTGCACCCTACGCCATCCACATCGAAAGCCTGTTTTTTCTCGGCTTGCTGCTCTACTTGTTCACGCGCATGCCCAACGACGGCCCGCGCTTCGGCGAGACGTCTATGTTCGGATTCGTCGGGGGATTCGCCGTGTTTTTCTCGCCGGAAAATCTGCCCTTCGTCGCGGCGGCCGCGACGGTCGCCGGCCTGCGTTGGCGCCGCCACGGCGTCTTTCGATTGCTGTGGCCGGGCGCCGTCGCTTTCGCCATCGGTTTGTCGCCTGTGCTCATGTCCCCGGACTACCCGCGGACGATCGAAATGGGGCAGGTGGACGTCGCCGGCAGATTGGCGGTCTGCGCGGCGCGCTGGTGGAATTTGTTCTTTCGGATACTGCCGTTTTGCGCCGGCTACCGCGGCATCGCCGGCAATTTGCTGACGATGGCCTGGCCGCTGCTGATCGCCGGCGGCGTGGCGGTCGTATTTCGCGAGATCGCGGCGAAAAAAAACAAGCTGGCGGGCCCGCAATGGACGAAGTTGCTGCTCGTGTTTCATTTGTTCTTTTTTTTCGCCGCCCTGGGCTTCAGCATCAAGGAACTCGACCTCGACACGCTGGCGGGAACTCGATATTTCGCCACGCTTTCGCTATCGTTTTTCACGTTGGCGTCGCTCTTTCTTGCGCGGCTGCGCCCGTATCAAAAATGGCTGGTGATGACGCCATTCCTGCTATCCGGATTTGCGAATATCGCGGCGCCCCCGGGGTTGCACGCGCGGGTTCTGGTCGAGGGTTGGCGCCAGCAGCGGACGCATCGCGGCGACGACTACCGGCGACTGGTCGGCGACGATCTCGCGAGCCGCTGGAGATCGCGCGAAGAGGCTTTCGCCGAGGTCGCAAAACTGCCCTGCCGCTGGCGTCCGGAAGGCTACGTCGCGATTGGGCGCCGACTGGCGACGGACGACTTCGTCGCAATTGTCCAGGACGACTCGCGGCCGGAATTCGCTCGGCTCGATGTCGCGATCGGGCAGGGATTGCGCCTTGCCCAATTCTTGGCCGACCGGGGCGCGCCGCCGGCGTTCGCGTCGGCGTCCCCTCCGGAACCGGACGTGTCGCGCATGGGGACCGTCGAAAAAAATATTGCGCTGGCGGCGACGAACGGCATGGGCCGCGGGATTCTCGACGAGAAAATCGGCGCTCGTCTTCCGGCATTCATGTTGAGCACGCCGCGCGATCAGGGGCAACTTCAGCGGGAAGCGATGGCGCGCGCCGCCGAGTTTTCGGCCTATTTCCCGCAATTGACGGAACGCGAATTTTCGCTGGCGTTGGCCCGCGGTTTCGGCGTTTGGTTCGGCTACGCGGCCGGCTTGGACGACGACGCGATCCGGGCGGCGCGCTCGGTGGTCGAGGCTGCATTTCATTACGCCGAGGACGCGGAAGCGCGAGCAACGTTCCGCCAGGGTTTTATGGCCGGATTGGCGACGCGGATCAAAAATACGTTCAATCGATTCCAGTTCAAATACCATTCCATCGATTTTCCCGTGCTGCGCGATGCGTTGGCGGAACAGGGGGTCCTTTGCCAACCCTGTTCGTCGCACGCCAACGAATACGACCTGGCGCCGATTCCTTGCGCCTCGCCCAAACTCGTCCGTCCATGAAATCGATGAAAGCGGCTCGCGCAAACGGGGCCCTTCCGGGGAGCAACAGAGCCGCCCGGGACCCGTTTCTGGCGACGCGCTTGACAGTCGGCGGCCGGCTCGCGCAGACTTCGGCGTCCGGAAAAGAGCGTTAAGTTGAAGAATATCATTCGATCGATATTTTTGCGGGTGAAGATGCCGGCGCTGTTCCTGGCGATGCTGGCGGCGCCGACGCTCGTCGCGTATGCGTTGTGGCCGGCGCACGGTTTGCTTGCCGAATATGACGTGGTGGTGAAAACGGATCTGATTCCGTGCGTGACCCTCGTCGAGCCGGGCATGTACTTCGCGAAACGGCAACTGTTCGCCGGACCGGTTTACATGCGCTGGCAAACGGACAAGTTTGGGGACAACCAGGGAATCCCCGTTCTCCAAACGACGTGGCGCGGCTGGCTGCGCGTGCCCGCGGGCGGCCATTATTTTTTCCGCTCGGCAACGCCGGGCATCCTGTCCATCACTATCGATTCGCGGACGGAAAATCTGCCCCGTTCGGCGGAAGTCGGTCCGATAACGTTGGCCGCCGGCTTCCATCAGTTCGTGGCCAGCTATCGCGGCGACACGGGACCGCAATTGACCTGGCAGCGCAACGATGAGGGCTTCCGCACGTTGGGGTGGTCGAATTTTTACCGCACGCGGCCGATTCTGCCGTTGGCGAAGACGGCCGGCATCGTGTTGTTTCTCGCCCTGTTCGCGGGGGAAGCGGCCTGGCTGGCGCGGCGGCGGCCGGTCGCGTCGGACGCGGTGTGGAATTTCGTGGCGTCGCGGCGTGCGGCGATCGCGCTGGCGGCGTTGCTGCTGGTTACGCTGGCGACGCGCGCGTGGCGCTACGACCGCATGCCCTACGCCAACGAGACCGCCGACGAATACGACTCGATGCTCAACGGGCTGAGTCTCGTGTATCGCGGGGAGCCGTCGGGGTGGTCGCAGTTGCCCGCCTACCGCCATTCGGAAATCAAAACCAACCGCAAGATCTTCGGCGAAAACTTCACGATCGTCGAACCGTTTTTCGATCACACGCCGGGCCTGGCGCTGGTGACGGGGTTGTTGTTGCGCGGTTGGGGCGTCGAGTTCAGCGAACGCTACGATCGGTATTTCATTCGCGAAACGCGGCCGCTGCCGATCGCGCTGGCGGTGGTGACGGCGCTGCTGATTTATTTCCTGGCTGTCCGCGCGCTGGGTCGTCGCGATCTGGCGTTGCTGGCCGTCGCCTTTTACGCGCTGAATCCCACGGCGGCCTTTGCCGGGCGGCTGTTAAAGGACGAAAACGTCTTGACGCCGCTGTTTGTCGGGGCGTTGTTGTTCGCGGCGCGCTATCTCGATTCGCGGTCGCGCGCCGCGCTGGCCGGGGCGGCGCTGGCGGCCGGCTTGTCGTGCGTGTTCAAGGGGACGGGCGTCGCGGTGGTTGGCGCGACGGCGGCGGTGCTGGTTCTCGAACGCCGCTGGAACGCGGCGTTGATCGTCATCGGCGTCGGCGTGCTGTTTTTCAGCACGTATTTCGCTTATGGCGCGATCTTCGGCTGGGAGACCTTCAAGCGGGTCTTCGCCAACCTGCAAACGCGCGAATACGCCCAACAGTTGTTGCCGGCGCTCTCGACGCGCGGTTTGTGGACGATGCTGACCGACACGGGCGTGACTACCGCGCGCTTCGGCGGTTTGACCTACGTCTGGTTCTGGTGGTGCGCCGTGGTTTTCTGGCGCCATTTCTCGGTGACCGGCGAGGCCGGCAAACCCTCGATCGGCATGGTGATCTGGCCGCTGATGATCATGCTGGTTTTTACGAGCGTCACGATCAGTTCGGACAAGTCGTTCGGCTGGTACCGCATTCCGCTCATGCCGTTCCTCGTCATCGTCGCCGCGTGGTGCGTCGGCGCTATGCTGCGCGAAGGCGACGTGATGCTGACCGCCATTTTTTGTCTCGCGCCGCTGGTCGATGCCGCTTATTGGACGGTTTTTATGCCGGCGACCGCGCACGCGGCGGCTTACAAGTTGTTTCATCTGGTTCCCTTCGCCGGGCTGTTTCTGACCTACCTGCTGCCGTCGGGACAGCGACGGACGGCCGTCCGGACCATCGGCGCGGTTGCCGTCGCGCTCGCGTTCGTTCTGATGGCGGCGACCACCTTCGCGCATTGGTACAACTACAATCTGGAATATTGACCGTGAATTTTCGCGCGGCGGTTGACTTGCGCGGAGCCGCGCCAGTATGATGCGCCGGCTGTGGAACTGCCCTGAAAGGACCCTTATTTGCGGCGCTTGCTCGTGATGGCCGTGATTTTATCGCTGGTCGCAGCCGGTTTGTCGGCGTGCGCCGAACCGCCGGCCAACAGCACCGAAGGCGTGTTCAACTCGCCGGTCGGCATCGCGATCAATTGGCCCTATGCGTACGTCACGAACGGGAATTTCGGCTTGTCCGCCGACAAGCACGGCTTCCTCTCGACCATCGACCTGCGCATCGCGCTGACGCGCGGGGACCTGTGCGTCATCCGCCGGCTGAAAACCGATCCCTTCCTCGGCAAGATCGTCCTCAGCAACGACGGCAAGACCGCCTACGTGACGGATCGGCGGATCAACACCGTGCTGCTGTTCGACCTGTCGGACCCGGCGAACCCGCAGCCGATTTCCATCAACCCGCAAGTCGGGTTCGCCGGAATCCCGACGGCCTTGCAGCCCTACGGGTTGGCGCTCTCGCCCGACGGCGCGCGTTTGTTCGTCGCCTGCGAGCAAAGCGGGCACGTCTCGATCATCGATCTGGCGACAAACCAGTTGCTGACGAGCACGACGTTGGCCAATGGCGTCAACGACGTGAAGTACGATCGGCAGGGCAAGTACGTCTACGTGACCAATTTGCGAATCAACACCGTTTCGATCCTGGACAGCGCAAACGGCAATTTTCTGACCAGCTTCGGCGTGACCACGGCGCGGACGCTGACCGGCTACGATTATCGCGGCCTCGATTTCTCGCCCGACGGCCGCCGCTTGTACGTCGCTTCGAGCCATCCGGCGGGCCTGCTGATGATCGACGCGACGCTGTTGCCGCTCAATGCGGCGCAAGCCGTGATCCGTACGGCGCCGATGGACGGCGCCCCCATGGGCGTCGCCGTGCGCCCCGACGGCAAGGAAGTGTGGGTGACGAATTTCGATAGCGATTCCGTCATCCCGGTGGATGCGGAAACCGGCGTGCCGCTGGTGTCGTTGCCGGCCAGCGGCGGACCGTGCGACATCCGCTTCTTTGCGCGGCCCGAACGGCCGGATTACTACTACGCGTTGTCGGTCAATTTCAAAGGCCACAACCTGACGCTCTACGACGCCATGACCAAGGACCAGATCTGGGGCATTCCATGACCGACGGCGCGAACTTCCGCTCTCTTGCCGGTCTTGCCGCGCTCGCCGTCTTCGCCGCGGCGCTCTGGGCCGCCGTGGCCTGCACCCAACCCGCGAAAGTGGGCGCGACGCATCGCCATTTCTACGGGCCGACACGCCTGGCGGCGCAGCCGTCAACGACCAATACCGTGACCGGCCCGCTCGTCTACGCCATCAATTCCTTCGGCGGCAACGTGACGGTGCTGACCGCCGAATCCGACAAGATCATCAGCAGCGCGCACCGCGTGCCTTATCAACCCAACACGGTTTGGGTCGGCCTGGCGCCGTACGACATCGCGATCACGCCGGACGGCAGCGAAATTTACGTGACCGACGCCAACTTGGCGCCGATTCGCCTCATTCAGCCGCCCGTGCCGTTCGCCGTGACCAAACTGCTGCTGGCTCTCCGCGAGGCGCGCGTTTCCGTCGCGCCGGCGTCCATCGACGCGGCGTCGTTTACGGCGACGGTGCCGCCGGCGTGGACGGCGAAGCCGGAAGTCTGGTTCACCGACCCGGACGGCAGCGAATTGGTGACCTGGGATAACGTGAAAAACGAGCTATCGGGCCAGGTGGCGTTGCCGAGCGCACCGGTCGGCCTGCTGGTGAGCCGGGATGGCACGCTGGCGTACGTGACGGGCGCGGACGCGACCGTACGCGTCGTGGACACCGCCACGCACACGGTGCTCGACGACTCGCTCTACCTCGGGGGCAACCCGGACCGCATGGTCGAGAGCGTGGCTGGCGACGTGCTGTACGTGCTGAACAGGGACCCGGTGCAACTGCACATCATCGACCTGGCGAATTGGACGCAAACCGCCGACTTGTTCACCTGGGAGGCGCCGCTGAACGACATGATTTTGACGACCGACGGCAAGGTGGGTTTCATCACGAGCGACGACGGGAATTTGTACTATTTCTATCCCGATCAAAACCGCGCGTGCGTCGCCAGCTACTACCAGCCGGTGTTCTTCGACCAGGATCCGTTCAGCAACCCGACGATGACCAATATTGTGGTTACCGACTGCCTCACGCGCAACGAGATCTGGACCATCGTGTACGACCAAATCAACGACGACTGGACCGTAAACGGGACCGTCAGCGGACTCCAGGCGAATCTGGCGTACACGGGCCAGGCTTACATTTCCGACAAGGGCCAGCTCAAGTTCCTGATCGTCGCCGGGACCTTCCACGAATCCGAGGGCGACACGTTCCGCCTCCAGACGACGGAACAGCAGGCGCCGATTCCGGTCGGCCTCTTGCCGCAGGGGCTGCTGGTTACCCCGTCGCGGCACGTGCCGGGCCTCGATTGGATTTTCGTCGCCGACACCGGCGGCAATGTCGTCAACCGTTTGCTGGTCGACAACTCGACATATCACAAAATCGCGGAATAAATCTTACGGACCTGACGGCGGGACGGGCGCCGGCGGCGCCGGTTCGCGGCGGCCCCAGTCGAACCGGTAGGCGAGCCCCGCGGCGACGTTCCAACCCGAAACGCTTTTCAAATCGCCGAAACCGGCCAGCGGCCGCAACTGGTAGCCGGCGCCGACGCGGAAAGCGATGCCGCGCGCGCCATTCTTGATGCGGGCCCACGGGTAAAAATTCAGATCGACGCCGGCGTCGAAGCCAAAGCCGCCGTGCCCCAACTTATACGTGAAAACGTTGTCGGCAATGGTCTCGGCAGCCCTGAAATACAGTGCGCCGACGTGGGCGCTAGGCCCGAACCACGGCGCCGGGAAAATACGGTACGAAGCGCCCAGCGCGCCTTCGGTCAGGCCCAGTCCGACGCGAATGCCGCCGTCGATGAAGCGCCGGACGCCGACGCCCTCGACGGTCAGGTACGGCCCGAGGCCCTGGAACAACTCGGTGTCGACCGTCGCGCCGCCGCCGTTCGCCGGCGCATCGAAGTAGAGGCTTTGCCAATCGTGGCCGGGAATGAACAGGTGCGTGAAAAATCCCTGCACCTGCAGGGCGTACTCGCCGGCGTGCGCCGCCGAGGCGAAACACAGGGCGAAGGCGGCGGCGAGAATCGTTTTGCGCATCGCCGCCTCCTTAGGGAAGCCAACGCTTCATGGACAGGCTCTTGTACAAAATGTGCGACGTGCCGTCGGCGACGTTCACCAGGCTGACCGGCATCAGCGGCGTCTCGTGAACAACGAAGACATATTCCCCGGACGGCGAGTACGCCAGCGCATACGGCGACGCCGCGACGGGAACGGTCGTCATGCCGCTGGTCGCCAGATCGAGGAAAGAAACCTCAGCGCTGTCGTTGCTGGCGACGGCGACCAGATCGCTGTCGGGCGCCAGGACGGCCGAGGTCGGGTTGACGCCGACGACGAACCCGGAAACCTGTCTCCAGACCGGCGTCAGATTCACGAGCCACTGGGTCTGCGCGACCGCCAATTGAAACGGCGCGGCCGGCGGCGGCGCGGGCGGCGGCGACAGACTGCCGTCGGACTGATAGACGAGTTCGCTGACGGAATCGCCTTCGGTCGAGCCGCCGCCGAAATCCCGATGGTTGACGGTCAGCAACTTGGTCAGGTCGTGGTTCCAAACGAAGCCGGACGGATTCGGGCCGGCCTGGACGAGTTGCGCATCGGTCGGCGTGACCGTCGGATCGTCATAAAAGAGCCGCGGGAACGGAACGACCGCGACGGAGTTCGCGCTGGTTCCCGTCGCGCCGGTGTTCAGACCGACGAAAAACGTGTTGCCGAAGGCGGAATCGCGGGGCCCGAACGCGACGGTCTGCGGCCCGCCGACGCCAGATTGGAGAAGATCGGCCAGCGACCAGGTCGCGACGAGTTTTTTCCCGGCGACGCTGAGCAGAACCACCGCGTTGGCGTCGAAGCAGGCGACGACGACAAATTGCGACGCGGCGTCGAAATCGACGCTCGCCGGACCGCCGCCCACCCAAATGCGCCAGGTTTCGCGGCTCGCCGGGTCGATCAAGGTCACGCTTTCGTCGTTGTAGTTCGCGACCGCCAGCCATTGGCCGTCCGGCGAAAAGCGAACGTCCAACGGATACGCGCCGGTCGGAATTTCGTACACGCGAAGTTTCACCGCCTCGATGAGGCTGACGCTGCCGCTGTCCTCGTTGGCCACCGCGATCAGCGTGCCGTCGGGGCTGCCGGCGAGGTTGTTCGGTTTGCTGCCGACCAACACGCCGTCGACGGCCTGGTTTGCCAGATCGATGCGAAACACCATGCCGACGAAGCGGTTCGAGGCGAACAAATAGGCCGGACCGGGACCGCCGGCCGGGTGCACGACCGCCGCGGTATGCGGCAGGGGCGACGCGACCGGCGCCACGTGGCCGCAGCCGGCGGTCGCCCCGAGAAACGCGAGAATCGCCAACAGGCGAAGAGAATTTTTCATTTGCGCCGTCCTTGCGCGCGTTATTTTGCAAATTATGCACCAACTTCCCGCCAAAATCATGGCGCGTTGTAAGCATCTGAATTGAAAAGAGAATGGCGGCCTCGAACCCCGGGCGCCGCCGTCGACCGAACTCCGCCCCGCTGCGCGCTGCCGCGAAAAGCCGAACCCGCGCCACAGAAATTCGCGCCCGCCCCCCACTTGTCGCGGCCCGGCGGCGGGATTAGAAAAGGCCGACAGAAAAAAGGGCGGGTCCCAGGGGCCGCGAACTCCACGGCACGGCCGGCCGTCGCGGCCGGAAAATAAGGGGGTTGGGTATGTTTTCGCGCAAACAATGGGCGTTGTTGCTGGTCGCGCTGCTCGCCGTATGCTGCTGGAACGGTCAGGCCAAGGCCGACGATCCCGTCGCCCAAATGGACGCCCTGTACGCCCAGCGCGGCGGGACGGACGCGATTCCGAAGCAAATTCTCGAGTTAGCCGAAAAGGCCTTCGCCGCGACGCCTAAATATGATATCGCCTGGCGCGCCGCGCGGGCGGCGTTCTGGATCTGTGATCGCACCGAAAGCAAAGAAGTGAAGAAAATGTACGGCAAGCAGGCGTGGGATTGGGGCCAGAAGGCGATCGAGTTGAATCCGAACGGCGTCGAAGGACATTTCTTCGCCTGCTGCGGCGTCGGCGAGTATTCGAAGGGCGTCGGCATCGGCAAGGCGGTGAAAGACGGCCTGGCCAAGAAATTCGAGACGTACGGCAATCGGGCCATCGCCCTGAACCCCGCGTACGACGATGCCGGGCCGCTGCGGGCGATGGGCCTCTATTATCAGAAGCTGCCCTTCTTCCTGCGGAACGCGGACAAGGCCGAGGACTACTTCCGACGCGCGATCGCCGCGGCGCCGTGCATGATCCGCACCTACTACTACCTGGCCGACCTGTACCGCGAAGACAAGAAGTGGGACAAAGCGCGGGCGGCGGCCGACGCGGGATTGGCCCAAAGCGGCTGCCCGGAGAACGCGTGGGAATGCGCGTATTTCAAGGAGCAGCTCACCAAATTGCAGGCGGCGCTGCCGGCGAAGTGAGCCGCGCGGCGGACGATCCATCAACAGCGAGCGAGAGTGAACATCCATGAAAGCGATTGTCAAAGTTAGGCGGGAACCCGGCGGGCTGGAGATGCGCGACCTGCCGCAGCCGACGCCGAAAGCCAACGAAGCGCTGATCAAGATCGACAAAGTCGCCATCTGCGGCACCGATCTGCACATCTACAATTGGGACGCGTGGTCGCAGCATCGCGTGCAAACGCCGCGCGTCATCGGCCACGAATTCGCCGGCGAGATCGTCGCCACCGGCGCCGCGCTCAAACGCTTCGCCGTCGGCGATTACGTGTCCGGCGAAGGGCACCTGTTCTGCGGCGTTTGCCAGATGTGCCGCACCGGCCAGGCGCACATCTGCGAAGACTGGCTCGGCCTCGGCTACGATTGCGACGGCG
>CAZHPN010000163.1:0-13729 GCA_964534375.1 uncultured bacterium | reverse complement strand
TGCGGCGAGACGATAAACGATTCGGTAATGGCCGACGCTGAGTTCGCGGATGTCGTCGGCTCCCAATTCGGGCACGACGCGGCCGCGGCGGGGCAAGCGGCCGGCCTTGTTGGCGGCGGTTTTGATTTTGCGCACGACGGCGACGGCGGCCGGCGGATTGTCGGCTGCGATAAAGCCGGCGACGTCGGCCAGATCGAGCGCGGCGCGGCGAGTCCAGCGGACCTTCACTTGCCGGCTTTGCGGATCGCGGCGTCGACTGCCGCGTCGAGTTCCTGCTCGGACACGAAACGGCCGGCGTCGGCGTCGTCGAGGCCCGCTTTGACGGCGCCGATGAACCGCGCGTTTTCCTGCGCCTCGTCGAAATCACGGGGATCGAGCAAAACGCCGGCGGGGCGGCCGTTGAGCGTGATGAGCAGCGGCCGCCGGTTTTTCGCGACGTGCCGCAGCCACGAAGAGAGCTTGGCCTTGAATTCCTTGGCTGGGACGACGTCTTCGTTCATTTGCATGCTGCGCATGGAGTCTCCTTTCGGAACCATATCGTGACCATATTATGGGATTCCAAGCGGACCACGTCAAGCGTCTTGCGCACGGCTGAACCAAGACAGAGAGCGCGGTGGGTCGTTTCGTGCGCTCGCGATCGCCTTCGCGCGCGGGCGTCACGAAACGCCCCGGCTTTCTCTGCGCGAACCCTGGACTACCAACGATCGGTTTCTTGTTTCTGCGCCAAGATTTTCGCGGCGCCGTTGTTGCGCTGGGAATCATGGGACTTATGGGACCAATGGGACTTATGGGATTTTCAGCGCCATACCCGTTCGCCAACGGGGCACAATAAAACCACGCAGGCTCTTCGCCGGTTCATTCCGCAATTCGCAATCCGAAATTCGCAATCCGAAATTTAGTTGCGGCCCTGCCGCGCTAAGAACTCTGCGGCTCTGTGGGTCAAATTCAAAAGAATTCTTCGCGCCGCCAGCCGGTCGTCGATGTCGGCCTTGCGGGATCTGCCGGCGTTGGCCATAATTTACTTTGATCGAAGTTGGAGGCGAGCGTGGATATTTTGACCGCCGGTTCCGCCGCCGCAGTCCGCGACTTCTGCCGTCGCTGGAAGATCGTCGAGTTGGCGGTCTTCGGTTCGATGGCCCGCGGCGATTTCAACGACGATAGCGACGTCGATTTGCTCGTCACGTTCGCTTCCGGCCACGGCTGGACCCTTTATGACCTCGTTGACATGAACGACGAACTCACCGCCATTTTCGGTCGCAAGGTCGACTTAGTCGTGAAGAGCGGCCTGCGCAACCCCTTCCGCCGTCGCGCGATCCTGCGCGAAGCCGAAATTATCTATGCGGCCTGAGGAACGCGACCTAGCCTATCTTTGGGATATGCATGACGCGGCGCAAGCGGTTTTGGAATTCACCAACGGCGTCGCTTTCGAGCAATACGTGCGCGAGCCGATGCGCCAACGGGCCGTCGAGCGCTCGATCGAGATCCTCGGCGAAGCCGCGCGCCGTGTCTCGGACGGCTTCAAAATTCGGCACCCGGAAATCCCATGGCGCCAAATCATCCGCCAACGCAATGTTTTGGCGCACGAATACGACGATATTCGACATGAATTTATTTGGGCCGTAGCGCGCGAACGCATTCCGGAATTGATCCCGCAAATCGCGCCGTTCATCTCTCCCGAATAGAGCCGGGAATCTAGCGTCCGTCGGGAATCGGCTGCAGTTCGACAAAGGCCACGGCGTCGCGGTACACGGGAATCTGCAGCGACGCCGGGCCTGTCGCCGGGACGTCGACTTCGTATTCCGCGTCCGGTTGCATCGACCCGGCGTTGTCCCGATAGTTTTGGTAGACATCGGCGTCGTAGCGGCCCGGCTCTCGACTTTCACGTTGCGGGCCATGCAAGGGCGAACCTGGCGTTCGCCCTCGGGGCGATGGCAAGCATCGCCCGTACAGGCCGGAACGGCCGCGGCGCCGAACCTCTATTCCCCGCCCAGAAATTCCGTCGCCAGATCGTCCCGCCCGTACACCTTGCGCAACGCCTCGGCAATCGCATCGACGCTGACCGACACCGAACGGGCCGCCACATCATCGTAAATGAATTCGATCGCCAGCGATTCGATGTTGCCGTCGAAAACCAAGCCGATCAGCCGGCCGTCTTTGTCGATCTCCGGGCTGCCGGAGTTGCCGCCGAATGTTTCCGCCGTGTCGACCATGTCGAACGTCGTCGCCAAGTCGAGTTTGCCCGCGCGCTCCACCCAGCCCGCCGGCAGGCTGAACGGCGAGCGGCCGTCGAAGCTGAAATAACGGTTGAACAGGCCGTAGAACGTCGTGCGGTAGGGCGTCGCGTAGGCGCCCGACTCGTAGCCGGCGGCGTGCCCGTACGAGAGCCGCAGGGTGAACGTCGCGTCGGGGTAGACGCTGTTGCCGCCGGCGGCGAACCGCGCCTGCGCGATCTTCTGCCCAGCGCGCTCCTCGACGATCTTCACCTCGTCCTCATAACGTTTGCGCAGCGCCCGGTAATACGGGTCGAGCGCCGCCGCGACGAGGATCGCCGGGTCGTCGGACGCCGCAACGGCCTTGGCGCCGCCCTCGACCAGTTTCTTCCGGTCGGCCGGGGCGTACAGCTTGCTGCCGGCGACGACTTCGTGCGCCACCTCGGCCGGCGTCCGGCCCCGGAGGACCGCCTTCGTGGCCGGGTCGTCGGCGCCGAACGCGGCGACCATCTCGGCCAGGAAATCGCCGACCAGCACTTCTTCGAGATCGGCGTAGACCGGCTCGTCGGCGTACAACTCGTCATACAAAGTGTCGAGATTGGAATCCTGGTATTCCTCGAACCGCTGGTCGTTGGGTTTGGGCAGTTCCGCGCCGAGGCGCACGATATCCGACGCCACGCTCAGCAGGCGGCTCGGGGTGTAATGCAGCAGCCGGAGGCGCACGGCGAACTGGGCGTAAATTTTCTGCACGCGCGCGATTTGGTCCCAGGCGCCGCCCGCGAGTTGCGCCAGCTTCGGGTCCGCCTCGACCCGGCGGCGGAGCGCATCCTCTTCGGCCCGCTTGGCGGCCAGCAGCTTGGCGTCGTTCAGCCCCGCGAGATTGCCCTTGTACGCCTTGATCGAATTCTGGATATAGAACTGCGTCGACATCGCCCGCCGCGCGTTTTCCGGGCTTTTTTGCGCGTACGCCGTCAGCCGCTGGTCCAGGCGCCGCCAGCGGGCGAGCCGCCACGGGTACGAAACGTCGCGGAAGAATTCGAGTTGCGCCACCGTGTAAAAACGCTGGCTGGACCCGGGGTGGCCGGAGATGAAAATCGGGTCGCCCTCTTTGACGCCGCGCAGTTTGGGCGTCAGAAAATTCGGCGTCCGGGCCGGCTGGCCGTGATCGTCGTACGCGCGCAGGAAGGCGAAATCGAGGCAAAAACGCGGGTAGTTGAAGTTGTCCGGATCGCCGCCGAAAAACGCCAGTTCCATTTCGGGCGCGAAGACCAGCCGGACGTCGCGGTAGGTCTGGTAGCGGTAGATCCAGTATTGACCGCCGCCGTGCATCGTCACCGCTTCGCACGTCAGGCCCGTCTTGTCCTTGCACTCCTTTTCGAGCCGCGCCAGCGCCGCCCGGCGCGCCTTCGCCGCCTCGGCGTCGCTCGCCGTCGCGGGAATCGCGGCCTGAACGGTGTGGGTCACATCGTCGTAGCCCACGAGCGTCAGCGCCTCCATGCCCGGGCACTTTTTTTCAGGCAGTTTGGTCCGTACGCCGTAGCCGAGCGCCAGGTAGTTGGTCTTCTCGGTCGAGAGGTCCTGCACGCACTTCGCCGCCACGTGATGGTTGGTCGCGATCAAGCCGTTGGGCGACACAAACGAGGCCGAGCCGAAATTCAGGCGCACCGACGAGAGCCGCACATGGTCGAGCCACTGCGGCGTCAGCGTCACGCCGTACGCTTTCTGGATTTTCTCCAACGGCGGGCTGTCGAAGGTCCACATCCCCTCATCGGCGAACGACGCCCCGGCGGCGAAAAAGGTCGCGACCAAAACGAACGCGAATAGCGTGCGGCGCAGCATGGCAATTCTCTCCTCTGGTCCGGTCGAAAAAGCGTGCAGAAACAACAGGCCGCGAGCATCGCCGGACGCGGCGTCCGCGTCAAGCGCGCCGGCAGGCCAAAAAGACGCGAAAAGAAAAACTATTGCGTTGGCACGAATCGTGCTATACTCCCCCTCATATGAGAAAGAAGCCCTTCAAACGCCTCAGTATTTCGTTCGGGTTGTTCGGCGTGGCGGCCCTCCTGATCCTCTGGCTGGTTGTGAGCGAACCCAAGCCCGACACCCGTCCGCCGGATGCGCAACCCGAAAGCGTGCCGTTCGGCCAGATGGAGGATCTGGTCTACATTCGCACGGTTTCCGGCGAGCCGCAGGGGCAGATCAACGCCAAACACGCGGACTACTACAACGACCGCGCTTACATGGATTTCGAGCACGTCGACGGGCGTTTTTACGATCAATCGCGCACGTTGGCGACGAACAGCGAACGCGGCAGCATGGATCTGAACACCAGCCGCGGCGTCCTCACCGGCAACGTGCTCTGCCGCACCGACGACGGCGTCCTGCTGCACACGCCGCGACTGGAATTCGACTCCAAAGCGAAGCAGTTGCACACCGACCAGGCCGTCTTGTTCGAGGGGCCGAACTACACCGTGCAAGGAATCGGCGCCGACGCCGACATCACGATTCAGAAGTTTCAAATCCACCAACAAGTCGAGGCGACGCTGTGGCAGGCCGCGACCGCTCATTGATCGTCCTGGCGGCTCTCGTGGCCGCGCTTTTCCTGGCCGGCGCGCCCCGGCCGGCGCAGGCGCAGGCCACGCCGACGCCGCAACCTGGCAGCCTGTCGGCGCCGCAATTCGATTCCACCAAGCCGATCAATATTCAGTCCAACCGGCTGGAAGTCGACAACGAAACGCGAGTCGTGCGGTTCGAAGGCAACGTCGTGGCCACGCAGGACGACGCGACGCTCAACAGCGACATCTTGTTGATCCACTACAAAGCCGGGCAACAGTCGCCGGGCGCGGCGCCGGGTTCGCCCGCGACGGCCCCGCCCGCCCGGCCGACGCCGACCAAATCGGCGCCCGCCAAGCCCGCCCCGGGCGCGTCAGCCGCCAATCAACTGCCGGAAAACGGGGGCATCGAACGGTTGATCGCCCTCGGGCGGGTTCAGATCGTCCAGGGCGACCGCAAGGCGACCTGCGAGCGGGCCGAGTTCGACCAGGATAAAGACACGATTACGCTGTCGGGCGATTCCGTGGTTACGCAAGGCGAGAACGTGATGCGCGGGGCGGTCATTGTGGTGCATACCGACACGAACGCGGTCGAAGCCCGGGGCACGGCCGGCGGCCGGGTTGGCGTGACGGTGACGCCGAAAACCGTGCCCAAGCCGGCCCCCGGCCAGCCGAAACCGGCGGCCCCGGACGAGAGCGACGCCGGGTCGGACACCGACAACGCGCGCCAGCCGACGCCCGCGCCGGTGGCGGTCCCCGGCGCTCCGGCGCCAGCCAGCGGAAGGGTTTTGCCTTGAACGACGAGAAGATCGTCCTCCGCACAGAAAACCTCAACAAGTCGTTCCGCCGGCGTCAGGTCGTCGCCGACTGCAGCATCGATGTGCGCCAGGGCGAAGTGGTCGGCTTGCTGGGTCCGAACGGCGCCGGCAAGACGACGAACTTCTACATGGTCGTCGGGCTCTACACGCCGGACAGCGGCCGCGTGCTGCTCGGCGACGAGGACATCACGCGGCTGCCGATGTACCAGCGCGCGCGCCGCGGCATAAGTTATTTGGCGCAGGAGCCGTCGGTCTTCCGCAAGCTGTCGGTCGAGGACAACATCAAGGCCATTCTCGAGACCCTGCCGATCTCGAAAGAAGATCAGGAAAAGCGGCTGGAAAGCCTGCTGCAAGACCTGGGGGTCGGCCATATTCGCGGCAACATGGCGTACTCTTTGTCCGGCGGCGAACGGCGGCGGGTGGAGATCAGCCGGGCGCTCGCGACGAGGCCGCGCTTCTTGCTGCTGGACGAGCCGTTCGCGGGCATCGACCCGATCGCCGTGAACGAAATCCAGAATATTGTCGGGCAGTTGCGCGACCGCGGCATCGGGGTGTTGATCACCGATCACAACGTCCGCGAAACGCTGAATATTTGCGACCGTGCTTACATTATTCACCAAGGGAAGATTCTCGAAAAAGGCGATCCGCAGACGATCGCCGCCTCGCCCAGAGCGCGGGAGATATACCTGGGCGAGAAGTTCCATCTATAGCAGGGAGTTGAGCGGCTAATGGCCCTGGAAATGAAAATGAATTTGCGGCTGTCGCAGCAGCTCATCATGACGCCGCAACTTCAACAGGCCATCAAATTGCTGCAACTCAACCACCTGGAGATGGTCGACCAGATCCAGCAGGAACTTGTCGAAAACCCCGTGCTCGAGGAGCTTCCGGAAGCGCCGGAAGAGAACCCCCGCGAACTGCCGGACGCCGGTCCGGAGGTCGCCCTGGTCGCCGACGAGCGCAAGGCCGAGAGCGACATCGACTGGGCGGCCTATTTGTCGCGGCGCAGCGTCAGCGACTACCGCGGCGGCTACGACGACGAAGATCGCGAGACGATCGAATCGACGATCACGCGGACGGCGGACCTCTCCAGCCACCTCGAATGGCAATTGCAGATGGCCGACTTGGATGTCGAATCGAAAGCCGCCGGCCTGATTCTGATTGGTTATATTAATGACGATGGGTATCTGGGCGCGCCGCTGGATGAGATCGCCGCGAAGGAAAAAATCGACCCCGAATTTCTCGAATGGGTCCTCGAAAAAATTCAAGCCTTCGATCCGCCGGGAGTGGGGGCGCGCGATTTGCAGGAGTGCCTGACGCTGCAACTGAATGTGCTGGGCATTGAGGATTCGATCGTGCACGACATGATCCGCGACCACATGCACGACTTGGAGCGCCACGACTACAAGCGGATCGCCAAGGTGCTCGACTGCGACTTCGACGACATCCTCGAGGCCGTCAAGATCATCCGCCAGCTCGAACCGAAGCCGGGCCGGCCGTTCGCGGGCGAGCGGACGCAATACATTGCGCCGGACATCTACGTGCAGAAGGTAGGCGACGAATTCGTCATCACGCTCAACGACGACGGCCTGCCAAAACTGAAAATCAGCAATTACTACAAGCAGATTTTGCAGAACAAGGCGCGGGCGACAAAGGTCGAGCACGATTACATTCAGGACAAGATGCGCGGCGCCGTCTGGCTGATCCGGTCGATCCACCAGCGCCAACGCACGATTTACCGCGTCACCGAAAGCATCGTAAAATTCCAGCGCGAATTTTTCGACCGGGGCGTCAAGCACTTGAGGCCGCTGATCCTGCGCGACATCGCGGAGGACATCGGGATGCACGAATCGACGGTCAGCCGCGTCACCACCAACAAATATGTGCACACGCCGCAGGGCATTTTCGAGTTGAAATATTTCTTCAACAGCGGCATCGCCGGCGACGACGGCGCCGTCGCTTCGGAAAGCGTGAAGGACACGATCGGGAAGATCGTGGCAGAGGAGGATCCGCAGAAGCCTTTGTCGGATCAGCGGATCGTGGAGATTTTGCAGGAACGCGAGGGGCTCGACATCGCGCGGCGCACGGTCACCAAGTACCGCGAGATGCTGGGCATTATGTCATCAACCAAACGGAAGCGCCTTTATTGACGCGCTTCCAACGGGGGACGAACCATGAGAATCAGCGTTACATTCCGGCACATGGAACCCACCGAGGCCATCCGCGAGTACGCGGAACGAAAATTGTTGAAGGTCAAGCGTTACCTGGATGAGCCGATCGAGTCGAACGTCGTGCTGTCGATCGAAAAATATCGCAACATCGCCGACGTCACGCTGAGCGCCGGACGGAACGTACTGAACTGCAAGGAAGAAACCGACGACATTTATAGCGCCATCGACAAATCCGTCGACAAACTGGAACGGCAGGTCAAGAAACAAAAGGAAAAGACCCGCGGCAAAAAAGGCCGCGGCAAACCCGACCACGACGCGTTCGTCGCCGAGGCCGAGACCGCCGACGTGGCCGTCGAGCAGCAACCCGAATGGGAAAAACGCATCGCGGCCACCGAAGTCGCCGAGATCAAACCGATCGGCCTGGAAGAAGCCGTGATCTGGATGGATTCGCACGCGACGTCGGACTTGTTGGTGTTCACCGATTCGGACAACCGGAAAATCCACGTCCTGTACCGTCGCAAAGACGGCGATTTGGGCCTGATTCTCGCCGGCGGCGAGTGAGTTTTGACGTCGATTGAGATTCGCGGCGGCGGCGCGCGCCGCCGCCGCGCGCTTAGACGAAAAGATCGGGAGGAAGGGGAATTATGGGATAACTGGGACGGCTGAAGTTCGGCCGGGGGCGGCGTAGCGTGCGCCGCAATTCCCATAACTCCCGTAATTCCCATTCCTTCCAGAACTCCCATAGTCGGGTAAGCGGAAAGGGCGAGCCTTGGCGCACATGACCGTCGAGGAAATCCTCAGCACCCGCCAGGCGGACTTGTCGATCGAGATCGTCGGCGACCGCGGCCGGCCAAACAAGATCCGTTCGCCCTATGTGCAAAAAGCCGGCCTGGCGGCGACCGGCTTCGTCGATTTCGTCGTCCCCGAACGCGCGCAGATTTTCGGCCAGACCGAAATCGCCTACCTGGCCGGCCTCGACGAAGCCGAACAGGATCGCATCTGCCAGACGTTTTTCGACCACGGCGTGGTCTGCTGCATCGTTACCGGCGGCCTGACGCCGCCGGCGGTCTTCTTGCGGCACGCCGAACGCACCGGCGCCGCGATCCTGCGCACGACGCTGCCCACGCAGACGCTGGTCGAGCGCCTGACGCGGCTGCTCGAGCCCCGTTTCGCCGAAACCGCGAGCGTGCACGGCGTGCTGCTCGACGTTTTCAGCGTCGGCGTGCTGATCCTCGGGGAAAGCGGCATCGGCAAGAGCGAGTGCGCGCTCGATTTGATTTCCCGCGGGCATCGCCTGGTCGCCGACGACACCGTCGATCTGACGCGCGAAGGCCCGCAGGCCATTTACGGGCGCGGCCCCGATGTCATCAAGTACCATATGGAAATTCGCGGCCTGGGCATTATCAATATCAAAGAAATGTTCGGGGTCAGCGCGATCCGCGATCGGAAAAAAGTGCACCTGATCGTCAAGCTGGTCGCCTGGGAAAAGGACACCGACTACGACCGGATCGGGCTCGACGACCAGCGCTGCAAGGTGTTGGGGGAGGAGATTCCGTCGATCGTGCTTCCCGTCCGACCCGGCCGCAATTTGTCGACGATCATCGAGGTCGCGGCGCGCAACCAGTTGTTGAAAATGGAAGGTTTTCACGCGGCGAAGGAGTTCCAGCGCCATTTGCTGGCGCAACTCAATCGCGAGCCGGGCAAGGCGCAGGGGGACGACCCCGAATGAAGCCGGCGCGCCTGGTCATCCTCACGGGCATGAGCGGCGGCGGCAAGTCGGTCGCCAGCAAGGCGTTGGAGGATCTGGGATATTTCTGCATCGACAACCTGCCCGTGGAGATCGTCGACCGGCTGGTGCAACTGGGGTATCTGAATCCGGGCGAAGACGTCGCGCGCCTGGCGCTGGTCATGGACCTGCGCGACGCCTCGCTGCCGACGCGCGCGGCCGACACGTTTCGCCACCTGCGGGAAACGGCCGAGCGCCTCGACGTGGTGTTCCTCGACGCCGACGACGCCACGCTCAAACGCCGCTTCTCGGAGACCCGCCGGGGCCATCCGTTGGCGGCCGGCGGCTCGCTGACCGACGCCATCGCCTTGGAGCGCTCCGCCCTCGGCGACGTGCGCGCGCACGCGGATTGGGTGGTTGACACGTCGAATTTCACGCCGCATGATCTGCGGCGCATTGTCCAGGCGCGGTTCGCCGCGGCCGAAGACCAGACGGTCTTGACCATCCGTCTGCTCAGTTTCGGGTACAAGCACGGGACGCCGACAGACGCCGATATCGTGCTCGATGTGCGGTTCCTGCCGAACCCGTATTTTGTCGCCGACTTGCGGGATTTGACCGGTCGCGACGCGGCGGCCGCGGATTTCGTTCTCGAAAAGGAAGTCACCAAGGAGTTCCTGAAGAAGTTTACGGACCTGCTCTTCTTTCTGGAGCCCAATTATCGGCGTGAAGGCAAGATGTTTCTCACCATCGCGATCGGCTGCACGGGCGGCCGGCACCGCTCGGTGGCCATCGCCGAGGAAGTGGCGAAAATCCTGCATGCGCGCGGCCTGCGAGCAGCGGTCCACCACCGAGACATCAAGAAGACCTGACGCATGAGCGCGAAAATCATCGGCATTGTGATCGTGGCCCACGGCAGCCTGCCCGAGGCCTTTCTGCAAACCGCGGCGATGATCGGCGGCGCGGAACTCAAGGGCGTGGCCGCCGTTCCGGTGACCGGCCAGGAGAAACCCGAACAGATTCGCGAGCGGCTGCAGGAGGCGATCAAGAAAGTCAATGAGGGCGTCGGCGTCGCCGTGTTCACCGACATGTTCGGCGGCACGCCGAGCAATATCGCCCTTTCCTTCCTGAAGGAAAACGAGGTCGAAGTGGTCAGCGGCATCAATCTGCCGATGCTCGTCGACCTGATCTATTCCCGCGACGGCCGCAGTTTGCGCGACTTTTGCGCGCAGTTGGCGGAGATCGGCCGCGGCAGCATTCGCCTCGCCAGCCAATATCTCCAAAACGGCCAGCGCCGGGACGGGTAGACGCCGGTGGACCTCGAGCGGCAGATGACCGTGGCCAACCAAGCCGGCATTCATCTGCGCGTCGCCAGCAAAATCGTCAAGTTGCTGGCCGATTTCGATTGCGTGGTGGAGATCGCGTTCAACGGCCGCACGGCGGACGCCAAGAGCATCATGAGCGTCACCCAGTTGATGGCGCCCGCCGGCAGCGTGCTGCGCCTGCACGCCTCCGGACCGGACGCGGCGAAGGCGATCTTCGAATTGGACAAACTCTTTCGCGCCAAGTTCGGCGAGGAATGAGCGACGTGGCCGAGGACGAACACCGCATTCGCGAATTGACCGGCGTGCCCGCCTCGCCGGGCATTGCGCTCGGCCGCGCCTATCACCTCGAACGCGCCCATTTGCGCGTGCCCCATCACAAGCTCGCCGCCGGCGAGGTCGACCGCGAGATCACGCGCCTGGTGACGGCGATGGAGTTGTCGCGCCACCAGCTTTCGCAGGTCCGCGCCAAACTCAACCTCGGCGACCACCTGCAGATCATCGACGCGCACCTGGCGCTCTTCCAAGACCCGGAGTTGTTCCAACGCCTGCGGCAGCGCATCACCGACCTGTCGATCAACGCCGAGTGGGCGGTGGCGCAGGTCCTGGCCGAAGTGGTCAGCGTCTTCGAGCACGTCGACGACGCCTACCTGCGCGAACGGGGCCGCGATTTCGACTACTTCGAGCGGCGGCTGCTGATCAACCTGATGGGCGTCAAGCAGGAATCGATCGAGCACCTGGCCGACCCCGTGGTGCTGGTCGCGCACGACCTGTCGCCGGCCGATCTGGCGAACGTCAATCGCGAAAAAGTGCTCGGCATCCTCACCGACGTCGGCACGGCCACCAGCCACACCGCGATCCTCGCCCGCGCCATGGAAATCCCGACCATCGTCGGCCTCGAGTCGATCACGGGCGAAGTGAAAACCGGCGACCTGATCGTGCTCGACGGCTTCGAGGGGAAGGTCTTCCTCAACCCGTCGCTGGAATTGATCGCCGAGTACGACACGCGGCGCGAGTTTTACGAACGCTTCGAACAGGATCTGCGCCTCGTCCGCGATCTGCCCGCCGAAACCGCCGACGGCGTACGCCTGAGCCTCGCCGCGAACATCGAGTTGCCCAGCGAAATCGCCGCGGTCAAGAACAACGGCCTCACGCGAATCGGCCTGTTCCGCACGGAATTTCTTTTCATCTTCAGCGCGCACCCGCCGACGGAAGACGAACAGTACGAGGTCTATCGCCAGGTCGTCGAGCGGATGGGCCCGGACGGCGTCACGACCATTCGCACGATCGACCTGGGCGGCGACAAGGCCAGTTTCGCCGCCGCCGAGGTGATGGGCGAGGCCAACCCGGCGATGGGCCTGCGCGCCATCCGCCTGTGCCTGGCGCATCCCGATATTTTCCGCACGCAACTGCGGGCGATCTTGCGCGCGAGCGCGCACGGCGCGGTCCGCATCATGTTTCCGATGATCAGCGGCATCGACGAATTGCGGCAGGCGAAGGCGCTGCTCGCCGAGGTGCGCGAGGAGCTGCGCCAACGCGGCGCCGCGCAGGCCGAGAAAGTGGAGCTCGGGGTCATGATCGAGACGCCCGCCGCCGTGCTGGTCGCCGATATGCTTGCCGCCGAAGTCGATTATTTCTCGATCGGCACCAACGACCTGATCCAGTACACGCTGGCGGTCGACCGGGCCAACGAACACATCAATTACCTCTTTCACCCGCTGCATCCGGCGGTGCTGCGCGCGATCCGGCTGGTCGTGCGCGCCGCGCGCGAGGCCGGCATCCCCGTGGCGATGTGCGGCGAAATGGCCGGCCAACTCGAGTACACGATGGCCCTGGTCGGCCTCGGCGTGACGGAGCTGTCGATGGCGCCGAACAAGGCGCTGCACGTCAAGCGCATGCTCGGCCGGTTCACGTCCGCCGAGGCGCGCGAGCTCGTCGAACAGGCGCTGACGCTGCACACGTCATCCGAGGTCAACGACCTGATCGTCGGCCGCATGCACGCCAATTTTCCCGAAGAATTCGAACTCGAAAAAATGGACCGCGACGCGGAAGCGTAACGCGCGGCGCGGCGCGCGCATATCAAATTGCCATATTGTGATCTTCGCGCCGACTCTCCCCGGAAATTTCGGCTTCCGAAATTTCCCGCCCCTCCCTGTGTCGGGGAGGGGCGCGTGGGCGCCGCATTGGTAAGCGGACACCCGTTGAAAAAAAGACCTCGTGCGTTGTTTCACCAATACGAAGGCGAACTCGCGGGCCACGCAGGACCTCTCCGCGACCCGGGTCCGCCACGGTGTCGTCTCGCCCCTCCCGGAGCCTGCCCTGAGCTTGTCGAACGGGTCGGGGAGGGGCGCGGCCACGCCGGGCGTGGCCGGGGGAGAGGTCTGCGCGGAAAAAGTCACGACCGATCGGCGCGCCGGCCGGTCGTTATTCTTCGGCGGGCCGGCGGTACGCGGTGTCGCGCTGCAGCAGGAAGCGGTTGTAGAACACCAGGTCCAGGCCGATGTCGTAGAGCGGCGCGACGGCCGCCGCGTCCGGCGCCAGCGGCGTGATTTCCTTGTCGAAGAACAGATCGCCCTTCGCGCGGAAACAGAACCGCGGGCTGCTGCCGGCGACGCCCGACGCGCGCTGCTTGAATTCTTCCGCCTGGCCCGGTTTCTCCGCCAATTCGTAGCAGTATTCGTCGCCGCGACGGATGTTCCACAGCGAGTCCTGAATCATGAAGATCGGCCGCGGCTGGTTCGGGTCGACGCGCAACAGGCTGCGGCCGACGAAGGCGTTCGGCGCGCGCAGGCCGAGAATATCGAGGATGGTCGGCGCGATGTCCACTTGCGACCCGTTCACGTGCAGCCGCCGGGGCGGCACGAGCCCGGCGGGCGAGTGCACGATCAGCGGCACGCGATACGTCATCTCTTCTTCCTGCGCCAGCGTCTGCGTCGGGT
>CAZHPN010000162.1:0-14009 GCA_964534375.1 uncultured bacterium | reverse complement strand
CGCCGATTTCTGCACTTTCCCTGAATAATCAGCCACTTATTAGTTTCTTGGCCGGGAACTTCGGCTTATGGAATCGGGACGGTGCGCCGCATGAGGCGATCGACGTTCATCAGCGGGCCTTCGTAGCTCAGGGCCGGGGCCACGCGCGGGTCTTCCAGCGCGCGAACGATCGAATGCTTCTGGCCGTCGATCCGGACCGTCCGACTGACGAGCCGCACGCCATGGCTGTAATCCGCGTATTCGGCTTCATGGACCGTACTCAGGGGCTGGATCGGTTTGCCCGACGACCGGTGCCAGCCGTAGATCGCAATTTGGCGGGGTTTCTTCAGCAAACGATTGGTGATGACCACATCTTTCTTGTGGCCCGCAACCAGGTCGCCGATTCGCCGGGGTTCGATCCGCTGGAGTTGCTGCTGGATCATCTCGTGATGCCGCAGGCAGTATTCGCTCGAGCGCATGCCGCGGCCGGCGGGCAGGGGCTGCGGCGTCAGGCGTTCCGTCGAACGGTCGTAGACCGCGTCCACGATCTTGGGCGTCGGCAGCACCGCCCCGAATTCGTTGGCGATGGCGGCAGCCGAGGAATAGGTCAGCGGCGCCCGCAAGAAATCCTGGTCCGAGCCGATCGACAAATAGTCGGGCATGACCCAGACCGTGGCGGTAACAGGTTGTCCGTCCGGGCTCTCGCCCGTCATCGAAACCGCCGTAAGGCGGCGGGACGACGGGGGAACATTCCCAGATCGCAATTCGACGAGCGCCGCCGCTTGCCGTTCGGCTTCGGACATGCCCTCGGTCCGGCGGGCGAACTCGGAACCGGTGATCGCATCGGCCGGCCGCGACGGAATCACCATCGCCGGCGGGATGTCATTGTGCGCCAGCGGCTTTTTTTTCGCCGCGCTGACGACCGATTGAATCGCCAGCACCGCGGTCAGCAGCACCAAGGCGCCCACGAGCGCCCGGCGGTATAGTGGTCTCATGCCATGCCCCCTTGGCCCCAAACTTCGTCGCAACTCGCCGGCGGAACCGGCGAGATCGGAGAAGCATTTCAGTGTTGATCGGCCAGCAGCTTCGCTGCTACCCCAGGGCCGCCATAACGCGCAAATCTAAATTGCAAAGCGACGTTGTCAAACTAGAAACACCATCAACCTATCAAACAAAAACCTCTCTGTCCATGAAAATAAAACAGCAGTAATAACAATCTGTTAGGTCGCGAAACGGCCGCCGGCGCCGGCGATTTTTCGCGGAAAACGTCACGCATGCCGCCCGACGGCGTTCTTGCATCGCGGCAGGCGGCATCCTCCATGCGCGGCCGAACTCGGAACTTGCAGCTTATTTTCCAGCACGTTGCGGGGCGCGCCGCGCCGTACACGGTGGGTCTCGATAATGCCCGATCAAACGGCCATCCCCTGAGAAAAACACATACTTCGAGGATACCATAACGCCGCGAAAGGGCTAGATGCCGCCGGAGGGCGGGGGTTTCCATGACGTTCCCGGGCCGGCCTGGCGCGAACCGCGGCGTGCGGGCGAATCCGGCGGGCGGCGTTCATCGACGATCGCGACCCGCCCGGTCCGTTCGGCTATCCGGGCGAAACCGTCGCCGAGGCGCCCGAGTCGATCGCCTGCGCGCACTCACCTCCATTGCCCGCGATCACAGGCCGATGATTTTCTTGATGCCGTCGCAGTAACGCGAGAGTTGCGCTTCCGTCAGGATCGGCGCCGCGGGCAAAATGATTCCGCGGTCCGAGATATCATGCGCCACGGCGTTCGGCGCGCGGCCGGCGCCGGCGGCCGCGTAGGCCGGCATCGCCGTCAACGGATAGAAGAACGGCCGCGTCGGCAGCCCCAATTCCGTCAGGCGTCGCATCGCCTCGGCTTTCGTGAGCCGATGGCTGCGGCCGAACACCAACGCCGTGACCCACGCGCCGTTGACGCCGTCGGGCGGCTCGGGATTGAGTTGAATGTCCGGAATGTCCGCCAGCAAATCGCGATATTGTTGCAGGAGCGAGCGCTTCCTGCCGACCAGTTCCTCAAGCCGTTGAAATTGGGCGTGGCCCATCGCCGCCTGCAGATTGAACGGCATGTATTTGTAGGCAACCTCGTAATTGTAATAGGGCGGCCCGCCAGGGCGGCGGCCGTGGTCCCGCAGGACGCGGCAGCGCTCGAACAGTTGCTCGTCATCGGTCAGCAACATGCCGCCTTCGCCGGTGACGATTGTCTTGGTGCGATGGAAACTGAAGACCGAGACCAGGCCGAACTTGCCCGCGCGGACGCCTTTGTACGTCGAGCCCACCGCGTTCGCCGCGTCCTCGAGCACGGGGATGTTGTGCGATTGCGCGAGCGCGAGCAACTCGTCCATCCGCGGCATGTTCCCGTACAGATCGACGACGATCATCGCTTTGGTGCGCGGCGACAGGCCGCGCGCCGCCGACTCCGGATCCAAACACCAGGTCGCGGCGTCGATGTCGCAAAATACCGGCGTCGCCCGCAAATAGGTGACGCCGGCGACGCTGCCGATCCAGGTGCAATCCGGCGCGATCACCTCGTCGCCTTCCCGGAGGCCCATCGCCGTCAAGGCTAGATGAATCGCCGTCGTGCAGTTGGGCGTCATCAGGCCGTATTTACGCCCGTGATACGCCGCAAATTCCTGTTCGAACATTTCCACGAAGTGATAATCGTACCAACCGCCGCGCATGCAGTCGTCGACGACTTTGATTTCGAGGTCGGTGATCCAGGGGCCGTTCATGAAAATAGGTTTGTCGTCGATCATCTGGCGCTGCTTTCGCGGTCGGCGGGGCCGGCGCTTATTTCCGACGTTGCTGCACGAATTCCTGCAAGACGTCGGCAATATAATCCATTTCCCGGTCTCCCAGCCCCGGGTAAATTCCCACGAAAAATGCGTGGTGCAGCAGGTAGTCGGAGTTCGTCAACTCGCCGACGACGCGGCAGCGCGTCTCGCGGTACGCCGGGTGCCGTAGGATGTTGCCCGCCAGCAGGGGCCGCGTCTGGATTCGGCGATCCTCCAAGAACGTTGTGACGGCGGAACGGTCGAACGGCGCCCCGGCCCGGATCGTCAGCGGAAAGGCGAACCAACTGGCCTTCGCCGCCGGCAGGCTCTCCGGCAGGATGAAAACATCCGCCAGGTCGGCGAGCCGGGCGTGCAGGCGCGCGAAGTTGCGGGCGCGCTGCGCCAGGAAGGCGGGCAGTTTCTTCAACTGCGCCAGGCCCATGGCCGCTTGGAATTCGACGGGTTTCAAATTGTAGCCGATTTCGCTGTACAGGTATTTGTGATCGTAAGCGCGGCCGTCGATCGCGTGCGAAAACCGCTGGCCGCAGGCGCCGAGCGTCGCTTGCTCGTCGCCGCGGCAGAAGCAGGCGCGGCCCCAGTCGCGCAACGACCGCAGCGGCCGCGCGAAGCGTTCGTCATTGTAGAGGGCCATGCCGCCTTCGCCGATCGTGAGATGGTGCGCGGGATAAAACGACTCGAAGGCCAAGTCGCCGAACGACCCGGTCTTCCGGCCGTCGTACTCCGAGCCGATGGTGCCGCAATTGTCTTCGATGACAAATAAATTGCGCCGCTGCGCGAACTCCATGATCGGCGCCATTTCGTTGGGATTGCCGAGCGTGTGATGCACGATGATCGCGCGCGTGGCGGCGGACAGAGCGCGGAGCAAGTCATCGACGTCGATGGTGTACGTGCCGGGAACTATATCAATAAAAACCGGCGTCAGGCCGAGAACGATCGACGGATTGATCGTCGTCGGAAAACAACAGGCGGGCGCGATAATTTCGTCGCCGGGGCGCAAGCGATCCGGCAACGCCGGGCTCATTAGGCCGGCGACGGCCAGCAAGCTGGCGCTGGAGCCGGAGTTGGTTAACACGCCGCCCGCGGCGCCGAGGTGCGCGGCCAATTCCGTTTCAAACTCCTCGGCTCTGGCGCCAAGGCCGAACCAGCCGTTGAGGATGGCGGCGACCATCGCATTCACTTCTTCATGGTCGTAAACCGCGCCGGCATAGCGCACCAGCGTCTGCCCCGGAACGAATTCGCTCTTGGCTTCGCGCAAGAAAAAGATTCGTTTGATGTCGGCGAAAACGCGCTCGGTCAAAAGTGATTCGCTGTCGCTCATGGACTAAAAAACGACCTCCGCCGGCAAGTCGGCCCCGCGGCCGGCCGTCGCGCGACCAAGCCAATCCCCGCGAAATAGCGCCCCGCCGTCGTGCGAAGTACAGCATAGCCGTTGCGGCGGAGTCAAGCGCATCGGCGGCGACGCCGTGGTTTCGGAACGGTGAAACGGCGTACGCCGTGCAGCGCCGATTCCGGGCCAAGGCGCCGGATAGCTCGGCAGAACCGAAAAATGAAACGGCAGCTAACGTGGCGCGGCGTCCGTCGGTGAAGCGAATTGCGCCGGCGCGCCCGAACGCGGCCTCGGCCTTGTTCGCGTCACGCGCGCGGTCTCCGGCGTCGGGTCGCCGGGCCCGCGGCCCGAAGCGAATCGGGGAAAATGCGCCTTTTGCCGACCAGCCGGAACGTTTTCGCGGCGACAAATTGCTCGGCGCCCTGCAATTGGCGGAACGCGTCGCTCCACAGTTGCAGGCGATCGAAAACGATGATGTTTCTGAATAGCACCGGATAGATGACGGCGGCGCCGCAAAACAGAACATGCGGCGATGCCCTCTCCCACACCGTGCGAACGAATGACGACGGGAAACTCATGCCCATCCTTTAGCTGCTGTCACCGGCGGATGCAAGGATGCATGTCGAACTCGTTTTTTGCGCTTGTCAGCCGATTTGATTTAACTATAATACGCCCTCGCGCCACCTTAGCTCAGTTGGCAGAGCAGACGATTCGTAATCGTCAGGTCCGGAGTTCAAGTCTCCGAGGTGGCTGTCGCTGGCGGGTCCACGGGGTCGGGCGAAACGGGGGGACTGGCGCCTTGCAGTCGATGTTCAAGGTCCGAAGCGACCGATAAGGCGAACGAAGCATGCCCGGCCCGCGCGCGTCCCGCACCGTCCCGGAACCGGGGCGGAAAAAATCGGCGAAATCCTCCGAACGACGGTGGTTTCATTACGCGCTCTGGTGGGCGTTCAATCTGGCGTTTTGGGCGACGCTCGCCGCGGTGATCGCTGGCGGACTCTACGCGTTTTCCATCGACCACGACTTGACCGCCAAATTCGAGGGCAAGCGCTGGAAGCTGCCCACGCACGTCTATTCGGATTCGCTAACGATGCTGCCCGGCTCGTTGCTGCTGACCACCGGCGTCCTCGACCGCCTGCAACGCCTGGACTACCAATCGGTCGATCATGAGCCCGCGCGGCCCGGTGAGTTCTTCAAATCGCCGACGGCGCTGTGGATCTACCTGCGCAAGTTCACCTATCCGGGCGAGATCGTGCAGCCGCGGCTGGTCAAGATCACGCTGAACGGCGACGTGATCGCGAAGGTGTTCGACCTGACCAAAAAAGAAGAAATGCCGATGGTCGAGGTCGAGCCCGAACTGATCGGACGATTCTTCGGCCAGGTGCAGGAGGAGCGGCGGTTGATCCCGTGGGCCGCGATCCCGAAAAGCCTCGTCTGGAGCGTCGCCGCGGTCGAAGACGCCGCATTCTTCGAGCATCACGGCATCAACGTCAAAGGCGTGTTCCGCGCGCTGTTGAAGGGCTTGATCCGCTTCAAGATTCGCGAGGGCGGCAGCGGCCTGACGCAGCAGCTCGTCAAGAATATGTACCTCTCGCCCGAACGCACGCTGACGCGCAAGGGGCGGGAAGCGGTGATGGCGATCGTGCTGGAGATGCACTACCCGAAGGAAAAGATCTTCGAGGTGTACATCAACGAAATCTACTTCGGCCAGTCCGGCAGCGTCTCGATCTGCGGCCTGGGCGAAGCGGCGTGGTTCTACTTCGGCAAGAATCCGGAAGAACTGACGCTGGCCGAATCGGCGCTGCTCGCCAGCCTCATCCGCAGCCCGACCGGCTACAATCCGCGCAAATTCGAGGAGCGTGCGCGCATCCGCCGCGACTACATTCTCGATCGGCTGGCGAAGATGCCCGAGGCGATGGCGCAACTGCACGTCACGGCCGCCGACCTCGTCGCCGCGAAAACGCAAACGCTGTCGGTCAATCGGCACATGCCGTCGCGCACCATCGCGCCGTTCTTCATCGATTTCCTGCGCCAGCAATTGACCGCCAGCTACGGCGAGGACGTGCTGCAGAGCGAAGGCCTGGCGATCTACACGACCCTCGACGTGGCGCTGCAGCGGATGGCCGAACGCGCCGTGCAGAAATCCCTGGCGGAACTCGAGGCCAGCGCCAAATCGCTCGTGGCCAATGACGACAATCGCCTCCAGGCCGCGTTGATTGCGCTCGAGCCGTCCACCGGCTACGTGCGCGCGATGGTCGGCGGCCGCGACTACGCGGCCAGCCCGTTCAATCGCGCCGTGCAAATGCGCCGCCAGGTCGGCTCCGCGTTCAAGCCGTTCGTCTACACCGCGGCGTTTCTGCGCGCCTATGAAGATCGCAATTACCATTTCACCGGCGCGACGATGCTCAAGGACGAGCCGCTGACGATCCCCTCCGGCGGCAAGCCCTGGTCGCCGCAAAACTTCGACGGCAAATTCGAGGGCGACGTCACCGTGCGGCACGCGCTGGAGCACAGCCGCAACGTGCCGACGGCGCGCGTCGCGCTCGACGTCGGCCTCGATCGCGTGATCGCCGCCGCGCGGCAGATGGGCGTCATCGCCAAGCTGGAGCCGTATCCGTCGCTGGCCCTGGGCGTCGCCGAAATGAGCCCGCTGGAGTTGGCCGCCAGTTACGCGCCGCTCGCCAGCCAGGGCTACTACTGCGAGCCGATCGCCATCCGCGACGTCGTCGATCGCAACGGCCGCGTGCTCGAGAAGCGCGGCGTCAAGCCGCGCCGCGCGCTGCCGACGCAGGTGGCGTATCTGGTCACGCACATCCTCGAAGGCGTGCTCGAGACCGGCACAGCGGCCGGGGCGCGGCGGATGGGCCTGAAGATCCCGGCGGCGGGCAAGACCGGCACGACGAACGAAGGGCACGACGCGTGGTTTGTCGGCTACACGCCGTCGCTGTTGGCGGCGACCTGGGTCGGCTTCGACCGCGAAAAGAACGTGGGCTTGACCGGGGCGCGCGCCGCGCTGCCGATCTGGACGCGGTTCATGATCGACTACGCGCGCGGCCAGCAGGGCGACGCGTTCGAGCCGCCGCCGGGAATTGTCTTCCGCAAGATCGACGAGCGGTCCGGCCTGCTCGCGCACTACGACAGTCCGGAGACCGCGGACGAGGCGTTTCTGGAAGGCGCCGAACCGCGCAGTGAAAGCCCGCTGAACCGCGACAGCGTGATTGATTTTTTCCGTCAGCGTAAATAAGGATTCTTATCGTGGAGCGTGCACCGGACGGAAACAGGCAACAACCAACTTCCCTTCCCAATCTTTTTTTCAGATAACGACCGAGGCGGAAATCCAGCTTCCCAGCGCGGCTCGAGAGCTTGAACATAACTTTTTTTCAGTTTTGTTCGGCTCTGAGCCCCGATGGCCTTATGTAAAGTTTGGAACCTTTACTGCCACCGAACTCCTTTTGAGTCGCTTTTGGCGATTCGGAGGAGCGCGCCAAGAAGTCTATCCAAGTTGTCGGCCGGCGCTGGTCTTCCTTACAGGGCCAAACTCCGCGCCGCGTCCCGGTTACGCCGCACGGTGTTTTGAGCGCTTTTTCGGCGCGGCCGGGGGCGTCGTCGTTGCTTTCGCCGTCTTTTGCAGATACGCCCGCAGGAATTGCGTGAACGTCGTCTTGGTCGTGTTATTCGCCGACCGCGGCTCCAGCGGAGCCACGAGACCCTTTTCGCCGCCGGCGTACATTGCGAGGAAGCTCGTCGCGACGTTGCGGCTGAAGCCCATCTTCAGCAAACTGTCGAGAACCGCTTCCGGCGGCGCCTGCACGAAGTCGACCTTTTTGCCCAACACGTCGGAAAACGCGTTCGCCAGATCGTTGTAGCTCAGATCCGCCGGACCGTGAAGTTCGCGGTAATGGCGGCCTTGCCAATCCAGGTGCAGCAGCAGATTCGCCGCAAAATCCGCGATGTCGCGCGTCGCTACTTGGGGCATGGCCAGATCGCCGGGAATCGGTGCGTAAATCTGACCCAGGTTCTGGGCCGATTCCAAGGATCCCAGGTGGTTTTCGAAAAAAATCCCGGCGCGGACGTGGACGATGTTCTTGGCGGCCTTGTTCAGCGCCTCCTCGACGTCGTGCAAGCCGGCGATCGGCCCCGTGCCGTTCGGATGCTGCGCGCCGATGCTCGACAGGTTGACGACATACGGGATCTGATTGGCGGCGATCGCGGCCGCCCCGATGCGCCCGATCTCGCGCTGGTAGCTGCGGTAATCGTCGCTGTCGAATTTCGGCGGGATCATCCAGAAAAGGGCCTCGACGCCCTCGGTGGCGTTGATGACGAAGTTCTCGTCGTCGAGCGAACCCTGCAGCACTTTGGCGCCGCACGCCGCGTGCTCTTTGACTTTCTCCGGATGCCGCGCCAGCAGCACCAGGTCGGCATTGGCATCCAGCAGATGGCAGGTCAATGCCGAACTCACTTTGCCCGTCGGGGCCACGATTGCAATGGACATGTTGTTCTCCTTTTCGTGCGGAAATTCGATTTCCGTCAGTTGGAAGCATGTAATGACGATTCACGCCGCTGGCAAATCGAGCGGGAGACCGGCGTCGCGCCACCCGTTGAAGCCGCCGATCAGCGCGCGGGCGCAGTAGCCTTTTTCGCTCAGAAAAAGCGCCGCCCGGGCGCTTGTCGCTTCGTCGGGTCAGGCGCAGTACAGCACGATCTCGCGATCGTGCGGCAATTCGCCCCAGGTCCCGGCGATGGCGTCGGGCGCGATGTGCCGGGCGCCGGGCAGCCGGCGCGGGTCGGCATCGTGGTCGGCGGTCTTTCGCACATCCAGAATAAGGACGGGCTCGCCGGCCTCGATTTTGCGCTGCAACTCGCGAATCTCGACACGATCCGCCGGTTTTTGCGGCGCGAACAGCCGAATATTGCGCGGTTCGCGCAGGTTCGGCACATAACACTCGTAACACGCGGGGATGATGCGCTCGAAATCGGCGAACAACGTCGAATTCTCGAGCGCGCGAGCCTCCTTGACCAACGGCTCGATTTTCTGCCAGACGGCCAGCGCGTAGCCGCCGAGGGTCGACAGCGTTTCCTTTTCGTCGATCAACCGCAGCCGCGCCAGCGCTCCGAGCCGCGTGTAAAACGCCCCGACGCGATGAAACGCCGCCTCGCCATAGTCGCCGCGGTGCTTCTCGATGAACTCGGCCCAGGTTTTCTCCTGCAATTTGTGCAGCAGCCAGAGTTGGGCCGCCATGAAATCCGGGTCTTGCCAGATTTGGAACAATTGGTTGGTGATTTCGAGATAGCGATCCTTCTCGACGGCCCGCAACTGCTGCCGCACGTAAAGTGCGGTCACGATAAAGGCCACAGCCGAAACGACCGTGGCGATCGCGTCAACGGCTCCCCAATCCATGGCAGCCTCCTCCTGTCGCAAATTGGAAGATAACCACGCCCGACGAAGGCGATGGAAGACGCCCGTGCCGTTGCGTTGGGCGATAGTTTAGCCGCCCCGTCGGCCGCGGCCGACGAAGCGAAATAGTCCGTTGATCGTCGTTTTTTGGCGCGCGCCCAATGCTTGACAAGCCACCGCCGGAACGGCAAAATCCACATTCGCCCTATCGACGAAAAAAGCGTGGCTGCGGCTGCGTTTGCGGCGAATTTCTTACGGAGGCGTCATGTCAGGTCACAGCAAGTGGAGCACGATCAAACGCAAGAAGGGCGCGGCGGACGCGAAACGCGGCCGCATCTTCTCGCGTCTGAACAAGGAAATCATGCTGGCCGCTCGCGGCGGCGGGAGCGACGTCGACAGCAACATCCGTCTGCGGAATGCGGTCGCGTCGGCCCGCGCGGCGAACATGCCGAAAGAGAACATCACCCGCGCGATCAAAAAAGGCGCCGGCGAACTCGACGGCGTGATGATCGAAGAAATCGCCTACGAAGGCTACGGGCCGGGCGGCGTCGCGCTGATCATCGAAACCGTTTCCGACAACCGCAACCGCACCACGGCCGACGTGCGCCACGCGTTCGACAAGCACAACGGCAACCTCGGCGCGGCCGGCAGCGTCGGCTGGATGTTCGACCGCAAAGGCCGCCTGCAATTCCCGAGCGACGGCGTGGATATGGCCAAATTCGAGGAAGTCGCGATCGAAAACGGCGCCGAAGACATCTTCGCCGAAGAAGAGGAAGTCACCGTCACCTGCGCCGTCGCCGACTTCAACACCTTGCAGGAAGCGTTTCGCAACGCCGGCTTCGAGCCCGAAAACGCCGACCTGGCCCGCATCGCCACGACCACCGTCAAAGTCGAGGGCAAGAATGTCGACACGCTGCTCAAGCTGATCGACGCCCTCGAAGAAATCGACGACGTGCAGAACGTCTGGGGCAACTACGACATCGCCGACGAGGATATGCCGGCAGACGAGTGATGCGCGTCATCGGCATCGATCCCGGCAGCCGCATTTGCGGCTGGGGCGTGGTCGAAGAACTCGCCCGCCCGGCGCGCCTGTGCCACGTCGATTGCGGCGGCATTTTCACCGACACGAGCACCGGCTTGCCCGACCGCTTGCAATGCATTTACGAAGGTCTGCGCGAACGCATTCGCACCTACGCCCCGCAGGAGGCCGCGCTGGAGAACGTCTTCTATCACAAGAACGCCCGCAGCGCGTTGGTGCTCGGCCATGCGCGCGCGGCCGCCATGCTCGCCTGTCTGCACGAGGGCCTGCCGGTCTTCGAGTATTCGGCGACGCAGATCAAACAGGCCGTCGCCGGTTACGGCCGCGCGGAAAAACGGCAGGTCGCGCTGATGGTCAAGTCGCTGCTGCGTCTGCCGGAATCCGCGATGACCGACGCCTCGGACGCGCTCGCCGGCGCGATCTGCCACCTCAACAGCCGCGGCATTCGGCTGGCGCTGGACAAGATCGAGAAACGAGGGAAAAAGCAACAATGAACAAAGAAAAAACGGCGCCTGAAGAGAGACCCCGAGTCGGGCTTGGCGCCGCGCTTTCAGCCCCGCGGGCGCCCGAATTTTTCCTTTTTCCTTTTTCCTTTTTCCTTCCTGGGGATCTCCCATGATTGCTCGTTTGACGGGGCAACTCGCCGCCAAAGAGCTCGACCACGTCGTCGTCGACGTCAGCGGCGTGGGGTATCTCGTGTCGATCAGCACGAACTGCTTTTACGCGCTGCCCGAGCCGCCGGGCGCGGTGACGTTGCACGTGCACACGGCCGTGCGCGAGGACGATATCAGCCTCTATGGTTTTTCGACGGCGCTGGAACGGCGCGTTTTCGGTCTGCTGATTTCGGTGAGCAAGGTCGGGCCCAAGGCGGCGATGGCGCTGCTCTCGGCGTTCCAGGCCGATCAGATGCTCGCCGCAATCGCCGCCGGCGACGCGCGGGCGCTGGCCAAGGTGCGCGGCATCGGCGCGAAGACTGCCGAGCGCATTCTCGTCGACCTGACCGACAAAGCCGCCGCGTTGCTGCCCGAAGCGAAACTTGCGGCGATCGACCATGTGCCGCGCCCGGCGCGCGCCGACGACGACGCGATCAGCGCGCTGCTCAACCTCGGCTACCGGCCGGCCGAGGCCGAAGCGCGGGTGGCGGAGGCGCGCAAGACGTTGGGCGAATCGGCCGCCATTCCGGAAGTGGTGCGCGCCGCACTCAAGCGGCTGGCGAGGGAATAACGCATGGACCGCCCGAACATCGATCCGGCGAAAGCGACCGACGACGCCGCGCTCGAAGCCTCGTTGCGCCCGCGCCGTTTCGCCGAGTTCATCGGCCAGCAAACGCTGAAAGACAATTTGCAAGTCTACATCAGCGCCGCGCGCGAGCGGCAGGAGTCGCTCGACCACGTGCTGCTTTACGGCCCGCCGGGGCTCGGCAAAACGACGCTGGCGCACATCGTCGCCGCCGAGTTGGGCGTCAATATTCACTGCACGAGCGGCCCGGCGCTGGAAAAGGCCGGCGACCTCGCCGCGCTGCTGACGAACCTCGCGCCGCGCGACGTGCTGTTCATCGACGAAATCCATCGCCTGCCGAAAATCGTCGAAGAAAAGCTGTATCCGGCGATGGAAGACTTCGCGATCGATTTGATTCTCGGCCAGGGGCCGTCGGCGCGCACCGTGCAGATGCCGCTCGAACCGTTCACGCTGATCGGCGCCACGACCCGGCTGGGCCTGATCGCCAACCCGTTGCGCGACCGCTTCGGCATCGTTGATCGGCTCGATTTCTACGAACCGGCCGATCTGCTGACCATCATCCAGCGCAGCGCCCGCATCCTCGCCGTCGCCATGGAAGACGAAGGCGCCAGGGAAATCTCGCGCCGCAGCCGCGGCACGCCGCGCGTCGCCAACCGCTTGCTGCGCCGCCTGCGCGACTTCGCGCAGATCGAAAGCGACGGCGTGATCACGCATGCCATCGCCTCGAAGAGCCTGAACCGGCTGGGCGTCGACGAGGAAGGTCTCGACAAGATGGACCAGCGCGTGCTGCTGACTATCATCGATCATTTCCAGGGCGGACCGGTCGGTGTGGAGACCATCGCCGCCAGCCTCGCCGAAGAAAAAGACACGATCGAAGATGTGATCGAGCCGTTTCTCATCCAGCGGGGCTTCCTCAAGCGCACGCCCCGCGGCCGCATCGCGACCCCGCGCGCCTACGAACACCTCAGCCGCAAGGTTCCGAAAGGCGCGACGCTGAATCTGTTTGCGGAGGAACCGGAGGAATGAAGCGATGGCGGATTGCGGAATGCGGAATGTGCAGTGCCGGAGCGCCATTCCGGAACCCCGAGTCCCGAATCCCGATCCCGGGAACCCGAACCTCTGCGCCCTCTGTGTCTTCCTCTGTGCCCTCTGTGTTTAAGTGCGTGATTCCGAATCCCGAATCCCGAATCCCGAATCCCGTTCGGATCTCGCCATGACCAGGCCTCTCCCCACTCCGATCCACGATATCCTCGTCATCTGCTCCGGCAACATCTGTCGCAGCCCGATGGCCGCGGCGGCCCTGCGCGCCGAACTGGCGACGGCCGGGGTGCGCGGCGCGCGAGTCCACTCCGCCGGCACGGTCGCGACGCCGGGAGCGCTCGCCAGCCCCGAGGCGGTCGAGACTGCCGAAGAGCACGGCCTCGACATCTCGTATCATCGCGCCACGCCGCTGACTCGGGAATTGGTGCGCCGCGCGGATTTGATCGTCGTCATGGAAAAATCGCACGCCGACGCGGTCCGCGCGCTCGATTTCAACGCCGGCTACAAGACGTTCCTGCTCAGCGAATGGGCCGACGACGCGCAGCGCGGCGGCGACATCCCCGATCCCTACGGCATGCCGTATGCTTTCTTCGAGGTCGTGTTTCGCCGCCAGAATGAGGCGGTCAAGCGCCTGGCGGCGCAGATCGGTCAAAATTCCGGGCCGAAGAAACCGGATTAGCGCGGGGTCTTGCCGGGACCGCACGAAGCGAAACGTCTGGCTACGCCACCGTCTGCCGCAACGCCCGTTTCGCCCGGCCGAGATCCTCGGATTTCTTGAACAGCAGACCCAGCAGCGGAATCTTGCGATCGTCGGAGAGGTTCTTGGCGTCGAACTCGGGTTCGGACATCAAGGCGCGAATCCAGTGCAGCAGTTCGCGGGTCGCGGGTTTCTTTTCGACGCCGTCGATCTCGCGCATCTTGTAGAAGGCCTCGATGCAGGCCTGCATCAAGCGGTCGGACAGGTCGGCGTAGTGCGCCTGCACGATGCGGCGCATGAATTCCGGCGTCGGAAAGGCGATGTGGTGGAAGACGCAGCGGCCGAGGAACGGATCGGACAAATCCTTCTTCGCGTTGCTCGTGATGATGATGATCGGCCGGTGCAGCGCGTGCATCGTCTTGTCGATTTCCATGATGTCGAAGCTCATCTGGTCCAGCACGTCGAGCA
>CAZHPN010000161.1:0-14051 GCA_964534375.1 uncultured bacterium | reverse complement strand
GGCGACGTTGTCGGCATCAACACGCTGATGGCGCCCGGCGGGCAGGGCGTCAGCGGCGGCATCGGCTTCGCGATTCCGAGCAACCTGGCGCTGTCGATCATTTCGCAATTGAAGCAAAGCGGGTCGGTGACGCGCGCCTGGCTCGGCGTTTCGTTCCAGCCGATGGACAACGCCTTGGCCGAAAGTTTCGGGCTCGATCGCGCCCGCGGCGCGCTGGTCAACCAGGTGATCGACAACAGCCCGGCGCAAAAGGCGGGCGTGCAGAACGGCGACGTGATCGTCGAGTTCGACGGCCGGCCGGTGGAAGAGTCGAACGAGCTGCCGATGATGGTCGCCTCGACGCCCGTCGGCAAAGAAGTCGTGCTCAAGCTGATCCGCAACAAAACGCCGCTGACCGTGAAGGTCAAGCTCGCCGCGCAGGCGCAAGCCGACGCGCGCGGCGGCGTGCCGGAAGACCGCAACGAACAACGCGGCGCGCGCGGCCAATTGCAGGTGACGATCCTCGGGATGGAACTGGGCGACGTAACCGCCGACATCGCGCACAGCCTGGGGGTCGAGCCCGGCCACGGCGTGGTCGTCAAGAGCGTCAAGCCGTTCAGCCCGGCCGCGGTCGTCGGCCTCGCGCGCGGCGACCTCATTCTGACGATGAACAACCAGCGCGTCGACCAGGCGACCGATCTCGCGGGCCGCATCGCCAAACTGCCCGCCGGCAGCCGCGTGCTGCTGTATGTGCAGCGCGGCGAAAATACGTTCTACGTCGCTTTGCCGCGGTAGATCATGCCGCTGTACGGCGCGGATCTCGCGCTGATCCACCACGAAGGCTTCGGCGATTTTGCGCGCGGCGCCGCGCCCGCGCTGCTCCGCGCCTTGCACGACGCCGGCCTCGACGGCGGCCTCGTCGTCGATTTGGGGTGCGGCAGCGGCATCTGGCTGCGCGAACTGCTCCGCGCCGGCCATGCCGCCGTCGGGGTCGACGCATCGCGGGCCATGCTCGCGCTGGCGCGAACCGTCGCGCCGGCGGCGACCCTCCGCGCCGCGTCGGCGTTCGATTTCGTCCTGCCGCCGTGCGCCGCGGTGACCGCGCTCGGCGAGGCGCTCAATTACGCACCGGAAGGGCGCCAGAACGCGCCGGCGCTGGGGCCGCTGTTCCGGCGCGTGGCGCGCGCCCTGCCGCCGGGCGGGTTGTTCGTCTTCGATCTGCTGGTCGCCGGCAAGCCGATGAACTATCGCACGTGGACCACGGCCGCCGAATGGGCCGTCTTGATCGAAGTCGCGGAAGACGTCAAACGCGGCGTCTTGCGGCGCGATATCACAATTTTTCGCCGGCGCGGCGCACAATATCGCCGTTCGCAGGAACGCCACACGTTGCGGGTTCACGACCGCCGTTCGATCGAACGCGAGCTTCGCCGCGCGGGTTTTTCGGTCCGGGCAACGCGCCGATACGGCGATTACGTTCTCGCGCCGCGCCGATTGGCCTTTTGGGCGCGCCGCGCGCGTTCTGGGTAATCTGCACTACTATCCGCGAATTTCTTCGCTCGGCGCGAAGAATTTGGAAAGTTGAATACAACCGCAGATTACGCCGATGAACGCAGATTAGCGTGGCGGGCCGGGGCGAAATTTCGGCCGCCGAAATTTCGATTTCCCGGCCCGCAAATCTGCGCCAATCTGCGCAATCTGCGGCTAAAGAAAAATCATTTGGTTGCGGCCGAAGGCAGCGCTAAGTAATCTGTGGATGCCCGACAGTCGATCGTCACGGCGACGGGCGGTCTTGCAGAGGTTGCATCCGTCGCACAATCAGCTTTTTGACCCGATTCACGTTTCCCGCCCACTCCGGGGCGATGTGCACTTCGCGGCGTCCGGCGCCGGCGAGACGCTGCACGATCGTGCCCGGCGCCAGCCGGCCAAGCGCCGCCGCCGCCAGTTCGGCATATTCGTCCTCGGTCGCGAGCGGAAAGGGCGCGGCGCGCCACTGGCTTTCGAGCGCGCTGCCGCGCGTGATCGACAGCGGGTGCAGCTTGACCGCGTCGGCGGGAAGTTCGTTGACGCGGTCGATCGTCGCCAGCAAGTCGTCGCGCGTTTCGCCGGGCAGGCCGAGAATTAGGTGCAGGCAAAGCAGGAAGCCGTGCGCTTTGAGGCGCGTCGCGGCGTCGGCGACCTGTGCAAAATTGTGGCCGCGGTTGAGGCGGGCGAGGGTGGCGTCGTGCGCGGATTGCAGGCCGAGTTCGATCCAGACGTCGCGGCGACCCGCCACGGCGGCGATCAGGTCGAGGATTTCGTCGGGCGCGCAATCGGGCCGCGTTGACACGGCGAGCGACACGACGTCCGGATGGTCGAGCGCCTGACCATAGACCTCGCGCAGGCGGTCGAGCGGGCCGTAGGTGTTGGAGCCGGCCTGCAGATAGGCGAGGAACTTGTGCGGCTGGCGCTGCCGCGCCAGGAAGCGTTCGATTTGCCGGCGGAGCTGATCGCGCACGGAGAGCCCCGCGACGGCCTGCGGGTCGGCGCCGGACTGATTCGCGTCGCAGAAAAGGCAGCCGTCGGCGGAGATCGTTCCGTCTTTGTTCGGACACCCGAGCCCGGCGTTGAGCGAAATCTTGCGCACCGGCACGCCGTACCGCTCTTTGAGCCAGTGCGAGAAAGTCAGAAACGGCAACCGCTCTTCACCCATGCGGCGCCAGTATGGCGCAGTCGAGGCGCGGCGCCCAGCGGCGGCGAAGACGAAAACCCAGACATGCCGAGACGCCAAGTGAATCGGTGATGTGTTTTGTGGTCGCGCCTTTTTATGGCTCGGTTCTTTCCTTTTGCCTTTTTCCTTTTTCCTTCTTTGCCGCGCCCGCGGCGCGGTCGCGATCCCCCCTTGCAATTGCGGATTCGCCTCGCTATATTTCGTCCCTACTTTTCGGGGAAAGAAGAGGCGGACAGATTATGATTTCGACAATTATCTCGCTGGTTCACGTGGTGGTCTGCATCGTGCTGATCCTCGTGATCCTGTTGCAGGCCGGCAAAGGCGCCGACCTGGGCGCCATGCTCGGCGGCGGCAGCGCGAATTCGCTGTTCGGCAGCTCGGGCGCCGGCACGTTCCTGACTAAACTGACCAGCGGCACGGCGATTCTGTTCATGTTTACATGTCTGGGGCTGGCCTACACCAGCGCGCACGAGGGCACGGTGACCCGCACGGTCACCCGGCACGGCGGCATGCCGTCGGCCGTCCCGGGCGCTCCGGCGGACGAAGAAAACGCGCCGGCCGACCAGCAAAACGCCGCTCCGGCCACGGCTCCGGCTCCGGCGACTGCGGTTCCCGCGGCGCCGGCCGCTCCGGCGGCCCCCGCGGCTCCGACGGGCGCCACGGGCGTTGTCGCGCCGCCTCCCGCCGCCGCTCCGGCGGCCCCAGCGGCTCCGCCGCCGGCGGCTCCGGCCAAAGACGAAGGATAACGATAAAATTGCGGAATGCGGAATGCGGAGTGCGGAATTCCCGATCCCGAGTCCCGAATCCCGCTTAACCGTCCGCGGCACATATGCTGAAGTGGTGGAATTGGTAGACACACCATCTTGAGGGGGTGGCGGTCGACGACCGTGGGGGTTCAAATCCCCCCTTCAGCAAACAGGCTGGGAGACTGGAAGACCGAGAGGCGGAAACGCTGACAGGCCGAAAGGCCTCCTGCCTTGCGACCGTTTTCCAGGTTGCCGGAGTACCGGTTTTTTCGGTGTTCGGCTGTTCCATTCTGCCGGCCACCGGGATCTCTCACGACCGGGGCTCTCAATCTCTCAATCTTTCAATCTTCCTTCCAGTTTGCGATTCCCTGGTATATTAATTTCAGGCTTCAGTTTCTTGGCAGCCTCCCAGTCTCTCAGCGACCCAGTCTCCCAGCCTCGCGACCTCCCAGTCTCTCAGCCCTCCGGCCTCACAGCCTTTTTTCGCTTTCGACGGCGCTGTCGAAAAAAACAACTGTTGGAAAACGCGCATTAAAAAATGCGCAGTATTCCTTGACAATGTGTTTCGGTCGCCCGTAAAATGACCGCGAGGAGAGAGGCAAGAGAAAATGGCCGGGCGGCACGTGGAAGTCCAGATTCTGGGGCGCAAGATGCTGCTTTCTACCGAAAGCGACGACAATTATTTGCGCGAAATCGCCGAGTACGTGAACGACAAGATGGAGCGCATCGCCGCGGAATCGCAGACGACTTCCAGCCTGAACGTGGCCATTCTCGCCGCCCTCGACATTGCCGACGAGTTCTTTAAACAGCGCGGTTTGCAAAAAGAACTGTGCGAAAAAGTCGATAAGAAGTGCCTCGAACTGGTCAACTTCATCGATAGTCGATTGCAGTAGCCATCGAGGCGGAAGGGAGCATTCCCGGGGTTTTCAGCGTTCCCCTGCGCTTTCGCGTGATGGACCTTAGAACTTTTGACCCATTACTGTTTGTACGGGAGCGATCCCCTGCCGTTCATAAGCGAGACGATCAAAAGCCTCCCTTTCGGCGGCAAAATGGCGCCCACCTTAATTGGGATGGGATCAAATTGACGGCCCACACGGTTAGCGCGGGGGATTGTTTCATCATATAGATCGGTTCGGTTCGACAACCGAGGAAAGCAAGCGGAATTCGAGGGAGAGCGACATGTTTGGTCGGCCGGTCTCACGGCCGCTTCAAGTTTGCATTCGACGGCTTCGGCCGTCGAAGTCAACGTGCCGGCAGTTCTGTGCGGAGACAGTTGCGACCACAGGGAATAACTGGGTCGGGCAACGGATTCTCTCGCCATTGGTCCGAATCGGCGTCTTGATGAGCTGATTCGGCCGATCGGCGGATTCTCCGCAACGGACCGTATCCGAGCGTTGCCGGCGTCTCGCCGCTGTCGTCCCCTTCCTGAGTCCGGCTTGCCGGTTGTGGCGGAGGTTCGTTCCGTCCACCGGCGCACAACGTTCCGGCGGGCGATTACATAACTTGAAGGAGTCGTAAAGTGGAACCACTCATGTTGATTCTTGTGGTTCTGGCTTTCGTCGTCGCCCTCGTGATCGGGTTGGTGGCCGGTTATTTCATTAACCGGTCGGCGACCAGCAAAAAGTCGGCGGACGCGGAAAGCCAGTCCCAGAAGATTGTTGAAGATGCGAAAAACAAGGCGCAGTCGCTGGTCAAAGACGCGGAACTGCAAGTCAAGGAACGCACCCTGCAATTGCAGGAACAAACGGAAAAGGAACTGAAAGAAGGCCGCAAAGAACTCGACAACTTCGAGAAGCGGCTCGCGGTGAAAGAGGACAACCTCGACCGCAAGGCCTCGGTATTGGACGAAAAGGAGGTCGAAGTGACGGCGCGCGAACGCATCGTCGTGGTGCGCGACGCGGCGCTGGGCCAGCAGGAAAAGAAGTACGAGGCGATGGTGCAGGAGTGGCAGTCGAAGCTCGAACGCGTCGCCGCGATGAGCCAGGAAGAGGCCAAACAGCACCTGATCCATTCGATGGAGAGCGAGGCGAAACACGAGGCGGCGCGGATGATCCGGGAAATTACCGAAGCCGCGAAGAAAACCGCCGACAACGACGCGAAGAAGATCATTTCGCTCGCCATTCAGCGGTACGCCGGCGAGTACGTCGCCGAGCGCACGGTCAGCGTCGTCAACCTGCCCAACGACGACATGAAGGGCCGCATCATCGGCCGCGAAGGGCGCAATATCCGCGCGCTCGAAGCGGCGACCGGCGTCGATTTCATCGTCGACGACACGCCGGAAACGGTGGTGCTGTCGTGCCACAACCCGGTGCGGCGCGAGGTCGCGCGGATCAGCCTCGAACGGCTCATCTCCGACGGCCGCATCCATCCGGGCCGCATCGAGGAGATCGTCGTCAAAGTGACCGCCGAGGTCGATCAGGATATGCAGCAGGCGGGCGAACAGGCGACGTTCGACATGGGCGTCCATGGCATCCACCCCGACCTGGTCAAGCTGATCGGCCGCTTGAAGTTCCGCACGAGTTACGCGCAGAACATCCTGCAGCACGCGATCGAGGTCGGCTTCATCGCCGGCGTCATGGCCGCGGAACTCGGCCAGAACGTCAAGATCGCCAAGCGCGCCGGTTTGCTCCATGACATCGGCAAGGCCGTCGATCACGAGGTGGAAGGCAGCCACGCCATCATCGGCATGGACCTGGCGCGCAAGTACGGCGAGGCGCCCGAAATCGTCCATGCGATCGGCGCCCACCACGAAGAGGTCAAACAGGCGTCCGTGCTCGACGCCATCGTCCAGGCCGCCGACGCGCTTTCCGGCGCCCGGCCCGGCGCGCGCCGCGAAATGCTGGAAACCTACGTCAAGCGGCTGGAAGACCTCGAACGCATCGCCAAGGATTTCGACGGCGTGGAAAGCTGCTTTGCGATCCAGGCCGGCCGCGAAATCCGCATCATCGTGCAGGCCGATCGCGTCGACGACGACCGCACGGTCCTGCTCTCCAAAGACATCGCCCGCAAGATCGAGGCGGACCTGAGCTATCCGGGCCAGATCCGCGTGACGTGCATCCGCGAACATCGAGCGGTCGAGTTCGCCAAGTAGGCAAGGTCGAAGATCCAAGAAAAGGCGCGGCAAAGGCCGCGCCTTTTTTTATAATGAAAAGACGTGTCATTTCGAGCGAGCGGCCGGGGCAAGGGCGCTTCGCCCGCGAACCCGAGACGCGAGTCGAGAAATCTCTTTCCAAGCAGCCCACTTCCGCATCCCCCGTGTCGGCGTTCGCCGTCTGTTACCCCGGAACCCGGACCCCGGACCCCGGAACCCGCGCCAGCAATCGTCTGCTCGTTGGCGCCCATATTGGGGCGACTTTTTCCGATTCGACTCGCGCGCGGCGGCGTCAACGTCTGTAAGAGCGCCCTTCCGGGCGCGATTCACGCGCCGGAGGCGCGGTTCCGGGAGCGCCGGCTTTTTGCCCCGCGGGCTGGCGGGGTCGCCAGGCCGGCCGATTCTCTCGCGCGTCTGCGGCGCGGCGCCGTCGTGCCGATTGCCGCCGTTAGCGATGTCGACGAAAAACCGGTGGCTGGGGAGGGCGGCACGCTTTTCCTGGATCCCTGATCGGGGTCAAGGATGACGCTGGAGCGGGGCCGTCGTGACGTTGGGCGCGAGCGATGATCCTGGACCGCCGATCGGGCCGGGGGCGACGTTGCAGGGGCGGCGCCGTGTTGGCGTTGGGCGCAACATGAACCGCCGGGGTCCGGGGTCCGGGGCGCGATGCCGCGCCTGCGGCGCGTGAATCGAACCTGGAAAGGCCCTCTTACAGATGAGGAACGCGGCCGGATCGCGGTCGCTGCCGCCGCCGCTCCACGCGGCGGCCATGGGCCGCCAAATCCGCCGCCAAGTTCCAGCGCGAAACGGCGAGGCGGTCGAAATTCGCCACGTCTTCGAAATCGGGAATTTGCCTCCGGCTTGCGAGAAAGAAAATTTGATTCTACATCAGAGGAAAATGAAAGCGCACGACAAGACGCCAGGGTCGGCAAAACTGCCAAACGTATTGTGGTTGCCCGTCGCGGCGATCCTGGCTTTGAACGTTGTCTTTTACGCGCGAGCCGACATTCCGTGGGGCCACGACAGCGAAGGGCACGTCGGCTATGCATTGGCGTTGGTGAGCGTCCTGCGCAATCAACCGGCAGAAGCATTGTCCTTCCTCGAAACCTTGCCGATTCGCTACCCGCCGCTGACGTATCTCGTGGCGGCCGCGCCAAATCTCGTGCGCGTACACGCGTGGTCCTTTTTTTCCACCACCTTGTTTTTCGCTCTTTGCGCGATCGTTTTCGTTCAGCGCTGTGCGTGGGCGCTGACACGGGACGCTGCGCTGTCCGTGTTTGCCGTGCTGCTCCTGCTCGGCCAACCGACCTGGTTCACCGTGGCGACGTCATTCAATCTGGAAATGGGATTGGTCGCATCCACCGCGTGCGCTTGTTGGCTGCTCGTCGATACGCGATTCCACGCGACGGCGCTGCGCGCCGCGCTTGCCGGTTTGGCCATCGGGCTGTGCCTGCTGAGCAAGGCGATCGCTTGGACAATGATCGGCCCCATGCTGGTTGTCTTCATATGGCGGGCGTTTTCCGCGGATGGCGGCTCGACGCTGCGCGTCGTTCGACGGCTGACGCTCGCGGTCGCGGCCCTGTTAACCTCGTCCTTGTGGTACTTTCCCCAATGGCGCAAAGTCGCCGAAGAACTTGCGGGCGACATCGGAACGTTGGCCCAGTCGCGGCCGCGCCCGTGGTGGACGTACCTGGCGCTGCTCGCGTTCGGCGCCAACCTGCTGCCTTTCCTCATTGCCGTGATCGCGTCAGCCCGTCGCCGTTGCGAGAAGAACGCTTTTGTCGATGGCCTGATTCCCGTCGCGGGGTCAGCGGGTGGATTCCTGTTTTTTTCGGTTTTGGGGACGAAGCGCGATTGGTACATCTTTCCCGCGGTCCTCTTGCTGATTCTGGCGGGCCTGCCCTTCCTCAGCACGTTGCGCCGCGAGGCGCCGCGCGTTTTCGGGGCGTTGGCCGCATTCTCGGTTTTCGCGTCGCTGATTTCGTGGCTGCCGATCGCCCGCCCCGTCGCGCACTGGCTGTCGCCGGCAGCGCAATTGCCGGCGTCGGTCGGCGATTCGCGCCTCAATCGTTTCGAGCGCATCGTCGTTGACAAAGTGCTGGCTCTGCAGCGGGACGAAGGACCCGGAGTGTATGAACTCATTTCGCCTAATTATCCGATAACGGCGGCAAAAGTGAACATCGCCCTGTATTTGGCCGATCCGCGACTCGTGTTCTTACGCGGGGTATTCATACCCTATTCGGTCGGCACGACGCGAGCGTTGTTGCGCGACACGCAGTTTGTGATCGTAGTGCGGCGCTGGGCGGCGAATGACCGAACCATCGACATGGCCAACGACGATTTTGACCCGCCCGTGCGGCAGTGCGCCGGCGTTGTCAATACGGCCCCGGACGATTTTATCCTATTGGAAAAGCAGCGTTTGTCTCCCGAATACGAAATGGCTGTATATCGCGATCGGAAATTCCTGGCGGGTTGGGACGGCAGTCCGAAATTCGGCGACCTCCTCAACGTCTACGAAACGAGACATTATTTCGGCCACCTGCGGTATTTGTTCCGAGCGCAGGCGGTCTGTTTCCGCGGCGATTATGACCAGGCCGTACGGATGTTCACGATGTTCCAGCGTTACGAGCCGGACAACCGGACGGGAAAAGAGTTTTTTGCACGTTGTCGCTCCTTTCACGGCGGCCGTTGAGCGAGAGCCGGGAACCGGGGCGGTCGCCCACGGCGCCAAATCCTGCGTCCTGTTCTGCCGCGCGATTGACCGCTCGGTCTCTCGTTGTTAGGTAAATATTCGATCGGCGGCGCCCGCAACGACGCGGGAGAGCCGAATTGGAAGAGGAGGCATTGCGATGCGATTCATGATGATCATGTTCCCGAACGCAAAGGCGGAAGCGGGAACCCTGTCAGAGGCCGATGCGGAGACCTTCAAGGCGATGGGAAAATTCAACGACGAAATGAAAAAGGCGGGCGTGCTGCTGTCGCTCGACGGCTTGCAGCCGACGTCGAAAGGCGCGCGAGTGTCGTTCGCCGGCGGGAAGCCGAAGTTGACGAACGGGCCGTTTCCCGAACCGCGGCAAGTCGGCGGCTATTGGTTAATCGACGTGAAATCGCGGCAGGAAGCGATCGACTGGGCGATGCGGTGTCCGGCAAGCGACGGCGACACGATCGAAATTCGCCAAATCTACGAGATCGAGGATTTCCCAGTCGAATTGCGGAAAGCGGTCGGGTTGTAGGCGCCGGCGCAGAATGGCGAATGGCGAATGGCGAATGGCGAATGTAGCCTGGGGAAGCGCCCGAGTTTCTCCATTCAACATTCCACATTTGAGTTTTCGCTGCTCAAAAACGTTGGGTTAGCGTTTGAAGGGAAGGCCCCGTGCGTGCCTGCGCCAATTGATCGGCCGGACAATACTGGGCGGGCGCGGAGTTCGCCCCCATTGTTAATGATGATCGGCGACGCGCGGCCCGGCGTAATGCAGAATCGCGCCCCACGAGCCGGTGAGGTAGGCGTCGTTGGGCGAGAGCGCCCAGACGGCCGAGAACGCGGACGAGCGGCTGACCGGCGTGGTCATCGGCGTCCAAGCCGAGCCGTCGTAGTGCAAGACCGTCGCGGATACGCCGGCGGCGAAAACGTCGTCGGGCGCAAGAGCGTAAACGGAGTAAAGGTCGGTCGTCACACCGCTGGCCATCGGCGACCAGGCTGAGCCGTTGTAATGCACGATCGTTCCGCTGGCGCCGGCCGCAAACACATCGTCGCCGGCGGTTCCGTGCACGCCGTACAGATCGTTCGATGTCCCACTGTACATCAACTTCCGCGCGACGCCGTCGAAGTGCATGAGGAACCCGGCGGGGCCCACCACAAACAGATCGCTCAGCGATGATCCCCAAACGTCGGAGAACGTGGCGATCGGCATTGGCGTCCAGTCCTGCCCGGCCGCATCTTCAATGAAGCTGGCGACGGGCGCGATGTAGTAGAATTCCTGCGCATAGAGTTCGCCGACGAACGCCACCGTGGACCCGGCGGCCCCGACGCCGGCGAGCGAGCAGAATCCCCCGAGCCCGCCGGAGGCGGCGGTCCACTGGGAACCATCGTAGATGTACGCGCCGCAGTTCACGGTTTCCTCGTCGCCCATCGGGCTCGCGTAGTTCGTGATCGCCACGCCTTGGCCGGCGACAACCCCCGCGATGCCCGAAAAGTAGTCATCGATGGTCATCGTCTCGGTCCACGCCGAGCCGTCGAAATGCAGCATCACGCCGTAATTGTAGGGATCGCCGGCCACCGCGAACACGTCGTCCGCCGCGGCGCCCCAAACGCCCATCATCGTTTCGTTGGTGACGCCGACCATGGAGGTCGAAAACGGCGCATCCCAGCCGTCAACGCGGAAGATCGTGCCGCCTGGACCGACAGCGAACGCTGTCGTCGGCGAAACGATAGTTGCGGCGGTCACTTGGATATAGCCCTGAGATTGAGGCGTCGTCCACTCCGTGCCGTCGAAATGCAAGAACAAGCCGCCGCCATCGTAGGCGAGCACGTTCGAGGCCGAGGTCCCGGACACGCCCTGAAGATTTATCGCCCAGCCGTCGGGAACCGTTTCTTGCGCCCAGGCGCTGCCGTCGTAGTGATAGACCACCGCCCAATAGGGACCGGCGGCGGCGTAGACGTCCGACGCCGACGAGCCCCACACGCCGTTGAAATCGAGGCTCTGGCTGTCGAGGAGTTTGGACCACGAGGCGCCGTCGAAGTGATACAGCTTGCCGATGATGGTCGTGGTGTTGCCGTCGAAGTAATAACCGACCGAAACGTGGATATCGCTCGGCGAACTCGCCCAAATGCCGGTTAGGTTGTCGTCCAAATTCGCGATCAGCGTCGTCCACGACGAGCCGTCGTAGTGCAGCACCGCGCCCCCGGCGCCGGCCGCATAGGCGTCCGGCGCGGCGCCGGCCCACACCGCGACCAGATCGGCAGAGCTGCCGCTGGCCATCGCCGACCATGACGAGCCGTCGTAGTGCAGAATCGTGCCCGCGTCGCCGACGACAAAGACGTCCGCCGCGGATCGCCCCGAAACGGCGTACAGGTCCACGGTCGTCGGCGAGCGCATCGACGACCAACTGGCGCCGTCGTAATGCACAATCGCGCCGTAGCCGCCAACGGCAAAAACGTCCGTCGCGGAGTCGCCCCACACCCCGCCCAGGTTGTTGCCCTGCGGCCATGGATGCGACCAGGTCCAGTCGTAAACAACGGGGGTGTTGTCGTCGTCATCGTCCGGCGAGGCGTCGTTGTCATCGTCGTTGTCGTCATCGGCGGGCGATACGTCGTCGTTGTCGTCATCGTCAGGCGAGGCGTCGTTGTTATCGTCGTCGTCGTCATCGGCGGGCGATACGTCGTCGTTGTCGTCATCGTCGTCGGGCGCCGCATCGTCGTCCGTTACGCTCGGAGCGTGACCGCCGCTGCTGCTCGCGGAACAGCCGCTGGCAAAGGCGCACGCAAACACGGCGGCCAGCAGCAAAAGGAAAGTGATCCAGGTCTGAATGCCCGCTTTCTCAACGATGACGAAGCCGTACGGGCGTTTCATGGCGATTCCTCCATCCGCGAACGTCTTCCCAACTCCGACGGCAATTTAGGAAAGACGCTTATTGATGTTACGCTACGCTGGCGATCTCCCGTCGTCAAGCAAAAGCATTTCTTGCGTTTTTTTGGCGAAGAACTTGATTGCGTCGCGGCTCTGCGCGCGCCCTTCGCCGCCGGCCGATTGTCCGACGCCGGCTATTTCTTCGCTTTTTCCGCGACCCAGTCGGCGATCATTTTGCCGAGGAACGCGGCCAGATCGCGGTCGCTGCCGCCGCCGCTCCACGCGGCCGCCATGGCGTTGTTGCCGGTGGTCACGTCGCCGGTGGCGACGACTTTGCCGGTCTGCGCGTCGGTCAGCGTGACGGTGTAGGTGAGATGCGAAGAGCCGGCCATGGCGCCGCCCCACATGCGCGCCGCGCCGCCGATGATGCGGTGGTCAATGAGCAGGGCGTCAACGTAGAGGGCAGGGTTGGCCGGCGCCGGCACGCCCGCCGTGTATGTTCCGACGGCGGCGAAGCCCTTCATTTCCTTCAAACGCGCGATGGCGGCCGCTTGCGTTTGAATCAAGGCGTCGTCGACGTGCTCCTTGAATTCCGGCTTGCAGGTGAAATCCTTGAACAGAATCGTGCCGTACTTGAGCGCGTCGGCCTTGATTTCGACGGGCGGCTTCTCGGCGACCTCCACCGCTGTCGGCGTTTTGTCTTTGGCCTCGGCGGTCAGGATGAAAAGCGAGCAGGCGAACAGGCAAACGAACGCTGTGAAAAGGGCTTTTGTCCGCATTGTGATTCTCCCGCGGCGAGCCCGTCCCAAGATCCGGTCGATCGCTCAGGATAGGCGGTTGATGATTGTCCGAGGTTAAGCTTCGCGCGCCGCGCCGTCAAGCAAACAAGTCGATCGCGCGGTTCCGCGCCGCCATTCGAATCTTTCGATTTTCGTTCGGCCTTACTCGAACCAGCGCTCGATGACGATCGTCTCCTCGGTGAAAAACTTGAAGGCGTCGCGGCCCTGCGCGTGCAGGTCGCCGAAGAACGATTGTTTGGCGCCGGCGAAATGGAACATCGCCATGGGCGCGGGCACGCCGATGTTGATGCCGAGGTTGCCGCAGCGCGCCTCGTACTTGAAGCGCCGCACGGTCGCGCCGCTCGAGGTGTAAAGATTCGCTGCATTGCCGTAGGGGCTGGCGTGGATGATCGCCAGCGCCTCGTCAAACGACGCGACGGGAATCATCGCCAGCACCGGGCCGAAGATTTCCTCTTTGGCGATGGTCATCTCCGGCGTGACGTTTTCGAAAACGTGATGGCCGACCCAATTCCCGTTGGGATATTCGGCCACCTTTGCGCCGCGGCCGTCGACAAGCAGCTTCGCGCCTTCTTTCAGCCCGATCTCGACGTAGTTCTCGACCCGCGCGCGCGCCTCGGGCGAAATGATCGGCCCCATCGCCACGCCGGCGTCGAGCCCGTTGCCGATTTTGCGGGCGGCGACGCCCTGTTTCAGCAGCGGTTTGACGCGCTCGTAGGTGTCGCCGACGCACAAGATGCCGGCGAGGGCGAGGCAGCGCTGGCCCGTGCAATCGTAGGCCGAGGCGATGATGTTCTCGACGCTCTTTTCCAGGTTGGCGTCGGGCATGACGATGCCCCAGTTCTTGGCGCCGGCCTGCACCTGCACGCGTTTGCCGTAGCGCGCCGACGTTTCGTAAACGATACGCCCCACCGGCGTCGAACCGACGAAGCTGATGCCGCACAGGCGGTCGTCGGCCATCAGCGCGTGGGCGGTTTGCGTGGCGCCGTGGACAAGATTGAGCACGCCGCGGGGGAAGCCGGCGCGGTGAATCAACTCGAAGATTTTCGCCTGCGTCAGCGGCACGCGGGGGCTGGGCTTGACGATCTGGCAATTGCCGCAGGCGACCGCGTAGGGCAGCGACCAGAACGGAATCATCGCCGGGAAATTGAACGGGTTGAGGCT
>CAZHPN010000160.1:0-14051 GCA_964534375.1 uncultured bacterium | reverse complement strand
TGTCGGCACGGCGCATGTGGGTGGCGTCGTGCTAGGCGGTTTTCGCATCACGGTCCGCTCGAACCCTCGTTCGCGGGTGACAAGTCCGCCAGCTTCCGAAGAAGCAGAGAGTTTTCACTTCACGTCGATGCTGCGGATATTATTGCCCGTTGGAGACCTGTTTTCAAGGCGAGTCCTGTCGAAGGTGCGTTTCGGCCTGAAAAAAAATCAGAGTGACGGGTGAGGAATTCGACCGTCAAGATCGCGGAATACGCGACGGAGAAGAACGCGATGAAGGGCTTCATCCGAATCCAGGAAGCGGAACGACTGAGGCGGGTGGAACCCCGGCCACAGCGTCCGCAGACCTTCGAGCGGAATATCGACACCCAGCGGTTCCGAACACTGGACCAAGAGCCCGTAGGCGATCTCCGTACCGTCGAAATAGCTCATGAATGAAGCTCGGTCGGTACCGGACTGACGACGCCACTTCCGCCACATGCTGGAAGCCGTCGTTGCGACCACGCCTCCCACCGTGAACGCGCCAACCAGCGCGCGTTGCGCGCCCGACGCATACATAAGGCAGAGGTCGCCTGCTTGCACGTTCGGACGGACGCGACGGAACTCTATTGTCTTCTCGCCCGAGAGAATTTTTTCGGCGTACTGGGGGCGGATCGAGATCAAGAGCACTTTCAAGTTGTCGAACCTCCGTCCTTTCGTAAATCGTTATAAGCTTGGTACGAGATGCGAAAGGTCGAGATAGGATTGAAATTCGGCACGCGGCGTTTGACCTGATCCAAAGGAACCGTTTTCTCGAACGCTTCAAACCAAGTGAACCGGACAGCCATGGCATGACCATTTGCATCGACGTGCCCTTGGATGTCGGCGGGAGCGTATATGCCGAGGTCGCCGTAGCGAACGAACAGCGATTCTGGGTCATCCACATCGGCTGACTCAACGAGCGCGCTGCCGACGATCCCGATGGCTTGGCGGGGCGAGTCGGTAACGTAGAACAAGACCGGTGACCCACGTCGCAACCGCCCAACGTGTTTGGGCCTGAAGTAGTAGACGTTGTCCACCCGCAGGAACCGTTTGTCGGCGTCCGGCCCGAAAAGTGCGAGTTGGGGTTCTCTCCACTCGAACAGGGCTTTTGCCCAATGGATTCGGATAGGGATGATGAACGTATCCCGGTCATCGAAACGCAAGCGAAGGGGATACAACTTGGTTTCAATGTCCAATTCGTTCCAAGCGACCTGGTGCTCCTGCTTTCCATCCCTCCACCCGATTGAGAGCACCGTCTGCCCGTTCTTGTCATCGGGCGAAGCCACATCCGTACATGATCGCCTCGCAAAGCAGATGCGGACTGGATTGAACTGAGCCGGTTCCGGTGCTTCGACGACAGGCACTGTCGGGGTTCCGGTCACGCCTTCCAGCCCATTATCGTCGGCCACCGTACATCCCAAAACCATAGCCAAATGGCGCGCTAACTCAGGCATCCGTGCTTTGTCGTATTCGCCGTAGAGAAAATGCCGCGCCAGGATGATCTCCGTGGACTCTTCATCGTATCGACGGGGCGAAACCCCTTCGACGAGGAAACCAAAGGACCGGAAGAAGTCCACCAGTTCGCGCTCTTTTGACGAAACCGTGACCATCGCCTTGCGGACACGTCGCTGCGCCCACGTTCTGATTTCGTGGAACAACAAATGTTGACCGACGCCGTTGTCGCGGTCAGCGTCGCCGACGAAGAAGGTGCTTAGCTTCACGACGGCGCCATCGGCACTCTTGTTCTTCGATATGGCAACGGCTGCGAGTCGGTCATCGACCGTGGCCACTTTGCGTTGCGCGGCGTGGTTCTCCCAGATTTTCCGGAACCAGTTGTCAAAATCCGGGTAAATCTTCGAGATCGGTTCGACGAGCGCGCGTGCTGCCGTAAACTCTTCGGCCTTCGCATAACGAATCAAGACGTTGGGCAGTGGCAGCGCGCCCGCGACTGGCGCCGGAACAGAAATTTCGGCGAGAGCGGCATCGGGCGCCCTCACTTTGAGTCCGTGTCGCTGCTGCACGCGGTCGCTCGCATCGAGGATTTCTTGATCCAGAGTCACAAAGACATCGGCGCCGCCGACGATGGATTCGGCAACGTGCCGAGCGTCCGCCTCCCGGTTCGGCCGCGAGCGGGCCGTGGGGCTCCGAGTTCCGAAAATGAGATTGTAGATGTCATTGGCAAGCTGGTTGACCGTCGTGGAAGGGCTATCGAGGATCAACGGAAAACCCCCGACCTGTCGCATCCGGCGGGCGCGGCGGGTAGAATCGGGATCGTCAGCCGCTTCGTGCGTCGCGGTTTCCGTGACCCGCAGGTCAACCTGGTGAGTGATACCGGCTCGAAGCAGTCGCACCCAAGCGTCGCTCTCCGCTTCCAGCGTTCCGATAATGCCATTCATATCGAGAACGATACGCATCATTTTTGGTCGAACTCCTCGAAGGACGAGAACAACGGTTGCCCCCGACTACGCAAGTTGCGGCCGACTATCGTGTTCGCAATCCGATGTTGAAGAAAGGCGACGGCTTCCTCAAAGAGTTCGAGCGGGGTTTCCTTTACTCGATATTTGATCTCGCGTTCGTAGGCGACGCGAATCATTGCGGAGTTCATCTTTTCGCCGCTACGTTTGCTCTCGCTCTCCTTGAACTCGTTATAACGCCTGACGAGATGTTCCAGATAGCCAACTTTTCGAGCATCTGTGGCGACGGTTCCGGGGATCACGGTTGGCGGATGTTTTTTCCCCCGACCTTTGGCGTACTTCACGTGGATGCCGCCCTCGATATGAACATCACCATCTGCAACGATATTCTGGTCTCCCGTGATCCGAACGCTTTTCTTGCGGGCCGAGGAGTTGAACGGAATGACGTTGCTTGGAAGTTCTTTGGTTCGTGGCATCTCCCGATCCTTGCTCATCAAGTAGAACTGTTCTTCCCAAGCCAAATCGTAGCGCATGTGGGCCGGAATTTGGGGGATTTCCATGTCGGCCACAACGGCGATCTGCGAGAGGCACCGGAATAAATGAGGTCGAAGCACCTTGAGGGCGCCGAAATAATCCGTGCGGTCATGCCGTTCTCCGAGGCTCTCCGTGAACGTGAGGAACTGCCTGACGCCCTCAAGCATGAACTCGATCAAGAGGTAAAGCGCGGAAGAAGTGTTGTCCTTGAGCTTCACCTCCATCTCCACCAAGAAGCTCCTGATTTCCTGGATTGAGTCCATCGCGTTCTTCACGCACCCGTCGCAGCACTCCCAAGCATTCAGGACGCGCTTATCTGCGAGCCTGATGACCACCTCTCGCGCCACGTCCCGTTCGACGCGGTCAGGCTTCGCCCTGATCGACACGAAGGGCAGCGAGATCGTGATCCCTTCGGCCTTGATAGGTAGGCTCTTTGCCTTCTCTATCAATTTTCTCAGATTGAACCTGAAGGCTTCACGATCCATTTTCACGCATTCCTTGACGCCTGGCCGACCAAGCCCCATTTCGTCGTGTCGCCGTCGGCAGATGAGATCAAGATGCCGAGGTTTTCCAGCGTCCGTAGGTGGCGTTCAACCGCTGCCCTTCGCGCGCCCACGAACGCGGCGGCGACCTGATCGACAGACCAGGAGCGTGCGCTGGACGCCAGGAGGTCGCGGATCGCCTTGAGTTGGTCGGGCACGTTTTTCGGCCAGGGCTGTGGTCCTGTTGCCAAGGCGACTTTTTCCGGAACGGTCAGTCCGTCAAGCTGGGGTTGAACAGCGGTCGCCCGGCCGGTGGGATTCTGGAACTCGGGCCGGAGCCAGCGAACAATGCCGCGCATCTCCTCCTCGGTGCGTTCGTGGTTGAGTGCGACAAGTCGCGCGAGGATTTCCTCGTCGGGGAGATCGACGGGCCAGCCGTAGGCTGCGGCAACGGCGGCGTCGAGTTCGTTGTGAAGCTGCTTGAGTACGCCGATCAGGGCCTTTTCGTGGAACACACGTTCCTTCTCGGTCAACGCCGGGCCGCCCTCGCGCTCGATCTCGCGCAGCCGCGCCAGTGCGTTGTACATGCCCGTCAACGTCGCGTCGGGATGGTCGGCCTGTACGCGCTTGCGGTGGGTATCGAGTCGCTGACCAACATCGCGGATGCGCGCCTTCAGATTATCGGACGGATCGGGGAACGGGAACTTCCCGAAGCAGTCGGAGTGGTTGTAGTTCGAGTCGTTGCCGACGCCGAGCCAAGCCCCCGTAGCTATTGCCCAGGCCACGTGGACGCGCGACAACAGCACTCCGAGGTGGAAGGCATCCGCCAGGGCAACGGCTACGACCTTGGAATCCGGCAAAGTGTTCGCCGCCAAAAAGAGAAAGGTTCGGTGCTTCGCAGTGCGGCAGGTGACGATGTATTGGTCGAGGTTCGCGATGGCAGTGCGGAGGTCGGGCCTCGGCTCGGCGAAAAGCCACCACTTTTCCCGATAGCTCGGGCGGTTGTTTTGATCCCGCTCGGGCTTTACGCGGTCATAGACCCATTGGAACAGCGACGGGAAACGGTCACGAACGGTGTCGGCGTCCAGCCCGAACAGGTCGATGGCGAGCACATCGCGGGGAACATCCATAAGGTCGCGACCGTTGCGAAATGGTCGAAGGTGAGGTTCCAAGCCGGGCACGACTCCGAGGCCCAGTCGTATGGCGTCCTCGCGCGAAATGAGAAAACCCTTGCCAACCGGCGTCACGCCCATGAAACCCAGACCTTCGTTCGCCAGAAGCCTTGCCGCTCCCGCCACATCCACGCCGCCGGATAGATCAGCATGGATGCGCGGCACGGGCCGAAAAGCTATCTCGGCGCGCCGGGCCTGCGGCTCCTTGAACTGCTCGCGTTCCTCGAAGGTCACCAAACCCAACACCGCTTGGCGAGCGAATATTTCGGCTGCAAGGCCAACTGTCATCGCTATTCGCACGTCGGCCCCGGCGTCCACCCATGGGTGATCGGGAATCGCCCAAGCGATGGACAGTGGATTGTCCTTTGTGGTTAGGTGCGGTTCAACAACCATGCGGTTGAACACCTGTGTGATGCTGTTTGTCGTTATAAAGCCAAACCGTTTCAACTTGCGAGCGCACACAAGACGCGCAGCCTTATCCCACCAGTACATCACCAAGTCGGCTGTCCTCGTGACCTTGGGGTAGGCAGCGCGCAGGGCTTCCACATAACCATCACCCAAAGCGGCCCGCATCATTTTGTTTCCGATGAACGGCGGGTTCGACACGATGTAATCGGCATCCGGCCACTCGGCCGGACGGGCGTTCACGTAGTCGAACACCGGCACTCGGGCGTCCTCGTCGGGCACGTCCTTGCCAGTGATCGGGTGGGTTTTGAAGGTGCGTTGATCCCATGTCGTGATCGCCTTGCCGTCATCCCCAAGACGCGGGCGCATTTCGTCGTAAACGAGCACGGCGTCGCGGCAGACGATGTTGCGGTACTCGCGCAGCACTGGCTCGACCGGTTTCAAATCGCCATGCACGCGGCGATACCATTGCAAGTAGCCAATCCATAAAACGAGGTCGGCGATCTCGCGAGCGCGCGGGTTGATCTCGATGCCGAGGAATTGGCCGGGGTTCACCATGATGCCTTCCAACTCGAAGGCGGCCTGTGTGACGCCCAGGTCGGCCAATTCGCGCAGCACCTCGGCCTCGATCTGCTTGAAGAGGTCAAGCGTGACGAAAAGGAAGTTACCGCTGCCGCACGCCGGATCGAGCACCCGGACATGGACGAGCCGGTCATGAAAGGCGCGAATCGCGTCGGCCGCCTTCTTCCGGTCGTCGGCCGTGGGCTCGGCATCACCCTTGTCGAGAATCTGCCGCGCCTGAGCCTGCGCGATCTCCCATTCGGCGCGCAACGGCTCGATGACGGCGGGCCGAACCAACCTTTCGATGTACTCGCGCGGAGTGAAATGCGCGCCCAGCTTTTGACGCTCACTCGGGTCAAGGGCACGTTCGAGCAGCGTGCCGAATATCGACGGTTCGACTGTTGACCAGTCAAACTTCGCCGCTTCCAGCAGGAGCCGCAGTTGATCGGCCGTCATTGGAAGCGATTGCGTGCGCGCGAACAGGCCGCCGTTGAAACGCAGAAGCTTCTCCTCGAAGCCAAACGGCAGGCCGTCGTTCATTGCTTTCCAAAGTTGCTGCACCTCATGGGGAAACCGATGCGGATCGGGAAGCCAACGTTCTTCGACGGCGCGCGAAAAGAGCTTCTTCGGCAGAAGGCCGACGTCCTCGCAAAACATCGTGAACAGGCAGCGCATCAAGAACTGCGCAGTCAGTTCCGGATCGTGCCCGCTTTTTTCCAGGTTGCGTCCAAGCTCGGCCAAGTGCCTGGCCACTTCGCGCGTGACCCGTTGCGCATGGCGGGCGGGATCGAGGTCGAGCGGATCGGTGAAAACTTTGACAAAAAAATCGGCCACGGCAGGGTCGGCGAGTTGCGCAAGCTCGATTGTGCGGCGCGCGCCGTAACCGCCGTAGTCGCCGTTGAACCCGGTCCAAACCTCAAAGCAGTTGCCGATGTCGCAGGTGACAAGGAACGGCGGCTTGCCCTCGCGTAAATACGCGGCGTAGCGCAACGCCTGGCCGTAGGCGGCGCGCATGGCCTTGTTCCACAACTCCGTGCCGCGTCGGGCCGTGCCGACCACGTCGTCGCCCGCTTCTGAGCCCTGCTTGGCCTCGCAAACGAACGAACCGCGCCGGTAGAAATCGACGAAGCCGGTGGACGTGCGGCCGTCGGGCATGTCGATGGACACCGCGCGCTCGAAGCAGTAGTCGCCGGTCTTGTCCTTCGGATCGGGCCGCTCGACGCCCAATGCGTCACACAGTTCGAGGAAAAACTGATCCTTGTGGCGGCGTTCATGCGCGCTCGACGCTGACCACCGAGCGACGAACTTCTCGACCGATCCGGCAACGCTCAACTCAACCCCCACCTCTCCATCGAACAGCACAAGCACTTCGGCGTTGTTTGGTGCGGCGCAGAGCGAACAACGGGTTCGATCCCGCCGCCCAAAACCATTCTCACTGTTGAGGACGTAGGCTACCACGGCGGGCCGAGTCGGACAATGGAAAAGCCGATGAGTTCGTCAAGAGCTTCTTCACGCGCCTCGCGGGAGTTTGAGCGTCGCTGCGAGGCCAAAGTGCGACAGCGAGCTTCTGAAGGCGGATCACAGCGGCGTCATGTCCGGGAAGATTTCTCGCGCCTTGCGCGCCCGCTCGGCCGCTTGCCGCCGGTATTCCTCCTCGGTCGTCGGTGGGGCGGACTCTGGCGGCTCCCCAGCCGCCATCAGGGCCTTGATTCGTTCCAGACCGAACACTAGTTCGCGGTCGGGCTTAAGGGCTTCTGCAAGAGCCTGCACGTCAATAGGCTGCATGATGGCCACCTGGTGCGGAGTTGCGGGTCGTCGGCCGTTCAGCTTGGCGAGTTCGTCGTAGACCACAGCCAGGATCAGCGCGAAATGTGGGCCGACTATTGTGTGATCGGTGTTGGCGTCATACGGTCTGTCTTCTTCATACTCCATGATGGGATTATCCAAAAGCGGTGGGAGGTCGGGCGGGTTCTCTATTTCCCTCACCCAATCGAGATCGAACTCTTCGACCGTCAACTCATCTAGCTCATTGCGCTCCGGGGGAATGGTCGATTCGTGACTTGTCGAGGCAGTGGGGGTGATAGCCGCATCGTCTGTGGTGATCGGGTGATGCTCTGTCATAGAAACATGCGTCTGATTGGGCTCTTGGCTCCGCTCTCTCTCTTTCATGAACAGCCCCCCATCGCCGTCGCCCGTGGCGCCGGGGGGCTGGTAAATATATAAATGCGTTTCCGGTTGAGACTCGGAGATTTCCGCCAACGGTCTCCGGTTGAGACCGATGGAATTTTGCGTCGAATCGTCCGAGTCTCCGGTTGGAACCGATGCGGACTTTGCCGAGTCGCCGGTTGAGTCCGGTCTCTTGTTTTCGGCGGCGGAACCCTCTGTCGCTTCTCTTTTGTTGGTGGTTCGAGCGACGCCCGGACTAAGTTCTCGCTTTCTTCCTGGAGCCAGTTTTGGATCGACGCCAGGCGCCCACGAACCGTCCGGGAGAAAGCATCGTTTCCAGCTTCCCGGCAAATGCGGGGATTCCAAGATGAACAGCCCAGGCTTCGCCGGATCGTAGCGCGTCCACTTGAAGCTGATTCTGTATCGAGCGGCGCGGTAGCGGCCCTCGGGCAAATCGGCGTCCCTGTTGACGAAGTTGTTGTTGACGCCGCCGCTGTCGGTGCGCTCGATGAAACCCAGCCTGAGGAGGAGGAAAACCAATCGAATGAACTCGCGCTTGCTGCACATCGGGGCGTCGCTATAGGCGAATTTGAAGTCTGCGGTTGCGCCGTTCCAGTACGACCGCATTTTCACCAGTAACCCGAGCGCGGCCAGATCAAGTTCTTTCCAGGCTGGCTTGCTCCTGGCACCCCAGGGCGGTCCAGGAATGAAGCCTTTTTTTTCTTCGTCGTGGAGTTTTCTTCTGTGCATCGAGAACCCCCTACTCGACAGCCGTCGCCCTGGTGATGTCCAGATCGGCATGGTCGGGACTCACGGCCTTGCGAAGTTTGGGAACGCAGACGCCAAGCTCCGCCATCAACTGGGCGACGGTGACGTCCGCACAGCCGCCGGGCGGGTGCCGACCAAACAGCGTTATGTGATCGGTGTTCACATGCCACCGCGATTGTCGGCCGGAACTTGAACTAGATGTTCTTCTTGAAACTCTCGTAGGTCGGACTCGCGAAAGCGAATGCACCGGCGACCATAATGTATGAATTTCAGGCCGGGCCGACGGCGCGACTCGCACGTCCAACTATAAAGCGTGCTGGTTTTGATTCCCAAGAACTGCGCGGCTTGCGCAACGGTCAGGGTGCGGTCGGTGTTTGTGGTGGTTTCCATGTTTCGATCCTTTCACGTGGTTAGTGCGTTAATGATCCATTCCTTAACTTACCAGGCGAAGCAGGCGACTCTTGCTCACCTTGACCGCGAAGTGAATTTTTTTCCCGGTCGTCGAAGGCGACTACCTCGCCGGGCTCGGTCGTCGGGGGCGCGTCGCCGAAAATACCGCGCACTTTGTCAAAGGCTTCGGGCGCAAGATGGGCGTAGCGCTGGACCATCGCTTGTGTCGAGTGACCGAGAATCTTTTGCAGCATGAAAAGATCGCCGCCGCACATTACCCACAAACTTGCGAACGTGTGCCTCAAATCGTGAAACCGCAATTTGGCCAAACCGGCGGCGGCAACGACGGCGGGGAACGTTTCGGTAATCACGCGCGGGCTGGGCGTGTGCATGTTTCCTGCGCCGTTCGGAAATACTAGGCCGTCGGCCCCGTTGTTGTTTTTCAACCGCCAAGCCTTGAGGATTGGGGCGAGGGTTTGCATGATCGGAACGTGGCGCACCTTTCCGGTCTTGGTCGGCTTATCGAAACTGTGCTGCACAGTTATCAGGGCGCGGTCAAAATCTACGTCCGACCATCGCAAGCCGAACAATTCACCGGCGCGCATTCCGCTGTAAAGGGCAGCCGCGAAAAGCGAGTAGGCTTCGATCCCCACGATTGGGCGGTCGTCGGTTGTCGGTCGCTCCCGCGCCGCCGTCTCCGCCTTGTCCGACGCCTTGTGGGCCTCTCGCAGGAACGCGGCAATTTCGGCATCGGTCTTCAAGTAGTTGAACGTCGTAAGGCTCGTCTTCGGCTTCTCAATCTTCGGCGGCGCGTACAGGTAGTTCATGGACTGGGCGTAGCGGAGCACGGCGTCCAGCAACGCCAGAATGTTGCGGATCGTGTTCGCCTTCAACTTCGCCCGATGCAGCTTGGTGCGGAACGGTTCGACGTGGCCCGTCGTGATACGGTTGACTGGCAAGTCGCCGAATTCGACTTTCAGGTGCTTCTTGTAAATCGAATTGTCATCTTTGGGGTTGCGCTTTTGGTCGGTCTTGTTCGGTCGGTAGAACCGCTCCCAGAAGTCGGCGAACGTCGGCGCGGCGACGGGGCGGGGGGCGCGTCCGTCTTTGATCGCTCGGACCTCGCCCTTGACGCGCTCAAGCTCGGCCACTGCGGCCTGGTAGCCGTCGGCAGGGAAAGACCGTGACCGCCGCTTGCCGCTCGCGTCTATCCACCGGATGCGCCAACCGCCATGATCCCTGACCGGCAGCGCAGCATATCGCCCGGCGCGCTTCGTGCGCTTGCCGGGGCGCGCGGTCTCGGTCACGGCGTTCGGTGCGGCTACGGGCTCAATCGTATCCATGCTGTTTCTACCTGCGTAAGTCGTGTTTCCCCATTGTTGAACTTACCAGGCGAGCCTTGCGCATCTTGAAGGCGCGGCAACTTTTTTTCGCATCGGCGGCACTTCGTTTCTTGGCCTTGTTGGCCGAAATTGGCCGAAAAGCCGCGCCGTCCGCCACCGCGAAAATGAACTAACCGCTTGATTCTGTTGACTGGGCGGAGCCGGGATCGAACCGGCGGCCTTCGGTGTGTAAGTCCCAAAACGGACAAGAGTGCAAGGGCGCGAAAACAAAGAAAACCTCGGAAAACACACGCGAATAAAGGCGTTTCCGCGGTTCATCCGCTTTCAGTCGGTTTCATGGCTTTGTGACGCAGCATGGACACCTATGTGGACACCGGGGCATAGAAGCCGGCCGAAGGATCAAAGGACGGTGGCTCAACCGGCCCAGCCGTGCGACCACAACGCCGGAAGTCAGTCTTTCGCCGCCGACAAAGCGTCGGACGACGGGCGTGCTTTTCGCGGGGGTTCCTGCGGGCCTCAAAAATATTGACGAATGCATGGATGCGCGGACAATGCGATTGGAAACCATGAGGAGCACCGTTATGAAAGACAGATTCGTTAGTCCCGATGAATTGGCCAAGTATTTGAAGATCGCGCGTGGAACGGTTTACAACATGAAAGCCGAGGGACGTATTCCGTTTACGAAGGTCGGCGGACGCCTGCGATTCGACATCGACAAGATCGAGAAATGGCTGGCCGAGCAGAGCGGTGAGCCGCGCGTCGCGCGTCGCATAGGTTGAGGAACACTCTCGGCAGGCCCGCGAAGGCGTTCGGTCGCGGTGCCGCCCGAAAAAGGTGAACCGAGCAATGCCGTGGCGTCATCGAGGAAGAGTAAAGAGAAAGCCGGGCGAGCAACTTTGGGTTCTTGGCTTGGCGGACCTCCAGAAATACCCCGATGTTCTTACGGGGCTTGTCGAGCACCATGAAGCGGTTTGGGTGCTCCTCAATTTACAAGCCGCAAGAAAATATGACCCAGGAATCCGCGGTTGGACAGAACGCAATTTGGAACTCGGCTACAAATCGGGACCGCTCGATCTGAACACACACCAATTCCGGCGCGGCCTATTTACGGCGATTTGCTTGGGCCTGATTGAACGCGCGGACCCTGGTTGCTCCCCGCACGCGGTTCCCAACGGGGAATACAGGCGCGCACGCTACCACGTGTCGTACCGTTATCGTGAGTATGATTTTGCCCACCACGGTCGGTTCCTCGTGGAATGTCCGTTCATTGCCGCCGACTGGAAGAACTTTTTCCATCCTGACGGTCGGTGGGCCGTTCCAAAAAACTTGCGGCGTCATCCGCCAGACCTGCCAAGGCAGAACGGAATGAAAACCGCACAGAAAACAGAAGCCCGCGTCGCACGTGCGACGTAATTCCAAGGCACACGTGCGACGTGACGCTCGTTTTTGCGAACGCGATCTTGAGAGCGGTAACGGTTCACGTGCGACTTGACAGCGCCAAATCTCCCGCGTCGCACGTGCGACGGCATTAATATTAATACCACCACGGCACCGCACAAAAGCCCGACAAGCCGCCCGCTCAATCGGGTGACGGCGGATCACGAGGGCGGGATCAACGGCAGGTAGGAAGGAAGGGAAAAGAAAGACAGACGACGACAACGACGACGACGCGAATGCGCGCCGACGGCGGCCCGGCCGGAAGCGCGGGCGAATGGCGGACGTGACGCCGCGCTTCGAGCAGTACAACGACGACGACCGGCCGGCGACGACGGCCGCGCCAGCGGCGGCGCAAGCGGCGACAGCGGCGACCGACACGGTAGGACGACGGCGGCGCGGAACGAGAAACGTGGGCGGAAGAGTGACGTCGGGGTAAACGAGGACGGACCGCGACAACGCCGGCGACCGGGCCGCGGAACGGGCGACCGCCAAAGACAAGGGACCAACGGAACAAGGCCGCCGACGGTGCGAAACGGGAAAGCGTGCGGGTTGACGCGACCACAGCTTTTCGTTGACCACAACTCCGAACGTAAGCTACAAGAAAAAACATGAATTATTGAACAAAGGCGTAGAACCCCAAAATGACGCCGCCAGCAAGAAAACCAGTAACGAGAACGCCGGTAAAAAGCACGATGCCTTCCTTTCGTCGCGCTTCCCACTCCATACAGGGAAACCCGGAAGAAAGCTACGCGGACGAAACAGCCGAAAACGACATTGTCGCCTTGAACGGACAAAGCGCAAATACGCGCGCTCCCGAATCATCCGCGAACGACGCCGCGCCCGCCATCCCGCGGCCCCGTAGCGACGACGAAAATTCTGCGGCCTGGCAACTTCGGCCGGCTGGATCGCCGCCGCTGTTGGCGAAAAACTCGATTGCGCGCGGAAGACTTTTCGACAATTTGGAATACAGAAAATGGGCGGTGACCACGTATTCGATGTATCATTGCGGCCCAACTTTCATGGCGTTCAAATTTCAAGAACGGTTTGGCATTCCCGCCGGGTTCACAAAGGCCCGAATCGAAACCGCCTGCCGCAGCCTGATTTATGAAAGCAAGAAGTTTGGCAAGGAGGTCGCCGAATGCAAGACGACCTTCGACGCGGCGACGCAAGCGCCGTTTGCGCTGCCCGGCCCTAGACTTCAAGCACTTTCGGATTTAGTTGAGCGCAACCTTGCGGCCGGCGACGACAAGACCGCCTTGAAAGGTTTCGTCGTTATACAACGCGAATTGGGGATCGGGCCGGGCCGTTCCGGCGTTCATGTGAACGTCCACCAACATTCGGGCGACGATGGCATGGTTACAATTTCAATCGGGGCGCTCCTGGGCATGACGGCCGACGAACTGGTCCGCCTGAATCCGGGGGACGGATCGCCGCAGGCGGCGCAGAAAATGATTCGCCTCGCGCGAAGGGCGCAGTTGCGGCTCTCCGAGGGAGCGCAAGCCGACGACATTATTGACGTGGACCCGGATGAAGTCATCGACCCGGCGAACATTATGCTGCCGAGGCCGCCGCGTGCGGAAGACGACGACGAACCGAATGACGAGGAAGCGTAAGGGAAACCGACGCCGCCGACGAAGCCGCAAAAACCCCCGCCCGAAATCGTAAAGCCGGTTTTACGCGTGACAAATTTCACAGCGCTCGAAGAGAAAGCCGCCCGACGGTCCGCGAGCGGGCCAGGGCCGCGCCTGGGCGACCGGGCCGGCGAACCGGGCCATATATATAAGAAAGGGGCCGTCCACTAAATCTTGCGGGCGACCCCTTGTGCATTCAGGTCAGGCGGTTAAATCCAGGGGTACGGTGGACACCGCGCTACGCACGATGGCGCACCGCGCGCCGCACGCCACGCCGACCACGACCGCGCCCACGAGCGGGCCGCGCGTGGGTGACCGCGAGCCGGGCCAGCGGACACGCCCAGCGCGACGACGCAGGGCAAACGGCCGGAGCGAGCGGCGGCGGCGACGGCCGCGCGGCGACGCCGACGACGAGCGACGACGCGGATGGACGGCGAGGTGAAAACGCGGCGACCTCACCGGGGGCGCAGCAAAAGAGATATACGAAGCCAGCCAGTGTGTTTATTTAAAATTTTTCTGGACCTGGGACCGCCGCGGGCGACAACGGCGTGAAAACCGACGCGGGCGCGGCCACAATGCCCCGTAGCGGCCAAACGGGGAAGATACGGCGCGGCGGGCGGCACGGCGCGGCGGGCGATCCTTCCCGACAACGGCGGTGGCGAGACTCAGGGCCATTTTATTTTATTTTTTGTTTCTCGCCGACGGCGGAAACGCTTGCGGGCGGTCGCCT
>CAZHPN010000159.1:0-14138 GCA_964534375.1 uncultured bacterium | reverse complement strand
GCCGCAGGCGAAATCAGCCCTCATTTTTTTCCTAACTGGCGAAGTTGGGCTAGCGCTCGCGTCTCCCATAATTCCTATTATTCCCATAATTCCCAGGTCGATCCCGTGCCCGCTCCGGCCCACCCGGCCTCGCTCACCCGCCGAGGTACTTCGCGTACAAGGCGCGCGCGACGGCCTCGTCGTTAGTGCCTTTGACGATCAGGCGGCCGTCGGGGAATATCGTCAATTCGTATGGCTCAATTTTGAAATTCAAGAAGAAACCGTTGCGGGCGACCCGGCCGATCTTCCCGAGTTTTTCCGCCAGGTCGTCGAGCGCCAGGTCGGCCGGCGCCGGCGGCGTCACCTGGACGGCGTTGCGGCCGCACAAGCGCGCCGTCCAGCTTTCGCGCCGCCGCGTGAGAAACTCGAAGTCGCGTTTACCGCACGCGGGGCAGTCCGGATGCCGCCGCACGGCGAAGGTGCGGAAGCGCGCGCGCCAAAGGTCGACGTGCAGCATGCCGGTCGCCGGTTCGCCGGCGCCGAGCAGCAGCTTGCACGCCTCGGCGACCTGCAGCGCCGCGATCAATGCCGGCGCCGCGTTGAGTACGCCGGCGGTTTCGCAGGTCGGCAGCGAGCCGGCCACGGGCAAATCCGGCAGGGCGCACCGCAGGCACGGTCCGACGCCGGGGCGCACGACGAGCAACATTCCCTCCGCGCCGATCACGCCGCCGTAAATCCACGGTTTGCCGAGCTTGACGCAAACATCGTTCAGCAGAAAACGCGTCTCGAAGTTGTCGGCGCCGTCCAGCACGAGATCGGCCCGCGCGACCAGCGCCTCGACGTTCTGCGGATTGACGTCGATCACCAGCGCCTCGACCGCAATTTCGGAATTGATGCGGCGCAGCCGCGCCGCAGCGGCGAGCGCTTTGGGCGTCCCGGCCGCGACGTCGTCCTCGTCGAACAGCGGCTGGCGGTGCAAATTGTGAAGTTCGGGCACGTCGCGGTCGGCGACGATCAGCCGGCCGACGCCGGCGCGCGCCAGCAATTGCGCCTGGTTCGCGCCCAGAGCGCCGCAGCCGACAATCAGCACCGTCGCCTGGCGGAGACGCTCCTGCCCCGCGGCGCCCCACTCGGGCAGCAGTTCATGCCGGGAATAACGCGTCGCGCCGCGGGTCATCGTGCGCCCTTTCGTTCGGGCCGGTCGCCCGCCGCCATCTTATTCCGCAACGGCGCTTTCGATCCAGCCGCCGCCGATCACGCGTTCGCCGTCATAACAAACCGCGGCCTGCCCGGGGGTGATCGCCCGTTGCGGCGCGCCGAACCGCACGCGGACCCGGCCGTTGCCGAGCGGCTCGATCTCGGCAGGCGCCGCCGGATGCCGATAGCGGATTTGCACGGCGCACGGCATCGGGCGCGGCGGCTCGGCCCAGCGAAAGTCGCCGACGATCATCGCGCGGGCGAGCAATCGGTCGGCGTCGACGGCCAGGCGGACGTTCCCCGTCGCAGCGTCAATATCGGTCACCCAGGCCGGCCGGCCGAGCGCGACGCCCAGCCCCTGCCGTTGCCCAATGGTAAACAAATGGACGCCCGCGTGCCGGCCGACGGCCTGCCCATCCGGGCCGACGATCTCGCCCGCGTGGGCCGGCGCGTCGAACCGCCGCCGCAGCGTTTCGGCAAAGCTCGCGCCTTCGGCAAGGAAGCACGCATCCTGACTTTCGGCTTTGTCGGCCGCGGCCAGGCCCCGCTGCCGCGCCAACTCGCGCACTTCGGGCTTGGCGAGATCGCCCAACGGAAATATCGCCGCCGCGCGCTGCTGGGCGGTTAACGAAAACAAGAAATACGATTGATCCTTGTGCGCGTCCGCGCCGCGGCAAAGTCGCGGCGGGCCGTCGCCGTCGGGCGTCAGCCGCGCGTAATGGCCGGTCGCGACCTTCGACGCGCCGATGGCGTGCGCGAATTCCAGCAGCGCGCCGAATTTGATCCGTTCGTTGCACCAGACGCACGGATTGGGCGTCCGGCCGCGCGCGTATTCGTCCCACGTCGGCCGCAGCACGAGTTGCGCGAACAAGGCCGCGCGATCCAGCACGAAGTGCGCGAGGCCGAGCGCGCCCGCGGCCTGGCGGGCCGAGGTTGCGCCGTCGGCGCTGCAGCACGACCGGCTGCGCGTCGCTTCTTCGCACGGCCGCAGTTGCAAGGTTGCGCCGATCGGCTCGAAGCCTTGTTCGAGCAGCAACGCCGCGGCGACGCTGGAATCGACCCCGCCGCTCATCGCGACCACGATGCGTTCGCGCGCCGCCGTCACGCCGTCTGCTCCCCGGCGGCCAGCCGCGCGACGATCGACGCCAGCGCCTCGACGACGCGATCGACGTCGCCGTCCTCGTTTTCCTCGCCGAACGAAAAACGCAGCGAGCCTCGCGATTCCACCGCCGTCCGGCCCATCGCGACCAGCACGTGCGACGGCTCGCGGCTGCCGCTGGCGCACGCCGACCCGGCCGAGGCGGCGACGCCGAGCAAATCCAGATTGAGCAGCAGGCTTTCGTTGTCCAAGCCCGGAAATGTGATATTCAGCGTGTTCGGCAGACGCCGCGTCGCGTGGCCGTTGACGCGCGCCGCCGGGAACCGCGCAAGCAGCTCTTGCTGCAGGCGGTCGCGCCGCCGCGCCGCGCGTTCGGCCCGCGCCGCGAGCCGCTGCGCGGCCAGTTCGCAGGCGTTGCCGAACCCGACGATGCCCGGCACGTTCTCGGTGCCGCCGCGCCGCCGGCCCTCGTGGCTGCCCCCGAAGAGCAAGGGCGACAACGCGGCGCCGCGCCGCACGTAAAGCGCGCCGACGCCCTTCGGGCCGTAGATTTTGTGGCTGGAAAACGAGAGCAGGTCCACGCCCAGTTCGGCGACGTTCACCGGGATCTTGCCGACCGCCTGCACCGCGTCCGTGTGCGACAACGCGCCGCGTTCGCGGGCCGCCGCGGCGATTTCGGCGACGGGTTCGACCGTGCCCACGTCGTTGTTGGCCAGCATGACCGAGACCAGCGCCGCGCCGCCGGCGAGCGCCGCGCGGGCCTGCGCCGGGTCGACCAAGCCGGTTTCGTCGACGCCGAGATGGACGATCGGCGTTCCTCGGGATTCCAGGAAGCGGCACGCGGCGAGGATCGCGTGGTGCTCGATCGCGCTGGTGACGAGCGCGCGGCCGCGCGCGCCGGGCGCGTCGGCGACGCCGCGCAAGGCGTGGTTGTCGGCCTCGGTGCCGCCGCTGGTGAAAACGATCTCGTCGGGCGCCGCGCCGATCAGTCGCGCGGCCTGCTCGCGGGCGCGGTCAAGCGCCCGGTGCGCCTGCTGCCCGAACCAATGGATGCTCGAAGGGTTGCCGAAATCTTCGCGAAGAAACGGCAGCATCGCCTCGACGACTTCCGGCGCGGGCCGCGTCGTCGCGTTATGGTCGAGATAAATTCGCTTCACTTTCGTCTCCCCGCGCGGCGGGCGGGCCGCGCCGCGGCGCGAAATAATGTAACATAAAGCCTTCCGCGCTCAATCACGGGTGGAACTTTTCGCGGCGGCGCTTGTCGATTCAGGTGTAACGATCGCATCGTACACGGAGGCGACGATGAAAGCTTTTCGCAGGTTTTTCGCGTGCAGCGCAATGGTGGCGGCTTGGATCGCCCTCGCGGGCTGTTTTTCCGCAAGGACGGCCGACGCCAATTCGCTCCCCGATTTCGGCAAAGGACACGCAGCCGGCCAGATCCACGACGGCTGGCTGACCGTGCAAATCCGCCCCGACGCCGGCGAAACGTGGCCGGCCGCGGGGCCGTCCGAGGTCTGGCTGGCGCGGCTCGACGGCAAACGCGAAGCCGCCGCCGCAAAATTGGAGTACCGACCCGACGAACAGGTCGCCCTCGCGCGAATTCCCTACGGCAGCGCCGGCCGTCATCACGGCCCATACGCGGAGACGGACGTGTTCCGGCCCGGCGCCGAAGCGCTGCATCTGCTGTGTTATCGCGTTGTCGACCCGGCGGGCGCGACCACGCATTCAATGAGCCTGGCCGAAGCGGTCGGCTCGCTCGAGTTGCGCCTGGTCGCGCGGACGACTTTTCAAGCGGGCAGCCAGGCCGCGGCGCGGGCCGTGGCCACGAACCGCTTCAACGGCGAGCCGCTCAGCGGCGCGGCGATCACGGTCGCGTTCGCGGACAAAGAAGGCTCGTCCACGGTTTTCACGGGGATGACCGGCCCCGACGGCGGGTTGGATCTTTCGTTCCAGGTCCCCGCGACACCGCTGACCGAACCGGCGCTGGTCGTCGAGGCCGCGTGGCGCGGGCAGGTCGACGAGGTGCGCGAAGCGGCGCAAATCCACCGCGACGCCAAGGTGCTGCTGACGACCGACAAGCCGCTCTACCAGCCGGGCCAGACGATGCACGTGCGCGCCCTGGCTCTGTCGCAGGCGGCGCGCCGGCCGGTCGCCGAACAGGATGCGCTGATCGAAATCCGCGACGCCAAGGGCAACAAGGTCTTCAAGAAAGCGGCCCGTTCCGACGCTTACGGAATTTTCCACGCCGATTTCACGCTCGCCGACGAGGTGAACATGGGCGCGTACCAGATCGCGGCGTCGATCGCCGAAAGCCGGGCCGAGAAGACGGTCGAGGTCAAACGTTACGCGCTGCCGAAATTCAAGGTGCAGATCGACGCCGACCGCGCCTGGTATCTGCCGCGCCAACTCATCACCGGCGTCGTCAAGGCGGACTATGTGTTCGGCAAGCCGACCGCCAACGCGGACGTGACCGTCGAGGGGCTGGCGACGATCGTCGGCGTCGAGACCTTCGCCACGATCAAGGGCAAGACCGACGGCGAAGGCCGTTTCACGTTCGAGATGCAAACGCCGGAAATCCTGACCGGCACGCAGGCCGACCAGGGCAAGGCGCGCGTGCAGTTGCACGTCACTGTCGTCGACCCCGCCGGCCACACGCAAGAGGCGCTGCGGTCGTTCCCGGTCGCCAAGGCGCCGCTCGTGATTCAGGCGTTGCCCGAAAGCGGTCAACTGATCGCGGGCCTGCACAACCGCGTGTACGTCATGGTCACGACGCCCGACGGCTCGCCGGCCGCGGCGCGCGTCGCGGCGCTGCCCGGCAATCCGCCACGCGAAGATGGTTGGCAGAAGACCGCGCAGGCGATCCCCACCGACCGCTACGGCATCGCCGAATTCGAGATCGACGCGCCCGAGCGGGGCGAGTTCGTGTTCACCATCCGCGCCCGCGACGACCGCGGCAATGAGGTCGCCGAAACGCTGCGGCTGCGGCCCGAACGCGAGCCGCTGGCGCTGCTGCTGCGCGCCGATCAACCAACGTATAACGTCGGCGATGTCATCCACCTGACGGCGCACGTCGGCAAAAGCGCGACGCCCACTATCTACTTCGACCTCGTGCGCCAGAACCAAACCCTGCTCACGACGAGCGCGAATGTGACCGACGGCGTGGCGACCGTCGACGTGCCGGCGACCGACGACCTGGCCGGCGGCGTCGTCGCCACGGCCTACGTTTTCGCGACCCACGGCAACCTCGTGCGCGACACCCGCGCGCTCTACATCAATCCGGCCGCCGACCTGCACGTCGACATCCGGCCCGACAAGGAAGTGCACCGGCCCGGCGAAAATGCAGCCATCGACTTCGCTGTCGCGGACGCCGGCGGACATCCGGTCGCCGCCGCGCTCGGCGTGACCATCGTCGACGAAGCGGTGTTCGCGCTGCAAGACATGCAGCCCGGCCTGGAAAAGATTTTCTTCACGCTCGAAAAGGAATTGATGACGCCGCGTTACGAAGCGCACAGCTTCGATCCGGCGTTTATCGTGTTGCGGCCGCACGGCGATCCGGAACTCCTCCGCGCCCAACAGGTGATGTTCGCCGCGGTCAAGCCGGCGCTCCTGCCGCCGACCGACCGCAAGATCGCCACGGACATGGACCCCGAGGTGCGCAAGGCGTTGGAAAAACAGGTGCGCGCCGATCTGCGGCGCATTGCCCGGAAATACGCGAAAAGCTCGTCGCAGAAACATGTGCCGACCGACGCGGAGCTCGATCCGTGGTCCACGCCGTATCGGGTCTATGCCGAGAAGAACATCGTCTACCGCCTCGACAGCGCCGGTCCGGACCGCAAGTTCGGCACCGAAGACGACATTTCCGTGACGGACGACACCGCGTTGGCGAAGGTCGAAGGCAGCGGGAACCACGGTCGCCGCGTGATGGCGAAGGGCGCCGCGATGCCCGACATGGCGGCCTTTGCCGACATCGCGCCGCCGATGCCCATGGCGGCGCAGGCCGGAATGGGAATGAAGAGAGAGCGCGTTGATAAACCGGCCGTCGAGGAACAAAACGAGGCCGGAAAGAAAACGGGCGGCGAGGCCGCCGTGCGCGTGCGAGAATATTTTCCGGAAACGCTGTACGTCAACCCGGCGCTGATCACCGGCCCCGACGGCCGCGCCCACGTCGAACTGCCCATGGCCGATTCGATCACGACCTGGCGCGTCGCCGCGCTCGCCGTGAGCCGCGACGGCTGGCTCGGCAGCGGGACCGCGCCGTTGCGCGTTTTTCAGGATTTTTTCATTGACATCGACTTCCCGGCAACATTGACCCGCGGCGACTCCGTCAGCGTGCCGATCGCGCTTTACAACTACCTGGCGAAACCGCAGACGGTGACGCTGAAATTCGCAGCGGGCGACTGGTTCGAGTTGCTCGAGGGCGGCCTGACGCGCACGGTGTCGCTGGCGCCGAACGAGGTGAAAGCCGAATGGCTGAAGCTGAAGGCGACCAGCGTCGGCCGGCACGAACTGACCGTCGTCGCGAAAGGCAGCAATCAGAGCGACGCCGTGAAGCGCGCCGTGCTGATCGAGCCGGACGGCAAGATGTTCGAATCCGAGATTTCCGACCGCCTGCAAAACGAAAAACACGTGAACGTGAACTTCCCCGGCGGCACGGTTCCCGGCGCGGACAAACTGTTCGTGAAAATTCACCCAGGGCTGATGAGCCAGGTGCTCGAAGGTCTCGACAACATTTTTCGCATGCCCTACGGCTGCTTCGAGCAGACCAGTTCGACCACCTACCCGAACGTGATGGCGCTCGCTTATCTCAAGGCCACACGGCAAGCCACGCCGGAGTTGCAAATGAAGGCGGAAGGCTTCATCAATCAGGGATACCAGCGACTGCTCACGTTCGAAGTGCCGGGCGGCGGCTTCGAATGGTTCGGCCGCGCGCCGGCGCACGTCATCCTGACCGCATACGGCCTGATGGAATTCTCTGACATGAGCAAGGTCTACAACGTCGACGCCGACGTCATTCGCCGCACGCAACGCTGGCTCGCCGCCAAGCAACAGCCCGACGGTTCGTGGCAGCCCAGCGCGCGCGTTCTCGACGCCGTCGCTGCGGCCTTCACCACCGATGTGGTGCGCAACACCGCCTACGTCGCGTGGGCGCTGGCCCGCACCGGCGAAAAGGGCGGCGCCGTCGCGAAGGGCGTGTCCTTTCTCGAGGGGCATCGCGCCCAAGCCAAAGACGCCTACACCGTGGCGCTGGTCGCCAACGCCCTGGTCGAGGGCGGGGCGAAACCGGCGTCGCTCGACGCCGTGTTCGCGCAACTGGCGCAACTGCGCACTGACGAGGGCGAAATCTCCTATTGGCCGTCGCCGGTGAAAACCGCGCTGCGCGGGGGCGGCAAGAGCGCGGACATCGAGACGACCGCCCTGGCGGCGCTGGCGCTGCTGCGCGCCAACCGCGAGCCGCAGGTCGTCAATCGCGTGGCGACCTATTTGATCCGCAGCAAAGACGCGTTCGGCACGTACTATTCGACGCAGGCGACCGTCTGGGCGCTGCACGTGCTGCTGGGCGTCGCGCAAGCCGGCGCCGGCGACATCAACGGTCAGGCGACCGTGGTCGTCAACGGCCAGCGCGCCGGCGAGTTCCGCATTACGCCCGCCGACAGCGACGTGCTGCGGCAAATCGACGCCAGCGGGCTGGTGCGCGAGGGCGACAACGATGTCGAATTGTCGTTCGCGGGCAAGGGCGAGCCGGCGTTTCAGGTGGTCGGCCGCTATTACTTGCCGTGGGACCGTCACGCCGAGGAAAAGCAAAAGCCGATCACGATCGATGTGGCCTACGACAAAACACGCCTGGCGGTTGCCGAGGAAGTCGTGTGCACGACGACGGTCGCCAATCATGCGCCTGGCGATTTCGGCATGGTCGTCATCGACGTGGGCATTCCGCCGGGCTTTGCGCCGGTCGCCGAAACGCTGGCGAAATTGGTCGAAAGCAAGCAGATCGCGAAATTCTCTGCGACCGCGCGTCAGGCCACGTTCTACATCGACAAGCTGGCGATGCATCAATCGTTGACGTTGTCGTTCAAATTGAAGGCGCTGTACCCGGTGCGCGCCGTCGCGCCGGAATCGAAGGCGTATGACTATTACAATCCCGACACGAGCGACATCGCGCCGCCGGCCGAGTTTACCGTAAAGTAAACCTCGCCGCCGGTCAGCCGCGCGAGGCGGGGCCTGGGAATTGCGGGAATAATGGGATCACTGGGAGTTCTGGGAGATCCGGGAATCATGGGAGTTTCGGCCCCACCCATTATCCCATTCTTCCCAGGATTCCCATTATTCCCAGGAAGCGCAAAACTCACTTTCGCGTATAAAGCTGATCCAGAAATTTCTTCGCGTCGACGACGGCCTCGTGATCCGACGGATACTGCGCGATGAGCTGCTTAAGCATCGTCTCGGCGTCTTTGTCCTGTTTCGTTTCGTAGTAGACGTGCGCCGCGCCGTTTTTCGCCCAGATTGCCAGATCGTTTTCTGGGAAATCCTCGATGATGGCCAAATAGTCGGTCAACGCCGCCGGAAAATTGCGGCGCTCGCGGGCGAGGTCGGCGAGGCCCAGCCGCGCGCGTACGGTCAAGTCGCGGTCCGGCGTCACCTGCGTGAGGACGCGGCGCAGCGCCGCCTCTTGCTCGTCCGGCCGCGCCAATCGTTCGAATATTTCCGCCTTCGCCAGCAACGCCAGGCCGGCCGTCCGGGCCTTGCCGTAGTGGTCGGCGATGGCTTCGTATTGTTGCAGCGCTTCGGCCGGGTTCCCCTCGCGAAAGGCCAGGTCCGCCAGGCCCAGCGCGGCGGCGCCGACCGCCGCGTCGTCCGCGGCAAAATCGCGCTTCATGTTCTCGAAGATTTGCCGGGCTTTGCCGAAATTTTTCTCGCCGGCGGCGATCCGGGCCTGCAGCCGCCGCACGGCGGCCAGCCGGTCCTTGGGCAAATCGGGTTCGGCCTTGTCGAGCAGTTCCTGCGCTGTGGCGTACAGCTCGTCGTTGACGCGCCGTTCGGCGGCGCGCAAGCGCATTTCGGCGACGGCGGCGGCATTGGCCGGCGTGATCTTCAGCAGCCGCGCGAAGAGCGGCTCCGCCTCGTCGATGTGGCCGCGGTCAACCTCGATGTTGGCCCAGGCCTGCAACGCGGCGGATTCCTCCGGGCGGCCGGCGGCCTCCTCGGCAGTCATTTTGTAGAATTCGACGGCTTCCTCGGCCTTGCCCAGCGCGCGGCGCACGGCGGCGCGCCCCATTAAGGCGACGCCGCGCAACTCGACCGAATCCGGAAACTCGCGCAGCAGCCGCTCGTATTCGGCGTCGGCTTCGTCCCACTTGCCGCTTTCGCGCAGGGCCTGCGCGAGCGCCACGCCAGCCTGGATTTTTTGCGGCGGGTCGGTCGCGGCGCGCGCCAACTCGGTGAAAATTTTGATGGCGGCCGGCCGCTGCCCTTGCCGCGCGGCGACCTCGCCCAGGCCCAGGCGCGCGCGAAACGCCTCCTTGGGATCGTTGACGAAGGCCTTTTGCAGCCGCTGATACGCCAGCCGGGCGTGTTCGAACTCGCCGTCCTCCAGGTCGTTTTGCGCCAGGCGTTCCAGCGCCGCCGCGGCAGGGGCCGAATTGGGATATTGCGCGACGACGGCCTCGAGCGCCTGCCGCGCCTCCTCGCGTTTGCCGTTCGTCCGGAGAATGGCCGCGTAATCGAGCCGCGTTTCGGCCGCGCGGCCGACCGCTTCCGGGAACCGACGGTCGATTTCCTGCAGCGTCGCCAGCGCCTGCGGCAAGTCGCCGCGTTCGCCGTACAGGTGCGCCGCGGCGTTCAACGCCTCGTAGGCGGGGCGCGCCGCGCCGTATTGCTCGGCGAATTTCAGATAGGCGGCCAGCGCCTCGTCGAGCCGGCCGCGCGTGGCGAGCAAGCGCGCCAGGTTCAGTTCGGCCTCCATCCGCATCGTCGGGTCGTCGCCGTGGCGCGCGACGATCTCATCGTATGTTTTTGCCGCCTCGTCGAATTGGCGTTGCGACGCGTACAAGCGCGCGATGGCGGTCAGCGCCTTGACCTCGCTCGCCGCGTCCTTGCTCAGCTTGCGCGCGCGCTCGTAATGCTGATGGGCGACGACAAAGCGCGACCGCCGCAGCGCGACTTCGCCCAGACCCATTTCCCCGCCGGCGCGCAGCCGCCAGTCATCGCGGCCCGCCTGGGTCATGTTGCCGTACAATCTCTCGGCTTCGTCGAGCCGCCCCTGCTCGATCTCGGTTTCCGCCAGCAGCAGCCGCGCGTCCGTTTCCAGCGCCGGCGGCACGCCTTTGATCTGCGGAATATCTTGCAGCGCCTGCCGCGCGCCGTCGAAATCCTTCAGGCCCATGTCGGTGCGCGCCAACTCCAACTCTCCCGCGGCGCGGGTTTGCGGATCGCGCGCGCGGCGGATCAACTCTTGATACATGGCCACCGCCCGCGTCGGCGCGCCGTTCTGCCGTAATTCGTCCGCCTCGCCGAACGCGGTGTCCGACGACACTTTTTCCAGACGCGCTTTGTCGGCCGGTTCGATCGGCGACGAGGCATCTGCCAGGGCGCGTTCCAGCAACGCGTGCGCCTTGCCGAACTCGCCGCGGATAATCCAGCACTGGGCCAGGTTCTCGAGGGCCTGCCGCGCCGCCGGCTTCCCGGCGTTTGCCTGCACGAGCCGTTCGAGCAGCGTCACCACGGTCTGGCGATCCGTGTTCTGGCAAGCGAGGCGCGCATAAACGAAAGTCGCCGCATTGACCGCTTCGAGATTGGCGGCGCCTTCGGCAACGATCGTCGCGTAGGTCTGCGCGGCGTCCGCCGCCTCGCCGTGGTCCGTGTGCCAGCGCAGCAGCGCCTGCAATGCGCCCAGCCGCGGTCCGGGCTGGCCGGCGGCGGCGACGGCCGCGAACTCGGCGACCGCGCCCGCATCGCCCTGGCGCGCGCGCAACTCGGCGTTCTCGAGCCGCGCGGCCAACTGCTCGCGCGCCCGATCCGGGAAGCGCACCGTGATTTCCTGGAGCACGCGGGCGGCGTTCTCGCCGTCGTCGCGGGCAAGGTAAATCTGCTGCATCGCCCGCAACGCTTCCAGGGGCTTGTTCGATTCGTCGAGCGCGGCGACCCGGCGGTAGGCGGCCAGCGCCTCGTCGGGCTTCTGCTGCCGCAGATAACAGTCGGCCAGCGCCATCAGCGCGTTCGCCTGAAATAGCGGCCACTCGGCGAAGCGGTCGACCATGCTCCGCAGTTCTTCGCCCTCGCCCTCCACGTCGCCGTTCTTGCCGCGCAATTGGGCCAGCCGCGCCCACGTGCCGAATTGCCGTTCGAGGCGGATGTCGCGCTGGACCGCGGTCTCCAGCAGCGCGATCGCCTCGGGGCGGCGGCCGGCGGCTTCGTCGACTTCGGCCTCGCCGGTCCACGCCTCGATCTGCGCGTCGGCGTCGTCGATGGCCGCAAGATCCTGATAGGCGGCGCGGGCGTGGTCGAGGTCGCCGAGGGCGGCGAAGGCGTGGGCGCGGGCCAGCGTCAGCGCACGGCGCTGCTGGGGCGTGGTGGGCAATTTGGCGACGGCCTGCACTTTCTGCAGCGCCGGCAACGGCCGGCCGTGCGCGATGTCCGTTTCGGCGAGCATCGCGTTCAGGTCGGGCAAAACGTCGCGCTCGGCGCCGAATTGCCTCTGCATGTAGGCGAGCATCGCGTCGGCCGCCTCGGGCTGGTGGTTGTTGCGGTAATATTCGACCATTGTCCGGGCCGCCCAGAATTGCCGGTTCGGCGGGTTGCGGTCCTGCACGATCTGGCGCAGTTGCGCCACGCCTTCGGCGGCGCGCGGCGGGTCGCCGAGCAGGACGCTCGCAAGATAGATTTCGGCCTCGAGAACGATGTCCCGATCGTGCGGAAAGCGCTGCTGGAGTTCGGCGAGCGTGGTCTCGGCGCCGGCGTAGTTCAAGCGTTCGCCGTCGATCTGAATGAGCGAACAGAGAGCGCGCGCGCTGAAGCGTTCGCCCCCGGGCTGCACCGCGATTTCCCGATAGCGCGCGATGGCGCCGTCGAGATCGCCGCGGAACCGCGCCAGTTCGGCCAGGGCGAGCTGCGAACCGAACACCAACCCCTCTTCCAGTTCGGCCTGCCGTTTGACGATGTCTTCCAGGACGCGCTGCAGCCTCGCCGGTTCGCCGCGCATTTGCGCCAATTTGACGAGCCGCTTCCAGACGTCGCTGATTCGCGGATCGCCGCGAAAATCGTCGGTCAACGGCCGCAGCGCCGCCTCGGCGTCGTCATACCGGGCCTGATCGACCAGGGAATCGGCGAGCGCGAGCTTGGCGTCGAACACGGGCGGTGTGGCCGGCGGGAATTCGGCGATGACGCCGCGCAAATATTTGTCGGCCTCGTCGAACCGCTTGGTCTCCAACAGCAATTTGGCCAGCGCCGTGCGGGCCGCCGCGGCATCGACGCGGTGGTCGGCGAACTGCGTTATCTGCTGCCGGTACAGCTTTTCGGCGCCCGCATAATCGAGCCGCAGCCAGCGCTCCTGCGCCGCACGCAGAAATTTCGACGCGTCCCAATGCGCCGGATCGGCGGCGCGCCAGAGCCAAAAACCGACCGCCGCCAGCAGCAGGGCGAAGACCGCGCCTTGCAACGCCACGTGCTCGCGCACGAACGTCGCCGCGCGCCGGACATAGAAGCGGCTGACCGCGCCGCCGCGGTCGCGCAGCGACTTCAACTCGTCGCCGGTGTAGCCCGCCACCGACTTGAGCGTCGCGCCCCTGAGCTGGGCGTCGGACATATCGACGCGTTCGTGCCGGCTGCCGGCGAAGCTGGTCCCGCGCAGTTTCGCGCCTTTGAGGCTGACGTCTTCCCAGCGTGAGCCGCTGGCGTCGGCGTCGGTCAGATCGGCGTCGGCGAAATCGCACCGGAAGACGCCGGCAAGATTGAACAGGGCGTGCGAAGCGTCGGCCCCGCGCAGCGCCGTATCCTCGAGGCGCGCGTTTTCGAAGCTCGCGCCGACCAGTGTCGCGCCGGTCAGATCGGCGCGGCGGAAAAGGCTGTCGTCGAGGTCGCCGTCGGTCAGGTCGGCGCCGGCGAGGTTGGCGCCCTCGAATTTTGCGTCCATCAGCGCGGCGTAGCGCAGCCGCACGCCCGGCGCCCGCGCGTTGTTCCAGTTGGAACCCGCTCCGCTAAGGCTTTTCGCGTCGGCGCGGGTCAGCGCGGCGTCGGCCAGATCGGCGTCCATCAGGTTCGCGCCGGCGAGCACGGCTCCTGTGAGATTGGCGCCGCGCAGGTTCGCGCCTTGGAGGTTGGCGCTTTTCAGATTGGCGCCGGCCAGGTCCGCGTCCTGCAGATCGGCGCGCGAGAGGTTCGCGTGCGCGAAGTCCGCCCCGGCCAGCCGCGCCCCCCGCAACGATTTTTTCTTCCACCGCACCCAGGTCAGGCGCGCACCAGACAACTCGCCGCCCGCGAGCAACGGCGCCGCGTCGGCATACGACAAGCGGCGGCGCCGTGGCGCCTGCGGGTCCGCGAAGGTTTGCGGCAACTGCCGGCGGTAGGTCTCGCCGTCGATTTCGCCGGACGCCAAGGCGGCGTCCAGCGCTCGCCGTGCGTCGTTGTCAGTCGTCATGCACCGCCCCTTGGAATTATATTAGTAGCGCCTTGCGGCCAGCGGAGCAACCACGGACGAATTGCGGAATGCCGATTTCGGATTTCGGATTCCCCGCCGCCTCTGCATTCCTCGCCGCCTCTTTTCCGGTTGCAGCGCGCGTGCTAGCTTCGGTTTGCTTACGCCAGTAGCTCAGCCGGATAGAGCAACGGACTTCTAATCCGTAGGTCGTGGGTTCGAATCCCGCCTGGCGTG
>CAZHPN010000158.1:0-14289 GCA_964534375.1 uncultured bacterium | reverse complement strand
CCAATTCATCGACTGGAAGCGCCGGCCGATGTCATCCGGGAAATTCGTGTGCGTCGAGCCTTCGATCTGGATGCCGTTGCAGTCGTAGAGGCAGATCAGCTTGCCCAGGCCCCAGCGGCCGGCCAGGCTTGCCGCTTCGTAACTGACGCCTTCCTCGAGATCGCCGTCGGAGACCATGACGTACGTGAAGTGGTCGACGATGTCGTGCCCCGGGTGATTGAAGCGCGCCGCCAGCCATTTCTCGGCCACGGCCATGCCGACCGCGTTGGCGAAGCCCTGGCCGAGCGGGCCCGTGGTCGCCTCGACGCCGGGGGTCAGGCCGCGCTCGGGGTGGCCGGGCGTTTTGCTGCCCCATTGGCGGAAATTCCTGAGTTCGTCGAGCGAAAGGTCGTAGCCGGTCAGGTGCAGCAGAGCGTACAGCAGCGCCGAGGCGTGGCCGGCCGACAGGACGAAGCGGTCGCGATTGACCCAGTGGGGATCCCGCGGGTTGTGGCGCAGGAAACGGTCCCACAACGTGTACGCGGCCGGGGCCATGCCCAGCGGCGCGCCCGGGTGGCCGGAATTGGCCGCTTGCACGAGGTCGATGGCGAGACAGCGAAGCGCGTTGATGGCCAATTGATCGAGTTTTGCGTTCACGGAAAACATCCCCCTTGAAACCCGGCGCGAAGCGGGACGCGCCGGCGACGATTCATCTTTTTCTCGAACCCCATAAATATACGACCGGTTCGAGTATAAGCAAACTGCGCCGGAATGGAAGTTGGAACCGCGAAGGAATGAAAGTGAGGGATTTGCTGACCGCGAATGATTTCGGCTTTTCTTACACGAATGCACGCGAATGATTTTGGCTCTCTTTACCGCGAATGCACGCAATTGCACGCGAATCGGAAATTCCGGCAGAATCGCGGCGAAGGTAAAGATTCCGTTCCGGCGAGAAAAACCCGCTGCCGAACGATCACCGGCCACACCGACCTGCGCATACTGCGGGCCAGCCCGGTCAGCGAACAACTTGACGGCAATCAACGAGGCGCGTGTCCATGAAACCTGGGGATGGCTTTTCGAGACGTTCCGAAGGCGGCACATGCTCAACCGAGGATGGACCGTGTGGATTCGGCTTCTTTTTCTTGTCGCGCTAATCTTGTCGCCGATTGCCGCCTTCGCCGACGGGGCGCCGCAGTGCGGCAACGCATCCGGCTGTGGCTGCGGCGGCGGCGGTGAACAATGCGGCGTTGCGCCAGGGGATAGGTCATTCGACGATGATACTTCACCCGATGACGACACCTCGCTCGACGATGATGCTTCACCCGATGACGACACCTCGCTCGACGATGATGCTTCACCCGATGACGACGGCTCGCCCGACGACGATGCCTCGCCGGGCTTTGGCGCTCAACTCGGCGGAATTGGCCAAGGCAAAGGGGGCGTGATCGCCTACGCAACGCCCCGCGCCGAAAACCGCCCCGGCTCCGGCATTTTGAAAGTCGGCCCTGACTTGCCGCTTGTGCTGGTCATGCTCGGGATCGGCTTGTTCGTGAAGGCAGTCGGCGGTCGCGGGAGTTCTTGCGACTAGGCTGCCCGCGCCGCTCGCCTGCTAAATACAGCCAGGCAAATTTGCCTGGATGCGTCGGCCTTCCGTTTGACGCTCCTACGACGCCCCGGTCGTAGAAACCGCGCGCGGCAACGTTGTGAGAGCCAATTTGTCTGGCGCCGGCGCCGGAAGAAGCCGGAACCGGCCGCCGCCTTCGTGACAACCGAGAAACGCTATGGGACGATTACGGCCATACTGATCTGCGGCGGCTGCAAGCCGAGCGGCGCGGAGTGCAGCATTGACGGCAAGGCGCGGGCGTCGTATAGCCGAACGCGACAATCGCCTTTCCCAGACGTTCTGAGTTCGGGACAGGCGCGGGCAATGGAGGCAACGTCATGAAACGCAGCCATTGGTTTCTATGGCTCATGTTGACGCCGGCGTTCCTCGCCGATGCGCTTGCCTGCGGCGGTTCCAGCAGCACCAACAGCGGCGTACAGCAATCGGCCGACGACGATGCTTCGCCCGCCGCCGATGACAACGACGACGACCAATCGCCGGATGATGCCGGCGATAACGACGACGATGATAACGATGACAATGACGACGATGCATCACCCGATGACGACGATGACGACGACAACGATGCAATCGCGGACGATGACGACGACTCGTCGCCGCCCGTTGACGATGACGACAATGTCGACGACAATGACGGCGACAATGACGACGATGACGACGATGATATTGTCTCCGGCGCGTGCTGCGACGCCTATAACTATTGCTTTCAGCTCACGGCCGAATAGTGCGCCGATCAATACGCCGGAAGTTGGCACGGCGGCCTGCTCTGCCCCACGTATTGGTGCGGCGTGCAGACGGGCGCTTGTTGTCCGCCAACCGGCATTTGCGACGACATGGTCACGCAGAGCGCGTGTGCCGCAGAATCCGGAACGTGGACCGGCGACGAATCGTGCCGCGACGTTGCCTGTCCGTTATGGTCGGCGGCGAAGCAGCGGCGGGCGCCGGCGGCGCCGCAACGCGGTTGCTTCCATGGCCCGGCGGACGGTCCGTCGAGCAATGAAAACATTTCAAGCGGAGGTGTGAGAAATGGATGATCTGACCAAGGCCTTTGCCGGTCTCGGGTGCGTCTGGATCGTTTTTCTGGTGATTCTGGGATTCTTGTGGTTCATCATGCCGTTTATCATTGATGCCGTGAGATCGTGGACAAAGAAATCCCACGCTGAACTCGTCAAGCAGACGGCGATTCTGCAAAGAATCGAAGAAAGACTTGCTCGGGCGGAGGCTTCAGCGGCTCCGCCGGCGGAGAACAGTTCCCCGGAGTGAAACAGGCGCCAAAGCTCTGCTCGCCATCCGGCAAGGTTGACGCGGAAACCGGTTTCGGGCAGGGTTTAGGCGCGGTTCGGGCGAATCAAGAATTTGACCAACGCCCCAACTAACGGATTTTACTAGGGAAGCGGTTCGGCGACTGGTGTGCCGCCCGGGCTTCAAACCCGGTGGAGGTCGCTAATCCCGGCCTCGGTGGGTTCGATTCCCATCCGCTTCCGCCAGAATTTCCGAGAGGTTGCCGACGTCGGCGCGTTTACGGCCGCTGACAAAGCCCGCCGCAGAGCATGCGAGAAGATGTCCGCGGCGGCCAAATCGCCTTGACCCAACAATGGCGACAATCAAACTGAAAAAAAGGACCCGCCGATGAAATTCAGGAAGTTCCGACCGAAGTGGTCCGACCAGGCCCCGACGCCCGGCACGTTCCGTTCGATCGCCAAGTACGGCGACCCGCGCTATTTCAAGCATCCGAGCGACGCGTGGGTCAAGATGTTTCTGGACGAATTTCAGATGTCGGAGGCGGACTTTGCAGTCAAGCAATCCGAGGGGCACGAACGCGTTGCGCTCAGCCGCCCTTCGGCGATCAAGCCTGAGCAAATTGACGCGCTGGCGGCCATCGTCGGCAAAGAAAACGTGTCCCTCGACGACTACGCCCGCGTCAAATACGCGTCAGGCAAATCCTCCGAGGAGATCTGGGAAATCCGCCAGGGCGTCATCCGGGAAGTGGCCGATATGGTCGTTCATCCGCGCGACAAAAACGACGTGCGGAACATCGTGCAGTATTGCGACGCCGAGCGCATCCCGATCACGGTCTTCAGCGGCGGTTCGTCGTGCAATTTCGGCTGCCGGCCGTACCAGGGCGGCGTCACGCTGGTCTTGAACACGCACATGAATCGGCTGCTGGAAATCAACGAACTCAACCAGGTTGCCCGCGTGCAGCCGGGCATGTTCGGGCCCGCCTACGAGGAGGCGCTCAACAACGCCCCCGAGCGCTTCGGCTGCCAACGCCGCTATACCTGCGGCCATTTTCCCCAATCGTTCGAGTATTCCACGGTGGGCGGCTGGATCGTCACCCTCGGCTCCGGCCAGGCATCGACCTACTACGGCGATGCGTATGATATCGTCTTCAGCCAGGAGTACGTCACGCCCGCGGGCGACTTCAAGACGTTGGACTACCCGGCCACCGCGACCGGCCCCAAGGTGAACGACATCATGAAGGGCTCGGAAGGCGCCTTCGGCATCCTGGTCGAAGTCACCATGAAGATCTTCCGGCACATGCCCCAGAACCGGAAGCGCTTCGGCTTCATGTACCCGACTTGGGAAGCGGCGGTGAACGCCAGCCGCGAGATCATGCAGGGCGAGTTCGGCAAGCCGGCCATCTATCGCATTTCCGACCCGGAGGAAACCGAGCGCGGCCTGAAGCTCTACGGGATGCCGGGCTTCGTGGATTCGATTCTGGTCCGTCGCGGTTTCCAGCCGATGCAGCGCTGCATCAGCCTGGGCAATGTCGAAGGCGATGAGGATTACACGCGCCTGGTGGCGCGCAAGATCAAACGCATCGCGCGGCAACACGGCGCCATCACGTTGACCGGTTATCCGGCGAAGAAATGGGAACGCACGCGCTATCATGAGCCCTACATGCGCGAGGATCTTTTCGACTACGGCATCTTCATCGACACGCTGGAGGCCAGCGTCACGTGGGACAACCTGCATCGCCTGCACGAAGGCGTGCGCGCGTTCATCAAAGCCCGGCCGCGCACGATCTGCATGACGCACGCCTCGCACTTCTACCCGCAAGGGACCAATCTTTACTTCATCATCATGGGCCGTCTGGAAATGGACGAATACGTCGCCTTTCAGAACGGCATCGTCGAGCGGATCGTGAAGCACGGCGGCACGCTGAGCCATCACCACGGCGTCGGCCGTTTGCTGGCGCCCTGGCTGGAAGCCCACCTCGGGAAAGAACAAATGGCGGTGCTGCGAGCCCTGAAAGAGCACTTCGACCCGCACCACATCATGAATCCGGGCGGCCAACTCGGTTTGGACGACATCCCCGTTCGACGGTGAAACAGAGGCGCGCATGAACGCAGCGGCGACGTCGGAAAAGTCGAGAACGAAAGTCGTCATCGCGGACGCGAAGCCGCACGTGGCGCCCGCGATTCGCGAAATCTTCGAACAATTCGGCGGCGGCGCGAGCCTGCTTCGTGCGAGCCGCGACGTATACCTCAAAGTCAACGCGGTTGGCCCCGAACCAAACGTCTTCACCGACCCGGAAGTGCTGCGCGAGACCATCCGCTATTTTCAAACCTGCGGCGCGCGCGCGATCTACGTCATGGACAACTGCACGCAAGCCAACTTCACGCGCCTCGTGTTCCATGGCGCCGGCTACCGCCGCGTCTGCAAGGAAACCGGCGCCGTGCCGGTCTATCTCGACGAAACCGCGGCCGTTCCCGTCTTCCTGGAAGGCCTTGAGGAATTCATCGACATCTCGCGCTTCGTTTTCGAAAGGCTCATCGAAAAACGCGCCGAAAACCTCTACGTCTCGCTGCCCAAGCTCAAAACGCACAGCATGTCGCAAGTGACCTTGTCCGTCAAAAATCAATTCGGCTTCGTGCACCAGCGCAGCCGCATCGCGGACCACAACTTCCGCATCCATCAAAAGTTCGCCGACATCTATCGCGTGTTGCGGCCCGATTTCGCGCTGATCGACGGCCTGATCGCCACCAACCACGGCCACTATCCCACGACGTACAACGCGGGCAAATGCGTCGTGCCGTTGAACCTGCTGATCGGTGGCGCCGATTCGCTGGCGACAGACGTGGTCAGCGCGGCGCTGCTGGGTTTCGAGCTGGCCGACGTCAAACACTTGGATCTTTGCCGCGCAACGGGCATCGGCGAAAGCGACATCGCGAATATTGATATCGTCAATCGCCCACTCTTCGATGAGCGGCGGCAGCATTTCACCTGCGAGTTGCTCGACGACTATCCGCCCGACGTGGCGTTTCTTCGGGGCCGGGAACGCTGCTGCAAAGAAGGTTGCCGCCGCAACACCGAAAATATCGTCGAATTGCTATACCGCGACCACGGCGGCAAGGGCGGCTTCACGATCCTCATGGGCAAGGGCATCGATAAAGCGGCGGTCGAGCGGCTGACCGGCCGCGTGCACATCGCCGGCAGTTGCGCGATTCAAGACTACGGCGTCGCCTTGGAGGCTCGCCTCGGCAAACGCAACGTGACGATGAGTCCGGGATGCAACGACCTGGCGCTGTCGACCGCCGGCTTGTGCAAGCAGATGCGCGTCCACCCCGTCCGCTTGTCGCGGGCGAGCTTTGCGCGTTCGGCGGCCCTATTCATCATGGCCAAGTTGAAACGCTCGCAGGCGAATATCGTTCCATTGATATAGCGGGATTCGAGGTCGCTCTTGCCCGAGAAAAACTACATCATCGCCATCGACTCCGGCACGCAGAGCATTCGCGCCGTACTGTTCGATCGCGGCGGCGCGGAAATCGCTCTGGAGCGGGCCGAGTACGAACCGTACTTCTCCTTGGCGCCAGGCTGGGCCGAGCAGCGCACCGAGGACTACTGGGCCAAGCTCTGCCAGGTTTGCCGGGGGCTGATGGCCAAGATCGACGTCGATCGCGGCGAGATCGCCGGCATCGGCCTGACGAGCCAGCGCAACACCGTCATCCCGCTGGACGAAGCCGGCCATGCCTTGCGGCCGGCGATCCTCTGGCTCGATCAGCGGGCGGTCGCCAAGACGCCGCCGCTCGGCAAGCTCATCGGGCTCGCGGCCGAATTGATCGGCCAGGGCGAGGCGTTGCGGTACGCGCAGAAGCAGTCCAAATTCCTTTGGATCAAGCAACACGAGCCGGAAATCTACGCCAAGACGCACAAATTCGTACAGGCGACGGGTTTTTTCGTCCGCCAGCTAACGGGTGAGTTTCGCGATTCTTACGCCATGGTCTCGGGCATCTTTCCGTTCGATTACAAAAAGCTGCGGCTGTTCGGCGGACCGATGAGTTTCATCTACGACGCGCTGGGCATCCGCAAAGACCAATGCGTCGAACTGCTGCCGCCGGACCAGCCGCTGGGCCGCATCACCGCCGAAGCCGCGCGGGCGACGGGGCTGCCGGAAGGCTTGCCGCTGGTGGTCGGGGCGGGCGACAAGCAATGCGAATTGCTCGGGGCCGGCGCGATCGAACCGTCGATCGGCGCAATCAGCTTCGGCACGGGTACGGCGATGGAGGTGATATCGCACACGTATATCCACGATGCGCGCATGCGGTTTTTCACGTGGCCGGCCGCCGTGCCGAACGCGTGGGTGCTGGAGATGTTCATCATGCGCGGCTTCTGGATGGTGACCTGGTTCAAGCAGGAGTTCGGCCACCGCGAGGCGATCGAGGCCGCCCGGCGCGGGGTGGCGCCGGAGGTCGTGCTGGATGAAGTCATCCGCGACATTCCGCCCGGCTCGATGGGCCTGATGCTGCAGCCGTTCTGGACGCCCGCTGCCAGCAATAAGTACGGCCGGGGGGCGATCATCGGCTTTGGGGACAACCACACCCGCGCGCACATTTACCGCGCGATCCTGGAAGGCCTTTGTTTCGAACTGCGCCGCATGCAGGAGATCGTGCAGCGGAAGAACGGCGTCGCCCTGCGGGAGATCCGCGTTGGCGGCGGCGGCTCGCGCAGCGACGTGGCCGTGCAGATTGCGGCCGACATGTTCAATCTGCCCGTCTCGCGGATGGCGACCGCCGAGACGGCGGCGCTCGGCGCGGCCATCGACGCCGGCGTCGCCACGGGCATGCACGCCACGTTTGGCGAAGCCGTGGCGAAGATGGTTCGCCAGGGCAAGACGTTCCAGCCGAATCCCGATTGCCACCGCATTTACAACCAGTTGTTCACCGACGTCTACAAGAAATCGTTTGGCGCCTTGGAGCCGACCTATCGCCGGATCGCGCAGATCACCGGGCGCGAGGAGGAGAGATGATCGGATCTGCACGGTGATAATAGAACGCGGCTTGGTCGCGAACGGCGCTGATCGTCATTGACCGGCGCGCCGGCGCGGGCCCGTAAGACGGCGGGTTACGGTCCGCCGTGAAAAAACACATCGTACGTTGCGTCGCCGTCCGATCCGACCGCCCACCGCGTCGAGACTATCCGGTCATCGCCGCCCGCGAATCTTGCTTCGCGGCGTACATTTGCCGATCCGCGATGGCCAGCGCCTCATCGAGGGACGCTTGGCTGCCCACGTCCCAATACGCGGCGCCGATCGAAAGCGTCACCGGGAAGTCGGTCAGCGTTTGGGTGTTCGACCACCGTTCCACGGCCTTCACAATCCGGCTTCGGACAAGCTCGACTTGCCGGCCGGTCTCGAGCAGCAAGACCAGGAACTCGTCGCCGCCGTAGCGGATCGCGATATCCGATTCGCGCACTTGCTGCATAAAGATGGTCGCCAGCGATTTCAGCACCTCGTCGCCGACCGGATGGCCGAATTCGTCGTTGATCTCCTTGAATCGATTGACATCCGCCATCAGCACGCCGATCGGGCGACGATAACGTTTGGATCGTTTCGATTCCTGGTCAAGAATCTCCAGCAAGGCGTGCCGGTTGAGCAAGCCGGTCAGCGGATCGTGCCGGGCGAGGTGGTTGAGTCTTTCTTCGTACCGTTTGCGCGCCGTGATGTCGCTGAGGATCACCACGGTGCCGCTGAACTTCTCGCTGACGTCCAACATCCGTTTCATCTTGACCTGAAAAACGCAGAGCCCGTGGACGGTTTCCAGTTGGGCCTCGAACGTCCGTTCCGGCGTGGCTCCGGCCGCAAGTATCGCCAGTTCATCCTGGAACCAAGGCCACGCTTGCGGCTCGGAACTTTCGCGATAGTAGACGGCGCCGGCCGCAGGGAAATCCGGAAACAAGACCGACGCGGAGTGGTTGACAGTTTCGATCCTGTGGCGACTGTCCAACAGCGCCGCCGGATCGCGCATGCTTTCGAAGAGGGTCAGGTACTTGTTCTTCTCGTTGGTCATGTTCCGATTGGCGGTCTGGAGTTCGGCGAACTTCGTCGTCTGATCGAGGGAACTCCATTCCTGGCAAAACCCGATTTCCAGGCGGTCGAAGAACCGGTCGACGAACAGCCGTTTGCCGGCTGCCTGGGATGCTTCGTATGAATCGAGCACGAGGTCGACATAGGCCTGCCGGTAGTATTTCATCAGTCCAAGGAACATCCCGAGATTGACGCCGCGCTGGCGATGCCGGCGCGCCTCCTTGATGCCGAAGGCGGCGACAGGATCGAACTGGCAGTCCTCGCCGGGATCGAGTTCCGCCGGGGCGTTCTGTTTGTCGAGCGCGGCGCTCAGCGATTCGGAGATTCCCGCGATGGAAACCCGCCACGCGTCCTCCAGGGTCGCCGTGTATTTCGTGTAGTTTCGTGCCTTGGCATATTTCAGGATTCTTTTGGTCAGCCAGTCTTCGTGCGTCGAGAACAGTTCACGCAGTTCTTTCATGCCCAACTCCCGCGGAGAGGCGTTCACGAGTCTGATTTTTGAATCGATAGCGCTACCATATTTTTCTGTCGTGGGCGCTGAGTCGAAAACTACCGCAGGCGAGGGGCACGGTCAAGGCGCGTCAATGGTTGTCCAAGAACAATAGGTTTCCGCTCCTCAAACAATCGTCAATGCGGCGAAAACCATCCCGGCGGCGCCGGCGGCGAGGGAGCCGCACCAAACGACGCGCATGCGCGTGAGGGCCGCCACGGCGCCCAGCGCGATGGAAATCTGGAAGAGGGTGACGGCTTTGGCGAAGCCGTGGTGCTGGTGCAGCAGGTGGTCCGACTCTTTCAAGTTCTGGTCGCGCTCGCGTTCGAGGTCGCGCGCTTTGCCTTGGATCTCCGCCTGCTCTTCGCCATAGCGCTTCACATTCGCGTCGAGTTCGGCGGGCGGCTCTTTGCCGGCGGCCAGCCACGACTCGCGTGCGGCCTCCTGCACGGCGGCCTTGACCCCCTTCGCCTGGTAATAGGCCCATTGGTCGGACGCCTCGGATTGCAGCCGCACCGCCTCCGTTTTCAGGAAGAGGGCCGTGTTGATCGTCGTGCCGGCCTGGAGCGATGCGATCGCCGCGAGCACGGCCAGCACGGCGGTGGTGACGGCGATCCGGCGCAGGAACCCGCCGCCTTCGCGTTCGAGCTTTTCCTTGATCGACTCGTGCAACTTCTCGGTGTCGACCTCGATCTCCTCGGGCATCGTTCATTTCCCCCGCATCATCTGTACATATATAACCTGCGCGCCCCGCTCAGGAAATGCGGCGAGGCAAGCAACGTTTCGAAGTGATCCCATTGAGGCTCACGCCCCTCGGCTGCGCTCGGGACAGGCTCCGACGCGGAGGTCGCGGAGGGAAACAACGCGGCCCGATGTCTTCTCCGCGCGTTCCGCGTCTCCGCGTGACGCTTCGGCCAAAAAAAACAGTCCGGAGTGTGCTCACTTCGGCGTCGTCGCGTCCGCCAGTTCGGCTTCGATCCCGAGCGTCATGCAGGTCGGCGAAATCGGCGTCGCCTTGGGGTCGGGAGCGGTGCCGAGAATCTTATCGCCGAGCAGCATCGAGACGCCGTACCAGTAGTGCTCGTTGCGGTAATGGTGCAGGCGGTGGTTGAGCCACCAGCGTTTGAACCGTCGCGATTGCGGCCGGTGCGTCGTGTGAATCAGGAAGTGCGTCCACTCGTACCGGAGCGCAAAAACGTAATACGTGCCGAGCCCCGTCAGGCCGCGCGCCAACGGCCCGGGCAGCAGCCACGCCGCGGGCAGGACGACGAGGCTGGCGAGCACGATCGCGGTCGGAATGAAGATCAGCTCGGGGCGGCCGGGCTCGCGGTGATGCGCGCGGTGCATGCGCCCGGCCAGCAGGTCAATGCGCCGGCCCAGGAACACCCGCGGCTTGAAATGCAGAATGTACACGTGCAGCAGCCATTCCTGGATCGGCCAAAGCGCCACGATGATCAGCGCCACGATCAGGTCGCCCAGGCTCCAGCCGCCGACCGCAATTTTGGCGATCCACGAACCGCCGACCGCGCCGACGAAAATGTACGGTGTCGGATGCCGGAAAAAGCTGCGAACCGCTTGCGGCAGGGTCAACGGCGGGCCGACTGGGAATTTGGTGTTTTCGCCCGTGGGAACGGTGGTTGCGTCGTTCACGACACCCATCCTGTGTTTGCGGCCCCAGGGAAGCGATTATACACCCGTTCGCCAGTCATGCGTCCAGGGCGTTTTCGCGAGTTCGGCAGACGGCGTCAAAGCGCCGCGGATCACCCGCCGCAGCCGCCGGAATGGTCGCCGGCGCTGTCGAGGTGTGCAGGCGGCGGGTCGTCGTCGCCGCCGTTGTCGTCGTCGTTGTCGTCGTTGTCATCGTTGTCGTCGTTGTCGTCGTTGTCGTTATCGTTATCGTCGTCGTTGTCGTCGTTATCGTCGTTGTCGTCGTCATCATCGCCGGCGGGCGCCAAAAAATGCGGCAAGATGCTCATGACGCCGATCTCCGCTGCGCCCCAATGAATGCGAAAGAACCCATGTTCGCCCCACCCGTCGCCCCAGGAGTTTTTGCAGATCCAGTATTGTTGGTCCGCGTCGTAGCCGACGATCGTGACCGCGTGCGTCCCGACGTACTTCCCGATCACGGTCGTGTAGATGCCGCCCTTGTACGACTGGAAATCTTCGTAGACCACCATGCTCGTCGCGACCGGATTGACCTGCAACGCCGCCATCACGTCGTCCGGCGTGGCCCACAAGCCGCCGACGAGGTCCCAGGAGTTGATTTTCGTCACGCGCTCGCGCCAATTCTCGCACCGTTCGTTGCACGAGACCTTGTCGGCCACATACGGAAAACACGTGGCGTCGACGAGGCCGACCTCGCGCGCATAGTTGAACGAGATCGGCGTCATCCCGCCGCCTTCGCAGCCGAAATTCACCGCGCAGCTCAACAAGTCTTGTTCGGAAAGGTCGAAGGTCGGGTCGGTCCAGCCGTTCGCGTGGGCGACCGAGGTTTCGATCGGGGCCACGGTGGCGAACGCCCAGCAGGAGCCGCACTGACCCTGGTCTTTGATCGGCGTGATCCAGTTCGCGCCGTTGAGGTTGCGCCAATCGAGTTGCGCGGGCAACGCGCGGCCGCCGCGGTAAACGAAGTGCGTTTCGGTTCCGTCGAACTTCGGCGCCTCGCTCCAGGGCGTGATCATCATGGTGTCGCGGCGCGCCCAGACCGGATTGTCGCCGGCCTGCCAGTGGGCGCCGGCCCGCTGAATCGCCTGCTGAATTTCGTCGATGGTGAGCGCGCCGGCCCAGGCCGGACACAAGACGATGAAAAAGCCCACAAACAAGGCGGCAGTCCGATGCATGATGCGATCCCCTGTGGCGACAACCCAACTTGATGATGCACAACAGAACATTGTCATTGTAAGGCGGGCGCGGGCGAATTCAAGGGGTGTCGCGTTAGGACTGCGTCAGAAAGGCGGGTATCTGCGAAAACCCGCGCGAATCGAGACCCCGCGTATCACACGTCGCGCTGCCAGCGCATTTCCCCCGGCAGATATCTCGAATGACGCTGGCAGAAATGGGACCTCGCCCGAGAGCCCGACGCCCGCGCTGGCCACCCGCGCCGGCCACGGCTCGAAAAAACACATTGAATTTGGTACGCTGCGGCCACTTTTTTCAAGGAGCGCGGAATGCGCATCAAAAAACTTTTCGTGCTGGCGGCAATGGCGGCGGGCGCCGCGTTCGCGGCGACGTCGGCGGCGGACGATGTCGCCACGCTGATCGCCGGCATCCAGGGCCGCTACGGCAAAGCGAAGGACCTGACGGTCGACTTCGAGCAAACGGGCACGGTCAAGCAGATGGGCGCCCACGTGCAAAAGGCCAGCGGCGTGATCTACTTCGCGCGGCCCAACAAGATGCGCTGGGTGTACAAGTCGGCGCCGGCCAAGGAGATTGTCACTGACGGCGGCAGCCTCGTCATTTATTATGCCGACGAAGGCAAGGCCTATTTGAAAAAGGCCGGCGGCGAGTTCAACGTCGGCCTGCCGATGGCCGTGCTCGCCGGCAACGTCGACGTCAAAACGCAGTGGACGCCCGAATTGCTGGCCGACGAGGACGGCCGCGCCCGGCTCAAGCTGACGCCGAAAACGCCGATGGGATTCGCGTACCTGACCCTGAGCATCAATCGCCAGAGCTTTTTGATCGAACGCCTCGAGACTGTCGACGCCTACGGCAACGTCACAAAAACCGCGCTCAAAAATCCGCGCTTCAACACGAAGCTGCCCGAGAGCACTTTCACCTTCGTGCCGAAAGAAGGCGTCGAGATCATCGACATGCCGAGCGCGGGAATGGAATAAGGCGGAATGCGGAATGCCGAATGCCGAATGCCGAATGCGGGATGCCGAACGCGGTTGAATGCCTGACGCGCCGCCGCCAGACCTCCGCCGCCTCTTCGACCCGCGCCGCATTCTGCTCGTGGGCGCGAGCGAGACCAGCCTGTTTTCCGCCAGCATTCCGCGCTACCTGCTCGACCAGGGTTTCGGCGACCGGCTGACGATGGTCAACGCAAAGCGACGGCCGATTTACGGCCGGCCGACCTTCGGGTCGATCGCCGAGGCCGCGGCGGCCGGGCCGTTCGATCTGGCGATCGTCGTCATTCCAGCCGCCGGCGTCGCCGACGCGATCGAGGACGTGGCCCGCCTCGGTTGCCGCCTGGCGATCGTCGAAAGCGCCGGCTTCGCCGAAACGGGGCCGAGCGGCGCGGCGCGGCAGGCGGATCTGCGGGCGCGGTCCGCGGCCTGCGGCGTGCGCCTGCTCGGACCGAATTGCGTCGGCGTGGTCGACACCACGACGCGGTTCGCGACGACCGCCGTGCAGCCGGAGGCGCTGCGGCCCGGCGGCGTCGCGTTGGTCGCCCAAAGCGGCGTCTTCGGCTCGATTTTGCTCGATGCCGCGCCGGCCATGGGCCTGCGTTTTTCCAAGGCGATCACGCTCGGCAATCGCGTCGACCTGGACGAGGCCGATTTTCTCGATTTCTTGACCGACGATCCTGCCACGCGCGTGGTCGCGATGTATCTGGAGGGCGTCGCCGACGGCCGCCGTTTCCTGGCCGCGGCCCGCCGCTGCGCCGCGGCGAAGCCGTTGCTGGCGCTGAAGTCCGGACGGACGCCGGCGGGCGCCGTCGCGATCGGCAGCCACACCGCCGCGCTGGCCGGCGCCGACGCGGTGTTCGACGGCGCGTTGCGCCAGGCGGGCGGGCGGCGGCCGGCGACGCTGGAGGCGCTGCTCGACGCCGCGCTGGCCCTCGACCTCTGCCCCGTGCCGCGCTCGGGGCGGGTCGGCATCGTCACGACGTCCGGTTCGCAGGGCGTGCTCGCGGCCGACGTGCTGCAGCCGGCCGGGCTGGAGTTGCCG
>CAZHPN010000157.1:0-14423 GCA_964534375.1 uncultured bacterium | reverse complement strand
GCAGGCGAAATCAGCCCTCATTTTTTTCCTAACTGGCGAAGTTGGGTTAGAGAAATCCAAATTCCCTTCGCCGGATCGACGTGGTAGTGCGGTGCGCTGGAAACCTGGTCGTAGCCGGAGCGACTGAAGATGCGGCCAAAAGTCGCAGTCTTGGGCGTTCAGCTGATCGGTGTTGGCGCGGAGACATATCTGTGTCTCTCAATAACGGGTCAAGCAGAGTTAGTGGCAAAGATTCACTGCGAGTTTCTTTCTTGCAAGTGACCTGGGAGTAACCCCACTATTTCAGCACCTCGCCTTGCAGACATAGAAAATCAGCGACGGTCACTGGTTTTTCGTCGGCATCGCCAACGGCAAGCGGCGCGACGGGGTCGCGCCGCGGGCGCACAAAAACAATCCAGTGACGGTCGCTCGTTTCTTTGAATGGCGCCCTACGTGGTTACGAGCGCGGTTGCACCGCGCTCGTAACCTTCTCGAAACATTTTCGCTGTAGAAGGGGCGCCGCTTGCTGCGCCCCCTCAATCAAAAGGTAGTTTTGCAATAATCTCGAGCAGCGAACAGTGGTAGGCCTGTTTTTCCCGAGTCCCGATTCCCGCGCCGGATCGCCGCCGGCGCTTTCGCGCCGCGCTACTCGGTTTTCCCGCTGAACGTATCGCGGTATTCTTTTTCGCGCCCGCCGAGCTTCAACTCGGGGCCGCCCTCGGCCGCGCCCGAGCCTTCCATCTTGCAGTTGCCTTCGAAGATCACGCCTTCTTCGACGACCAGCGCCGGCGTCTTGATGTTGCCGTACAGTTTGCCGGGCGATTTCAGCACGATCTTTTTGGCGGCGGTGATGTTGCCGCGCACGAGGCCCGACAGGTACACCGTGTCGACCTGCACCTTGGCGGACACCTCGGCGTCGGGGCCGACGATCAGCGTGCCCTTGGAAAAAATTTCACCGTCAATCTTGCCGTCGATGCGGACCGTGCCGTCGAAGGTAAGTTTGCCGACAAATTCGCTGCCCTTGCCGATAAAGGTGTTCGGCTTGCCCAGGCCGCTCAACTCCTGCTCGTCCGCCATTCTCGGTCCCTCCTTCATCACCGGCCCCGCAAAAGACTGTGATGGTTCGAAAGATAGGTCGCGTTCCTTCCGTCCCAGCATGGGAAACCCCTTTGGTAAATCGTAACGCCGCGTCTAGGTTGGCCGCCCCTCGGTATCTCAACCCGGCGAGCTTGTCAAGCACGCCGCGTTCAACGCAGCAACATTTCCACCAGCTTCATCAGTTCTTCTTCGCTGAAATAGTGCAACTCGATCGCGCCTTTCGCCCGGCCGCCGGTCAGCCGCACCTTGGTGCCGAAGTGCACCGTGAACCGCTCGATCAGGTCCGCGTGCGGGTGCGGCGCCGCCGTTTGCGGGTCCGCCTCGGCGCGCAGCCGCTTGAGCGCCCGCGCGGCGCGATTCACCAGCGTCTCGGTCTCGCGCACCGACAGCTTCCGCGCGAGGACCTCCTGCGCCAGCGTGATCTTGTCGGCGTCGTCGTCGACCGCCAGCAGCGCGCGGCCGTGGCCCGCCGTCAGTTCGCCGGCGGCGATGCAGGCGCGGATCGTCTCCGGCAGCGTGAGCAGGCGCACGGTGTTGGCCACGTGCGAGCGGCTGCGGCCGACGCGCGCGGAGATGACCTCCTGCGTCAGCCCGAAGACGTCGCTCAGTTGTTGATACGCCTCGGCCTCGTCGAGCACGTTGAGGTCTTCGCGCATCAGGTTCTCTACGAGCGCGAGGATGCCGAGGCCCTCGTCGTCGGTTTCGATCAGCACGCACGGCGCTTCGCGCAGGCCCGCGAGCTTCGCGGCCCGCAAACGTCGTTCGCCGGCGATGAGTTCATACTCGCCCGCGCCGTCGGGGGCCTGGCGCACCGCTAGCGGCTGCAACATGCCGTCGCGCTGGATGCTCGCCGCGAGCGCTTGCAGCGAGGCCTCGTCGAAACGCTGCCGCGGCTGGAACGGATTGGGCCGCACGCGGTCGAGCGCGACGTGAAAAATCGTGTTGGGCAGGGGTTCGAGCGGCCGCCGGCCGTGCGACGGATCGACCAGCGCGCCGAAGCCGCGGCCGAGCCCGCGTTTTTTATCCGACATGCGCGGTGTCTCCTTTTGCCGGGGCCGCGGCCTGCGCCTTGAACCGGGCGAGCAATTCGCGGCTCAGTTCCAGGTAAGCGCCGGCGCCGCTGCTGCGGATGTCATACAAGAAGATCGGGGCGCCGTGGCTGGGCGCTTCGGCCAGGCGGACGCTGCGCGGGATCATCGTTTCAAACACCAGTTCGCCGAAGTGCCCGCGCACCTCGTCGGCGACCTGCCGCGCCAGGTTGGTGCGCGCGTCGAACATCGTCAGCACGATGCCGGCGAGTTTGAGTTTTTGATTGAAGCCGTTGCGGATCGCCTCGACCGTCGTCAGCAACTGCGCCAGTCCTTCCATCGCGTAGAATTCGCATTGGAGCGGCGCCAGCACGCCGTCGGCGGCGACCATCGCATTGACCGTCAGGCGGCCGAGGCTCGGCGGGCAGTCGATCAGGATGAAATCGTAGTCGGCGGCGATGGGGCGCACCTTGTCGGCGAGCGCGTATTCCCACTCGGACCGCTGCCCGAGTTCGACCTCGGCGCCGGTGAGGTCGCGGTCTGCCGGGGCCACGGTGAGGTTCTTGATCGCCGTCGGCACGAGCGCTTCGGTCAACGGCAGGCCGCCCAGCAGCACTTCATATAGGGAATGCGGCGCGCTGCCGCGTTCGACGCCGACGCCGCTGGTCGCGTTGCCCTGCGGATCGAGATCGATCAGCAGCGCCTTGCGCGCCGCCATCGCCAACGCCGCCGCCAGATTGACCGCGGTCGTGGTCTTGCCCACGCCGCCTTTTTGATTGGCGATGGCCAACACGCCGCTCATTGCCTTCCCCCGCCGAAACGAAAACTCACCTTGATCCGGACCGCGCAATAAATCGGAAACGCCATGCAAAGGGGTTTCTTTTTAACATTTCCGCCGCGGGTTCACAAGCGAAAACAGTGAACAATGAACAGTGACTGCTTCGACCCTTGTTCCCCGGATAAGCGGCAGATATAGTCGGCCGGAACGATCGGGACCGGATTCCGCCGCACGAGCCGGCAAATCCTGTCCATTCTGTCAAAGAACAACAGAATCTCGCAGCCGCGGATCTGGGTCGGCCCTTTGCTCTTGCGTGGGTTCACTGTTCATTGTTCACTGCTCACCGTTCACTGACGAAAGGGCTGCCGTTTGCCAGCATCGCCGCCGACCCCGTCGCATCGCCGGCTCAAGCAGTTGACTTCGGCGGCGTTGATCGTCGTTTCGCTGGGCTTCGTCGCGGCGCAGATCGTCAAGGGCTGGCCGCAACTCATGGCCCAGCAATGGCGGCTGTCGTGGCCGGCGGCGGCGGGCTCGTTCGCATTGCTGTTCGTCAATTTCGCGCTCGCCGCCTGGGCGTGGGCGTTCGTCTTTCGCGACCTGGGCGAAAGGGTCAGGTTCCGCGAAACCTTTGCGGTCATTTTTTACGCGCAGTTGGGACGCTATATCCCCGGCAAGATCTGGCTCATTCTCGGGCAGGTCTACATGGCCGAGCGCCTGGGCTATCGGCGCTCGTCGGCCCTGACGGCGAGCGTCGTGCAGTTCCTGTGCGGCGAATGCGGTGCGCTGGTCGCGCTGGCCGTCGCGGCGCTCGGCGCGGGCTACGGCGCCTGGGTCGCGGTCCTCGCCGCGGCGCTGGCCGTCGCGGCGGCGGCGGCGTTGCTGGTCGCGCCGGCTTGGTTCGAAGTGCGCCTCAACCGCTGGCGCGCACGCCGCGGCTCCGAGCCGGTGCGCCTGGTCATCAGCCGCCCGACGATGTTCGCCGAATTCGCCATCATGACCGTCTCGTGGCTCGTGCACTGCCTGGCCTTCGTGCTGCTCGCCGCGGCGGTCGCGCCGCTCGACGCCAAACTCGGCTTCCAACTCGCCTTCGCCTACAACTTCGCGTATCACGTGTCGTTCTACGTGTTGTTCCTGCCCGGCGGCATCGGCGTGCGCGAGGGCGCCCTGACGGCGCTGCTCGCGCCGGCCTTCGGCCCGGCCCTCGCCGGCGTCATCGCGCTCCTGCAACGCTTTTGGTATCTGCTCGGCGAGGCCGTTTCGTTTCTGATCGCTTTGGCGATTATTCGGCGCGCGGGGCCGGCGAAGAAACAAGGGTGACCTTCGGCGGCGATCACCTGGAATTTCCCCTCAAAAAAGCTTACTATTTCAACAATCCGATCGGCTCGTCAGGGGTAAACAAATGTTAGAAAAAATACAAATCTACCGGTTTAAGTCGATTGAGGAACTCGAATTCGATCCTGGACTGGTAAACGTACTTGTGGGCGCAAACGGCAGCGGAAAGAGCAATTTGCTCGAAGCGATCGGCGTCTTGTCAGCGGCTGCTTCGGGACGCGTCGACGACGAAACTCTGCAACGGCGCGGAGTTCGCCCTGGCGTTCCAGATCTTTACAAATGCGCGTTTCGAGGCATGTCGCGCGCGCAGAATATTTCGTTTGGCGCATCGAACGTGTCGGCAACGTATAACGTCGCTCTCGCCAACCCGATGGAAAATCCCCGACCTGCGTGGCACTTTCGCACTGAGAATCTCGTCGAGAACGGCGACACGCTCGCCGGACGTCCTGACCGGACGAAAAGAAAGCTTAATCCGGAGGCGGGATTGGCGGCGCTGAAATTGGTGGATCTTGCTCCCAAAAGCCGCGCAGCGTCGCTTCTCAGAGACCTTCGCAATTATGGCATTTATTCCCCGAATACCAACGTGTTGCGAGGAATAGCCGCAGATTCTCAGCAACTATCTCCTATTGGCCTCGAGGGCGGCCGGCTGCCGGACGCGGTTCGGGATTTGCGTCAAATGCGGAAAGCGAGCCACGAGGCTGCCGGCCTCGATGACGACGCCACATCGCTTAAAGGCATCGCGGTCTCTGCTGCCCGTACCCATTTTTTTGTCTCGGAAGTGCTTGACCAAGCGCTTTCTCTCATTGATTGGGCCAAGTCTTTTTATACGGCGCCAGCTTCTGCGGCGCCGCTGTCTCGTTCGGTGACCTCGCCCCGTGTGATCGCATTTCGCGACCGTTTCATGAGGGCGGACCGCAACGTGGTGACCGGCTATGACGCCAGCGAGGGTGCACTCTATGTCCTGTTTCACGCCGTATTGGCTGCGCATTCGCTAAGTCCTTCGGTATGCGCCGTGGACAACGCCGACCATGCGCTCAACCCACGATTGGTCCGAAGCTTGTTCAGACACATCTGCGAGTGGCATCTAAATTCGCCATTGAAAAGGCAAATTTTTCTCACCACACACAATCCGGCGGCGCTCGACGGCCTTCCACTTAATAACGAAAGTGTTCGTTTGTTTACAGTTTCGCGCACCGACAGCGGTCGAACGACGGTTCGCCGCGTTGTCGTAAACGACAAGCTCCGAAAGATGGCCAAAAAGGGTTGGACCCTTTCGCGATTGTGGGTTGCGGGCCATCTCGGCGGAGTGCCGGATGTCTTCTAAAGTGCTCCAAATCGCTTTCGTGGTGGAAGGCACGACCGATTACATCATGTTGCAGGCCGTTGTGAAAAAAATCCTCAACGGGCGTGACTTCGTTTCCCACTCGCTCCAACCCGAATTTTCCGAGGCATTTACTCCGGTCCCGACCGAGACCGGTTTCGGTTGGGGCGGCGTGTGTCGGTGGTGCCGGCAAAACGCCGGAAAAGCGGCGGGGGCATTCGCCAATAATTCTCTTTTTGACAATTACGAATTGTTGATTGTTCAAGTTGACGCCGACGTCGCGGCGTCTAAGTATGCTGATGCCGGCGTCAAAGACCCGTTTCCGGATGCGACATTGCCTTTCGAAGAACCGTGCCCGCCGCCATCAGCCACCACCGATCGCCTGCGGGCCGTGATCTTGCGTTGGTTGGGCGAAGGATCGACGCCGCCGAAGACGGTTCTCTGCATGCCGTCGAAGGAGCTTGAAACGTGGTTGCTGGTCGGGTTATTTCCCGAAAACAAAGTGGTCAAACAAAAGAATGATATCGAATGCCGCGCCGACCCCAAAGCAACCCTTCAAGGGGAACCGAAGAAACGTCGGTTGGTTTCCGGCGGAAAGCCAATCCGGAAAAAATATGAGGAATACGCACCGGTGTTTGCGAGCCAGTGGGGCGTTGTCGTAGAACGCTGTACAGAGGCGGCTCGTTTCGAAAGCGATCTGAAATCCGCAATTCCGGACGAAACCGGTTAGGCGCAGGCAGCCGGATAGATTCCGAGCGGGAATTCCGACGACGCAATTCATTTCTCGCAGCCGTTTTTCGTAGCGTCTATTCCGATAATTTGGAATACCTTTGCCAGGTCCAGATGCTTCCGAAAATGGTCCGCCAGCAAATCGTATTGCTGTTCTCTGAAATCGGCGGTGGAAACGCTGCCGCTTGCCGTCTTGCCCGTTTGGCGCCCAGCGGCGTTATCACCTATTTGCGCCAGGAATTTACCCAAAAAACCCGACGAGTCGAAAAGGCCGTGGTAGTATGTTCCCCAAATTTTGCCGTCCGGCGAAACCGCGCCGTCGTCGCCGCGCACCGACCGGTTGTCGCGCGAGCAATCCACAATGGCCGGCGCCAGACCGCGGCCGCGCCGCGTGGCGCCCATGTGGATTTCGTAACCTTCCACGGGCTCGCCGAACGCTTTCCAGACGCCCGTGGAACGGGAAAGGGTTTTTATCTTGTACAGCGTGGTGTTCGCCGCGAGCAGACCAAGTCCGGCGGTCTTGCCGGGGTCGCCTTCCAGGCCGTGCGGATCGTCGATGGAGCGGCCAAGCATTTGGTAGCCGCCGCAGATCCCGCCGATTCGGCCGCCGGCGGCCGCGTAATCGCGCAGTTCTCTTTCCCAGCCGACCTGGCGGAGCCATCGCAGATCGGAGCGCACATTTTTCGAACCCGGGAGAAACACAATGTCATATCCGGCCAGCGGCCGGCGTTTGGCCAGATAGTGCAAGCAGACGCCCGGCTCGCGTTGAAACGGCTGAAAATCGGTGAAATTCGAGATATGGGGCAGCCGCAGCACCGCGACGTTGATTTGGTCCCGCTGCGGCCCGCCGGGCGGGTCGAGCAGGATATCCAGCGGCACGCCGTCTTCGGAGTCGATGTCAATGTGATAAAAATAGGGAATCAAGCCGAGCACCGGCAGCCGCGTTTGTTTTTCGAGGTAGGCGATGCCGTCGCGAAAGAGGTCGGCGTCGCCGCGAAACCGGTTGACGATCAGGCCGCGGATGCGCCGCCGGTCTTTTGGCGGCAGCACGGCGAGGGTGCCGACGATCTGGCCGAAGACGCCGCCGCGATCGATGTCGGCCACCAAAAGGACCGGGGCGTCGACCTCGTGGGCCAGGCGAAAATTGACGAAGTCGCGCGGCCGCAGATTCACTTCGGCGCACGAGCCGGCGCCTTCCATGACGACGAGGTCGTTGCCGGCGCACAGTCGTTTCAGGCTTTGGCGCGCGGTCCGCGCGAGGGCGCGGGTGTCCGCGAAATAATCCTTCGCCAGGCAATTGCCGATCGCCTGGCCGAGGACGACCACCTGCGCCCCGGTGTCGGCCGACGGCTTCAAGAGCACGGGGTTCATGTCCACATGGGGCGCGATGCGAGCCGCCTGCGCCTGCACCACCTGGGCGCGGCCCATCTCGCCGCCCGCCGCGGTGACGAAGGAATTGTTCGACATATTCTGAGCCTTGAACGGCGCCACGCGCAGGCCGAGATCGCTGAAGATCCGGCACAGCGCCGTGGCGACGATGCTTTTGCCCACGTCGGAACCCGTGCCGAGAATGGAAACGCATTTGGCCGTCAAGTCGGCGTCCTTGCGGCGATTGCCGCAGCCCGGGCGACGAGCGCCAACCGGCGCTTGCCATAATCCAGCGGCAGCGCATAGTCGATCGTCTTTTCCACGACAAATTCACCGGTCAATTCGGGCGCGACGTCGCCGGCGAGAAACAAGGCAATTACGCCGCGCGGGCGCAGCAAGTGGCTGAATTTCTCGATGATGATTTTCGGTTCCGCCACGGCGCGGGCGGTGACGAAGTGAAAACGATCGGTCAACGTTTCAGCGCGGGTCGACTCGACGCGCACGTTAGCCAGCTTCATCGCATGCGCGGCCTGCACGAGAAACCCGGCCTTTTTTCCGCTGCTTTCGGAAACGGTCACCTGCAAGTCCGGCCGTAGCGCGGCGACGACGAGGCCCGGCACGCCGGCGCCGGAACCGATGTCGAGCAGCGTCGCCTCGCGCGGCGCGGCCTGCGCCAGCGGCAACGAGTCGAGCCAATGAAACGCGACCGCCGCGGCGGGCTTCGACACGCGCGTCAGGTTCATTTTGCGGTTCCACGCGGCGAGCAGATCGTACCAGGCGACAAAGGCCGGCTCGGCCTCGGGCGGCAGATGGTTGGGCGCGCCGTATTCGCGGTACGCGCGCGCGGCATCGTATTTCATGGCCTTTCGTTTAGCCGTTGCCGCGAGACTTGGCAAGGACCGGGGCTTGCGGCACACTCGCGGCCATGCCGCCCCTGCCCAGCAATCGCGACACGATTTGCGCCCTGGCCTCCGCCCGCGGGCGGGCCGGCGTGGCGATCGTGCGCCTTTCCGGGCCCGACGCGCTCGCGATCGGCTGGCGACGGTTTTCCCCGCGCCGGCCGCTCGCCGCGCCGCCCCCGCGGCAGATGCTGCTCGGCGCCGCGCTCGACGCCGCCGGCCAGCCCCTTGATGACGCGCTGCTCGTCTACTTTCCCGCCGGCTACGCGGGCGAGCCGACGGTGGAATTTCACGTGCACGGCAGTCCGGCGGTCGTCGAGGCGCTGTTGACCGCCCTCGCGGAAACCGGAGCACGGCCGGCGCTGCCCGGCGAGTTCACCCGCCGCGCGTTTCTGGCCGGCCGGCTCGATCTGGCCCAGGCCGAGGCCGTCGCCGATTTGATCGAGGCGAAAAGCCTCGCCGCGGCGCGCGCCGCGTATCGCCGGCTGACCGGCGCGCTCTCCGAAAAAGTCGGCGCGTTGCGCGGACTGCTCGCGCAGGCGATGGCGCACTTCGAGGCGGAAATCGACTTCCCGGACGACGACCTCGGCGAACTCGATCGGCGCGCGGCCGTCGCGTTGCTCGACCAGGCGCTCGCCGGCGCGGCGGCGCTGCTGGCCGGCGGCCAACGCGCCCGCCTGCTGGCGCAGGGCGCGGCGGTCGCCATCGCCGGGCGGCCGAACGCGGGCAAGTCGAGCCTCTTCAATCGGCTGGCCGGGGCCCGCCGCGCGATCGTCCACGAAACCGCGGGCACGACCCGCGACGCGATCGAAACCGAAATCGAACTCGCCGGCGCGCCGCTGCGGCTCATCGACACCGCCGGTCTGCGCGGGCCGGAAAACGAGGTTGAGCGGCAGGGCGTCGAGTTGGCGCGCGAGGCGATCGCCGGCGCGGATTGGATCCTCTACGTGATCGACGGCGCCGTCGGCGTGACGCCCGCGGATCGCCAGACCGTCGGCGAATTCGACGCCGCCCGCGTCATCCCCGTCTGGAACAAAGCCGACCTGCGCCCGCCCGACGCCGCTTTCGCGGAGTGGCGCGGCGTCGCCGTCAGCGCCAAAGACGGAACCGGCGTAGACGAACTCCGCGGGCGCCTCAGCGCCGCGCTCGGCCTTGACGCCGCGGCCGGCGAGGCGTTGCTGGCCGCCGTGCGACATCGGCAGCTTGTGCAAACCGCGCAGGCCTGCCTGACCGAGGCCCGCCGTCTCGCGCTCGCCGGCGCGGGCGCGGAACTCGCCGCCGTCGAATTGCGCGAGGCCGCCGATGCCCTCGGCGAAATCATCGGCGAGACCACCGCCGAGCAGGTTTTGGACGCGGTGTTTTCGCGGTTTTGCATCGGCAAATAAGAACTTTGTCTTCCCGAAATTGGATCGTTATCGAGCCGGGGGTGCGATCCGGCTGCGATGAGAAGCCCGCGGAACGGGCGTAGGTGAATAGCGCCGCGATGAATCGGTGGGAAAAGGCGGTGGGTTTTGTTGGGGGCCCCGCCGGGGCTTGCCGGGCGCGGTTTCTCCTACCGGGCGGGCTCAAGCAACACGGGCTTGTCGACCAATTCACGCCGCAGACGTAGATATTCCTGCTGCTTTTCGAAATCCGCCGCCGGCATATCCAGTTTGTCGACGACGATTTCGAGCGTAAACGTCAGCAGGTCGCCTTGCAGGGTCCACCCGCCGCGCGTCCGCCCCCAGGGGCTCGGCGCATCGAGCGGCGGCGGCAGTTGCTTCACGGTGATGCCCGGCGGCAAGTGGAAGCGATATTCGAATTGGTTCCAACTCGGGCCTTCCACCTCGAGCGGATACTGCCGTTGCGGATTCACGCGATTCATTTCGCCCGCCTGCACGTTGAACAGGCGCAGCATCTGATAACGGCCGCCGCCGGCGATGGTTAGCAACGGGCATTGCGACACGAGCCGGACCGTCACCGGGTCGCGCAGGTCCTGCATGCCGTCGATCGAAAACTCGACCAACTGGTTGCGCGGCGCGACATTGCGCACGGCGCTCGCCATGCGGTCGTGCAACTGCTTGTCGGTCAGGCGCCGCATGTCGCGCACCCATTGCGCGCTGTTGCCGCTGAGCACCTGTTCTTCGACGATGCGCGCGCCGCCGTCCGCCGCCAACTGCACGTCGTAGCGATTCAGCGCGTGGTTGATTTGCGGCCCTTGCGGCGGCGTGACGCCGGTCGCGCCGTGCGCCGCGTCCAGGAAAAACGCCCCGCTCGCGTAATCGGGCAATTGGCCGAACACCTGGTCGGCGCCGGACAATTCGCACCAGACCGGGCCCGCGCCGAAATCAAAGCGCAAAATCACCGCGTTGAGCCGCGGCAACAGCGGGGTCTCGGCGAAAGGCCAATGCGCCTGCCAGCCGCCGGCCAGCAGCCAATCGGCGGACAACCCGACGGCCTTGGCCATCGCGTACAGCAATGCCGTGCGGTCGACCTGGTTGCCGCGCTGCTCGGCGAGCGTTTGCGCCGGCGGTTTGGGCAGCGGATCGCGGTCCCACATATAGACGCCCGTATCGCGCACGTCGCGCAGCGCGAAGCGGTACAGCGCCTCCGCCGCGGCGCGGCCGGTTTTGCCGGCGGTCAGTTCGCGCGCCTTGGCCGCGACCTTCTCGTCGGCCGCCAGCCGCGGCGCCAGCGCCTTCTCATACGTCGCGGCGATCGCCGGCCACTGGTCGGCGGCGGTGACGACATAGAAGGGCGCGACCACGTTCCAACTGGGCATCATCGGCTCGGGCTGGCGAATCGGCGGGTTTTTCACCTCGTAAACGATGACGCGATCGCCGCCGTCGATGCGGTCCGTTTTCGTCACGGTCGCGTCGAAATTGCGTTCGTAAACGCGCAACGGCGTCGCCCGCGGCGTGCGGATGATCTCGCGATAATGCTGCAGCGGCGCAACGTAGGCCGCCGTGTATTCGCGGCCGAACTGGCGCAAGCCATCGAGCTTTTCCCGAGTGGAAAATTGATAGTAGACAAAGCCGCCCGGGCGCGCGCCCGGCACCGCGATCTGCACGGTCCGCGATTGGCTCCCGTCCGGCGAGCCGTCGCCCAGGCTGCTGTCGCGCACCGAACCGGCCGAGAGCACCGCCACCGCGCCGTCGGGCGCGATGGCGTAGCCGAAATCGGTGCGGGCGGAGGAAGTGAGGCTGTTGTAGCTGAACGAGTCGTTGGCGGCGCCGAGGCCGGCTTCCTTGTTGATGCGCAGCAGCCGGCGCCAGACGGTGACGACCTGATGGTCGGCGGTCAACTCCGAGCGGCGCTCTTCGAACACAACCGTCGTCGGGTAGTCGGCGTCGGGCGGGCTTTTCTGCGCTTCGCGGACGGCGGCGACGATTTCCTTGTCGCGCAGGTCGTCTAATTTGGCGACGTGCGGATCGCCGACCCGGCGGCCCAGATCGACGCGCAGCACGTCGGCGGCGGGGTATAGGCGCATTTCACCGTTGAGCAATTCGTAACGGAACGCGCCATTTTCCATGCCCGCCAGCCGGCCGGGCAGTTCCTCGCCGTTTTGCAGCACGAGGTTGTCGGGGCAGGCCGGGTCGGGCCGCAGATTGACGGCGGCGCAGCCGGCCGCCACGAACGCGAACACGAAGAGCAACAAAATGCCGCGTTTCATCGCGTCGCCTCCCGCGCAAAGGCCCGGCGGCCGAAGAAGGTCTCCACCTCGATCACATTGGCGCGCACGGCCGGGTAATCGGCCGGCATTACTTCGGCGGCCCGATCGACGATGTCGTAGCGGAGCACGAAGCCGTCCGCCGTTTTTTCGTAACGGCCGTCGAAGTACATCCACCGGTTGTCGATCTTCAGCGGCGCCGGCAGGTCGGCGATCCGCCAGCCAGCCGGCAACGTCACCCGATAAACGGCGTGCGCGCCGATGTTCAGCGGCGACAACATATCGGTCTTGCGCGCGTCGAGGTCGATGGCGTTGTTGCGGCTGGGCAACCCCGGCAGGTCGATCAACCACAGATCGCCGACCGGCTTCGCGACGCGGTCCGCGGTGAAAGCCACGGTCATGTGCAGCGGCTTGCTCATCTCGTTCACGTTCTCGTCTTTGTAATCCACGAGCCGGGCGTTGGCGCCGTAGCCGAGAAGCTGCTGCTGCAGCGAAGTCTTTCGCTCTTTGGGGTCGACGCCTTCCAATTCCTGCCGGGTCATCGCCTCGAGGCCGCCGGTCACCTCGCTGACTCGCGCGCCGCGGATTGCGCCACGGTCGTCGAACGTCAACGAGAACTCCTGCCGGACCGAATCGGCGCCCGGCGGCGGCCGGTCGATGAAGCCGACCGTGCGGCCTAGCGCGTCGACATACGGCCGGCCGTAGTCGTCGAAGCGAAAGGCGGGATACTTGTAGGTCTCGGCCGTGCCGTCGAGGAAGAACCGCCGGCCGTTGAGAAACACGGCGTCGATGGCGTGGTCGCCGCCGACGTTGGGAATCGCATACTGGTCGCGCCGGCCGCCGAAGGTCTGCAAGATGATCGGATGCGCCTCGACGCCGACGACCCCGAGCATGGTCGCCAGCAGAATCGCCTTGTCCGTGCAGTCGCCGTAGCCGTTGGCCAACGTCACCTCGGCCGGGTGTCCGGTGAAATCGGTGGCGACGTCGGTCTTGATCGAGATGTAACGAATCTTGCGCTGCACGTATTGGTAGATGCGCGCGATTTTGTCTTCGACCGGCGTCGCGTCGCCGATTGCCGCCGCCGTCGCGGCCTTCACCGCGTCGGTCGCGATCATGCGCGTGCGGTAAAACTCGCTCAGGCGGTCGAAGATCTTGTTCCAGTTGGGCAGCACGGTCGCGCGCATCGACGCCACGACCTCGGGATACGCCGGCATCGCCCGTTCGGCGTCGAACGGCGGCACGTCGTCCATTTCCCAGACGTAGGTCTGGCCGCCGTCGGCGTCGCGGCGGATCGCCGGCTGCGCCTGCTCCGCCGGCATATTTTTCGTTTCGTAATAAAGCTGCTTGCCGGGCGGAATCCGGATTTCGATCCGCGACCGCAGCACGGGTTCGGGGCTTTGAAACAGGTACGACGGGAAGAAGAAGTCCGGATCGGGCGGCCGGAATTCTTCCGACGTATACCAATATTCGACGATGTCGCCGACGCGCACGTCTGGAATCGTCAGGGTCGTCACCTCGTAGCGGTCGAAAAATTGCGCCCCGTGATACGGCGAGATCGTCTTGCGATCGGCGTCGCCGGCAATCGCGAAACTGCCGTCCGGATGAATGACGACGCCGTACGGGCCTTCCAGCCGCTGGCGGGTCGTGTCGAAGCCCCATTCCACCTGGCCCCAATGCTTGGCGTCGTCTTTCACGACCAGGCCCGAAAAGCGGTAGCGATAGCTGTTATTGCCGTCGGCTTCGAGGCGAAACACGCCCAGGTCTTCGAGAATCACGCCGTCGCGATTCGGATGGCGCGCGGCCATGGCCCGGCCTTTGGCGAACAATTTCTCGTAGCGTTCCCGATCGTACGACCAGGTCGACGCGCCGGGCGTGTGCAGCGCGCCGACGTCGATCTCGGTCACCGCGTCGCGGTTGAACCGCTGGCCGCCGGGCAACGTGAACGCCCGCCCGTCGAAGATCACTTGGCCGTCGACGTCGATCGACTTGCCGTTCTGTAGAACCAGCGTCGTTCCCGCCGCGGCGGGCTCCGCCAGGCACAGAACCGCAAAAAATATCCCCCACATGCGCCAGCGCTTTGTCATTGCGCCCTCCGAGTTATTGCCAGAATATTGAATGCAGGCCTGGGTAAGTCAAGCGACCGCAAGCCTGGATCGAACGCCACAAAATCCGGCGTCGATTTCGACGCCTAGCCCAACTTCGCCAGTTCAGGGGTCGTGATTCTGTAAATTCGCATACTTAG